>NZ_JBHSQK010000007.1:0-349284 GCF_042658055.1 Pseudonocardia lutea
CCGGGCACCGCTGCCGCCGCGGGGGCGGCGGGCAGCGGTGGCCCGGCGATCGCGCGACGGCCCTGGGGGGAGCGATGCCGTGCCACGATCTTCCTTCCGGATCGTGACGGGGCCGGACTTCCGGTGGGGAGCCGGAGCGGGACGGCTCGGGGGGTGCCGGCCCGGTGTCCACTTCGTGACCTCGTCGTGATCCGCGGACGACGCTAGCGGGGCCGGGTACCCACTGTCTCGGCCCGGATGCGCCCGGCGAGACCACCGGATCGGGTGGCGCGCCGAGTGGCCGGAACGGCACTCGTCCGGCGTGTCGGCGCGACACGCGGGTCGTTCGCCCGCCGTTCACCGCACGGACGGGCCCTACGGTCCACCCGCTGTCACTCTCGGTGAAATGCACTCGACGCAGTGCTAGCGGACTGTGCGGGCGGTCACCGCGGCGTCGCTCGGAGACCGCGCCGAACGGCGTTACGGGACCTGGGTCACCTGATCGGGAACGCCGGGACGGCGATCGTCAAGAGGCCGGGCCCACCGGAGGGGGCGCTTCGGCGGGCCCGCCGGGGGTCGAGTCCGTGACGCCGAGCTCGGCCAGCCGGGCCCGGTAGCGCGCCACCCCGGCCAGCTTGACCTCCTCGTAGCCGCGGACCAGTTCTGCCGCCTCCGCCGCCGCCACCGCGGTCCCGTAGGTCTCCGGGGTCAGCCCCGCGGCGAGCCGCAGCACCATCGCCCGGTACTCGTCGCGCAGCGCGCGCTCCAGCCGGCGGACCTCCGTCCGGCCGAACACGTCGAGCGGGGTGCCGCGCACGACCTTGCCCTTGGCCAGCGTCCGCAGCACCGGCCGCATCCACGGCCCGAGCGCGATCTTCCGCCGGCGGCCGAGCGCCTTGAGCACCGGCGGGTGCAGCCGGTAGCGCATCCGCGTCCCGCCCGGCACCTCCGCGGCCAGCCGCGCCTCGAAGGCCGGGTCGGTGAGCAGCCGGGCCACCTCGTACTCGTCCTTGTACGCGGTGAGGCGGTGCAGCCCGCGCGCCACGGCCTCGGAGAACCGTGTGTCCTCCCCCAGCGCCCGCTCGGCCGCCCAGACCGTCTGCACGTCGGCGACGTACCCGCGGGCCGTCCGCGCGGACTGGTAGGCGACCAGCTCGGCGGCCCGGAGGCCGACCAGCCGCCGGGTCTCCCCCGCCAGCCCGCCGAGGTCGGGAGCCGGTGTCGATCCGGGGGGCTCGGTCTCCCGCACCGCCGCCGACGGCACCGCGGCGGCGAACGCCGCCGGGTCGGCCACGGCCACCCGGCCCCAGCGGAACGCGGCGGTGTTGGCCCCGACCGCCACGCCGTTGAGCTCGATGGCCCACTCGACGGCGGCGGCGGAGACCGGCAGCAGCCCGGCCTGGTGGGCCGCCCCGACCAGCAGCAGGTTGGCCGGCGTGGCGTCGCCGAAGAGCGCCCGGGCCGCGGCCTGGGCGTCGAGCGTGACGACGGCCCGGGTGCGGCCGGCGATCCGGTCCAGCAGCTCGTCCGCGGCCGGGGGCGTCACGCCCGCGTCCCGGACCTGCGCCCCGGTCGGCACCGTGCTGGTGGAGACCACGGCCGTGGTCCGGTCCGGCGCGGCGTGGGCGAGGTGGCGGGAGTCCGCCCCGACGAGCGCGTCGAAGGCCAGGTAGCAGTCCGCGACACCGACCCGGTTGGCCGGGCCGTGGTCGCCGACCCGCAGGTGCGAGACGACCGGGCCGGCCTTCTGCGAGAGCCCGGTCTGGTCCACGCCGTGCACCGCCCGGCCGTCGCGCACGGCGGCGGAGGCGAGCACCTGGCTGACCGTGACGATCCCGGTCCCGCCGATGCCCGCCAGGAAGACGTCGCCGGTCGCCGGCACCTCGACGTCGGGCACGGCCGGCGGCTCCGGGCGCTCGCGCCGGGCCGTCCTGCCGACGGGCGCCTCGACGGTGACGAACGACGGGCAGTCCCCGTCGAGGCACGAGTAGTCGGTGTTGCAGGAGGTCTGGTCGATGCGGGTCTTGCGGCCGAACTCGGTGTCGACGGGCTGCACGGACAGGCAGTTCGACCTGGCCCCGCAGTCGCCGCAGCCCTCGCACACCGCCTCGTTGATCACGACGCGGGTGGGCCGGACCGGGATCGCGCCGCGCTTGCGCAGCCGCCGGGACTCCGCGGCGCACCGCTGGTCGTAGATCAGCACGGTGACGCCGGTAATCTCCCCCAGGACCCGCTGGGCCTCGTCGAACCGGTCCCGGTGCCACAGGTCCACGCCCTTCGGCAGCGGCGGCAGGTCCCGGTACCGCTGCGGCTCGTCGGCGCAGACGAGGACCCTCGCGACGCCCTCGGCGAGCAGTTTCGCGGCGAGCGCGGGCACCTCGAGCCCGCCCTCGGCGTCCTGCCCGCCGGTCATGGCGACCGCGCGGTTGTACAGCAGCTTGTAGGTGATGGTGACGCCCGCGGCCACGCACGCCTGCACGGCGAGCTGCCCGGAGTGCGCGAACGTGCCGTCGCCCATGTTCTGGAACATGTGCCGGGCCGTGGTGAACGGCGCCTGGCCGATCCACTGCGCACCCTCGCCGCCCATCTGCGTGAGCGAGCCGACCTCGCTGACCTCCCGGTGCGTGAGCGCGACCATCGCGTGGCAGCCGATGCCGCCGCCCGCCACCGCGCCCTCCGGGACGACGGTCGAGCGGTTGTGCGGGCAGCCGGAGCAGAAGTACGGGGTGCGGGCGACGGGCAGCAGCTCCAGCGGCGGCGGGGCCGCCTTCGGCGCGGCGAGCGGCAGGCGGTCCCGGAGCACCCGGCGCAGCGGGCCGGCCAGCACCGCCGCGGTGAGCTCGCCCGCCTGCGGCACGAGCGGCGCGCCGGTGGCGTCGGTCGCGCCCAGCACCGCGGGCGCGGAGGGCGTGCCGTACAGGGCGTCGCGCACCGCCGTCTCGACGAACGGCGACTTCTCCTCCACCACCAGCACCGTGTCGAGCCCGTCCGCGAAGGCACGCAGCCGCTCGCGCTCCACCGGGTGGATCGCGCCGAGCTTGAGCAGGCGCACCCCGGACTCCACGCCCAGGTCCCGCAGCGCCTGGCGGACGTCGCCGAACGCCTTGCCGCCGGCCACGATCCCGATCGTCGCGCCCGGCGCGGGATCCACCAGGACGTCGACCGGGTTGGCGGCGAGGAACGCCCGGACCATGCCCCGGCGCGGCCCGTACAGCTGGGCCTCCGCCTCCAGGGACGACGGCGGGACGAGCATCGGGTACTGCCGGTACCGCCAGGGCCGGCCCTCCCACTCCAGCTCCGGGACCGTGATCCCGAGGCCGGAGACCTCCGCCGGGTCGAGCGCGTACACGCCGTCGGCCACGTCGGCGGTGATCTTCAGCCCCACCCACATGCCCGACGCGCGGCTGAGCGCGATCCCGTACCGGCCCAGCCGCACGACGTCGGCGGCGTCGGCCGGGTACAGCACCGGCAGCCCGTAGCCGGCGAGCGCCCGCTCCGAGACGCACGGGATCGTCGAGGACTTGCAGCCGGGGTCGTCGCCGGCCAGCACCAGCACCCCGCCCTGCGGGTGGGCGCCGCAGATGTTGCCGTGCCGGAAGGGGTCGCCGGCCCGGTCCACGCCCGGCGCCTTGCCGTACCAGACCCCGACCGCGCCGTCGACGGTCCGCTCGTGCCCGGGCACCTCGACCTGGCTGCCCCAGACCGCGGTCGCGGCCAGCTCCTCGTTGACGGCGGGCACGAACCGCAGGCCCGCGCTCCCGGCGAGCTCGGGCAACCCCGCGAGGGTCCGGTCCAGTCCGCCGAGCGGGCTGCCCTGGTACCCGGACACGAACGAGGCGGTGCGCAGCCCGGCCGCGGCGTCGGCCGCGTGCTGCTCCACCAGCAACCGCGCGATCGCCTGCACCCCGGTGAGCAGGGCCGGCCCCGCCGCCGGTCGGTAGCGGGTCCCCAGATCGAACTCGACCGCCACGGGTGCCTCCCCTTCGAGACCCTTCGCGCGCTCACGCGCCTTCCCTCAGGGCCGGCTGCGTCGCGATGGCCCTGCCGACACTCTGTACCACGCGCGGCCGGGCCGGAGCGGAAACGATCGCCGGGCCCGGTCCCGACGAGCCGAGGCCCACCCTGTCCCGGGCGCTGCCCGTGCCCGCGGGGACCGGGCCGGGGAGGATGGGCGGGATCATCGACGCAGGAGGTGCGCATGCCCGTGACGGACGCGGCGGCCAAGGCCCGGGCGCTCTACGACGCCCGGCGCACCCGCACGCCGATCCCGCCCTTCACCGACGACGACCCGACGCTGGGGATGGCCGACGGGTACGCGGTGCAGCGCGAGCTGATCGACCTGCTGCTCGCCGACGGCGACCGGATCGTCGGCCACAAGGTCGGCCTGACCTCCGAGCCGATGCAGAAGATGATCGGTGTGGACTCCCCCGACCACGGGCCGGTGCTCGCTTCGACCGTCTACCGCGACGGCGACGAGGTCCCGCTCAGCCGGTTCATCGCCCCCAAGGTCGAGGCCGAGATCGTGTTCGTGCTCGGCGAGCGGCTGGCCGGCCCCGGCGTGACCGTCACCCGGGCCCGCGCCGCGCTGGCCGGCGCCGTGGCCGGGATGGAGATCGTCGACTCCCGCATCGCCGACTGGCGGATCAAGCTCGCCGACACCGTCGCCGACCTCGCCTCCAACGGCGCGGTCGCGACGTCGAGCCGGATCGTGCCCGTCACCGACCTCGACACCCGCATGATCGGGATGACCCTGACCCGCAACGGCGAACTGGTCGACACCGGGGCCGGCGCGGCGGCCCTGGGCGACCCGGTCGCCGTCGTCGCCTGGCTGGCCAACATCCTGGGCGAGAACGGGGTGGCCCTCGAACCCGGACACCTGGTCATGACGGGTGCGTTGCACGCAGCCGTCCCGATGACCCCCGGCGACGTGTTCCGGGCCGAGTTCGACCGGCTCGGGCCGGTCACCGTGAGGGTGGGCGCATGACCGTCGACGTTGCCGCGTTGGCGGCCCGGCTGAGCGAGGCCGTGGCCGACCGCACCCCGATCGGCAAGCTCTCCGACGAGTACCCCGACCTGGACCTGCCCACCGCCTACCGGGTGCAACGCGCGCTGCGCGACTCCGCGGGCCCGCTGGCCGGGTGGAAGCTCGGCGTGACCTCGCGGGCGAAGCAGAAGCAGGTGAACGTCGGCGAGCCGATCTACGGGTTCCTGCCCGCCGCCGGCGCACTGGACCTCGGGGAGCCGCTGGACACCGGAGCGCAGATCCAGCCGCGCTGCGAACCCGAGATCGTGTTCACCCTCGGCCGCGACCTCGCCGGCCCGCACGTCACCGCGGCGGACGTGGTGGCCGCGTCCTCCGGTGTGGCCGTGGGAGTCGAGGTGCTCGACTCCCGCTACACCGACTACGGCTTCACGATGGCCGACGTCGTCGCGGACAACACCTCGGCCGCCCGGTACGTCGTCGGCGCACCGGTCCCGCCCGAGGGCATCGACCTGCGGCTCGTCGGAGTGGTGCTGGAGAAGAACGGGACGGTCGTGGCCACCGCGTCGGGCGCCGCGTCGCTCGGCCACCCGGCCGCCGCCGTGGCCTGGCTGGTCCGCGCGCTCGCCGCCGAGGGCGAGGGCCTGCGGGCGGGCGAGATCGTCCTGTCCGGCGGGCTGACCGCGGCGGTGCCGGTCGGGCCGGGCGACGTCGTCGTCGCCTCGATCGACCGGCTCGGAACCCTGGAGCTGCCCTGCCGGTGACCCGGGTCGCGCCCGTGCGGGGCCCGCGGGCCCGCACGGGTCGCTCACCCCGCGGTGACGGCCGCGATCACCTGCTCCAGCGCCGCCTCCGCCAGCGCGCGCATCTCGGCGTCCGTGCGGTCCTGGATCGGGTGCGGCACGAACACCGACGGCACCTCGCGGTAGCCGAGCGCCCGCGCCTGGGCCTCCGCGGCCACCACGAACTCCGTCGACGCGAGGAAGGCCGCGATCACGCCCCGGCCCTCGAGGGCGGCGAAGTCGTGCACACTGCACGACGTGCACGAGCCTCAATCGGCGAGGGCCTCGATCACCACGTCGCACTCGGTGATGACCTCCCGCCGCAGGTCCGGCGGCATGGGCTTGGTGAAGGTCGGCTTGGCGTAACGCCGCACCGTGATCCCCCGCTCGGCGAGGAGCTCGGCCAGCCGGTCCAGGAAGACGTCGCCGCGGGGCTTGGAGATGTCCAGCAGCCCGACCCGCAGCCCGTCGAGCGTGGCCGGGCGCGTCAACGCGGTGCGGCCCTCGGGCGTGCTCTCGTCCGTCGGGTCCAGGATCACCAGCGACCCCGTCGATCCCCTGCCGCTCACCGCCACGGGTCCACCTCCCTCGTCACCGGCGCGCTCCCGCCCGGTCCGCCCGCCCAGCCGCCGATCACGGCCGAGAACATCCCGGCACCGCCGCCGGCGTGCACGATCATCAGCCCGCCCGGCCGGAACTTCGCCAGCGGCCGGTCGGAGTCGCTCGGGGGCACACCCTCGTCGATGCCGCCCGCCCCGCGGGTGATCTCCGCGCGATCCAGCAGCAGCGCCTCGTCGAGCGCCGCCTCCAGCCGCGCCCGGTCCCAGCCGGCCTGCGCGAAGACCCGGGCGTGCTCCGGGCAGACGACCAGCGTGGCGTCGAACCCGCGGACCAGCTTCGGGTGGCACACCCCGCGCAGCCCGAGGGCGAGCGAGCGGGCCAGCGACTCCGGGGTGCGCGAGATCTGGTCGACGACCCCGCGGGGCCCCTCCGCCGCGAACACCGTGACCGCCGAACGGCCCGGCGGCACGCCGCGGCTCTGCGCGAGCGGCTCGAAGGGCGAGCCCTCCTCGTCCTCGGCGAAGCAGAACCCGACCTTGCCGGGATGCCCGAGCGCGGCGCGGTCCACCTCCTGCGGGCGGCCGCCGCCGACGTTGCGGATCACCAGCTGCAGCGCCCGCCCGATGGTCGAGTTGGCGCGGTTGCCCTGGCCGAGGGCGTTGCCGGCCCAGTTCATGCCGATCTCGGCGCGGACCGGCCCGTTGACGACGATCGCCGGCCCGGCGCCCCAGGTGGTCGCGAGCAGGCCGTGGGCGTTGAACTCGTCCGTGCACGCCGCCTCCACGGCGGCGAGCACGACCGGCAGGTACTCGGGCCGGCAGCCGGCGAGCACGGCGTTGACCGCGACCTTCTCGACGGTCGCCTCGACCAGGTTCGGCGGGACGACCGCCACCACCTCGTCCGGCTCGCGCGAGGTCCCCTCCAGCATCCGCAGCACCCGGGCCGGGGTCGGCGGGACGACCGGCAGCCCGTCGGTGAACCCGCGGTCGAACAGCGCCTCGGCCTCGTCCTCCAGCGCGGCGATCTCCAGCCGGCGCGAGCGCAGCGAGCCACCGCGGGTGCGGACCAGCAGCTCCTCGGCCACGTCCGGGTCCTGGGTGCGGGAACCGCAGCCGGGCCGGTACTCGGGCAGGCCCTCGCCGAGGTCCGCCACGCCGGTCAGCTCGGCCCACTGCGCCCGGCTCCAGCCGACGATCCGGCCGGCCTCGACGCCCCCGGCGAACCGGACGAGCGTGGGCACGGTCTCGATGTCGAGCGCGAGGCTGGCGGTCAGCTCCGTGTCGTCCCGCCGGTCGGCGACCCCCTGCGGGAACCCCGGATCGTCCTGGGTGAAGACCGTCAGCCCCGGGAGCGCGGCGAGCACGGGCTCCACCAGTCGGCAGGTGGGACAGTCCTGCTTGACGACGGCGACGAGCCCGTCGGCGGGCCACGTCACCGTCTCCCGCTCCTCCGTCGGCACCGACACGCCCTGCACGCTAGCTGGTTGAACGGTCGTCCGGTAGGGCGGTCACGGTCGGTACGGTGCGTGGCGGTGCGGACGTTCCCCGGACCCGGACGGCGGTTGTCCACCGCGCCGGGCGGATGGCTGAATCGACAGGGTGCGCCGCTTCCCCTCCGGGCTCCGCCGGGTGCTCCTCCCGCTCGTCCTGGTCCTGGCCACGACGCTCGTGGGTGCGCAGGTCGCCGTCGCGGCCGAGCCCGTGGACTACGTGGCGCTGGGCGACTCCTACGCCGCGGGCGTCGGCGCCACGCCGGACGGCACCAGCGGCGCCTGCGCCCGCAGCGACGCCTCCTACCCCGCCCGCTACGCCGCCGCGACCGGCGCCGCCTCGTTCACCACGGCCGCGTGCAGCGGCGCGACGACCGCCGGGGTGCTGCGCGACCAGCTCGCCGCGGTCACGAAGGACACCGACCTCGTCACCGTCACCGTGGGCGGCAACGACACCGGCTTCGCGCCCGTCCTCGCCCGCTGCACCACGGCGGCCGACGACGCGGGCTGCGACCAGGCCGTCCGGGCCGGCGAGCGCGTCGCCCGGTACGTCCTGCCCTCGGCGCTGGCGGTGGTCCTCGGCGCGATCCACGTGCGCGCGCCCCATGCCCGGGTCGTGGTCCTCGGCTACCCGCGGCTGTTCGGCGAGGGGGCGGGGTGCCCGCTGAACCGGGTGCGCAGCGCTCGGATCGACGCCGGGGCGGACGTGCTGGACGACCGGATCGCCGACTCCGCACGGCGCTTCGGCGCGACGTTCGTCGACGTCCGGCCCGCCTTCGTCGGGCACGGGCTGTGCGGCGCCGACCCGTGGATCGTCGCGCCCGGCGGCCCGGGCGCCTTCCACCCCACGGCCGCGGGGTACGCCCGCGGCTACGTGCCGGCCCTGCGCGCCGCCGTCGGAGCCGCGTGAACCGGCTCGTCACTGCGGCGCCGCGGACGGTCAGGCGAGCCGGGGCCGCCCGGCCAGGACCCCGGCCACCAGCTGGGCCACCAGCGCGACCAGCAGCGCGAGGAGCGAGACCGTCCAGCCGCCGGTCGCCTCGTGCAGCAGCCCGACGAGCATCGGCCCGGTCGAGGCGATGAGGTAGCCGAGGCCCTGTGCCATCGCGGACAGCCCCGCCGCCGTCTCGGCGTCGCCGGCCCGCAGGGTGATCACGGTCATCGCCATGGCGAAGACGGTCATGCCGGTGCCGAGCAGCAGCGCCCACAGCCACGGCGCCGCGGCCGGGGCCAGCAGGAGCCCGATCGTCCCGGCGAGGGAGAGGAGGGTGAGCCCGGCGTTCCAGCCGGACTGGCTCCGCCGCCGCGCGGCCATCGCGGGCACCACCAGGCTGAACGGCACCGCGACGAGCGTCGCGATGCTGAGCATCACCCCGGCCGCGCCCTTGGACAGGCCCGCGCCCAGGTAGACCTGCGGCAGCCAGCCCATGATCACGTAGGCCATGAAGGACTGCAGCCCCATGAACGCGGTCACCGACCAGGCCACCGGGCTGCGCAGCAGCCGCCCCCACGAGGCGCGCCGGGCGCCGCGGACCGCCTCGGCCGCCGGCCGGTGCCGCGCGGCCACGATCCACACCACCAGCGCCACCAGTGCGAGCCCCGCCCAGAACACCAGCGCGCCGCGCCAGCCGCCGGCGGGACCCTCCAGCGGCGGGGTCAGCGCCGAGCCCAGCGCGCCGCTGCCCTGCAGCGCCGCGGTGTAGAGGCCGGTCATCAGCCCCACGCGGTGGGCGAAGGACTCCTTGACGACGACCGGGACCAGCACGTTGGCCAGCGCGATCCCGGCGCAGGCCACGAAGGTGCCGCCGAGCATCACGCCCGCGCCGCCCAGCACGCGCACGAGGAGCCCGGCGCCGAGCACCGCCACGGCGAGCCCGATCGCCCGGGCCAGACCGACGCGGCGGGCCAGCGCCGGGGCCGCCAGGCCCGCGACGGCGAAGCACAGCGTGGGCGCGGTGGTGAGCAGGCTGGTCCAGGTGGCCGAGGCCCCGAGCCCGGTCCGGACGTCACCGAGCAGCGACGACGCGCTGGTCACCGCCGCCCGCAGGTTCAGCGCGGCCAGCACGACCGCGACCGCGAGCAGGACGGAGCCCCGCAGCGGGCCGAACCGCGCGGGCGCCAGCCGCTCCTCGGCGGCGGCCTCGCCGGCGATCTCGAGCGCCTGTCCCTCCGCGATCGCGTGGTGCTCGGCGCCCGCCGGCGCGTGCGGATGGGAGGACGTCCGCCCGGATCCGGACAGGGCGCGCCCCGGGTCCCCCAGTGCCATGGCGACTACTCTGACAGACATCCCATGTTCGGATGAGAGGAGGCTCCTGTGCCCTTGGCCACCACCCGGCGCGCCGGGCTCGTCGACCAGGTCATCGAGCAGGTCCGCGCGGCCGTCGCGGCCGGCGAGTGGCCGGTCGGCACCCGGATCCCGCCCGAGGGCGAGCTCGCCGTGACCCTGGGGGTCGGGCGCAACACCGTGCGCGAGGCGGTCCGCGCGCTCGCGCACGCCGGCCTGCTCGAGGTCCGGCAGGGCGACGGTACGTTCGTCCGGGCGACCAGCGAGATCTCCGGGGCGATCCGCCGGCTCGCCGGGCCCGAACTGCGGGAGGTGCTGCAGGTGCGCCGGCTGCTCGAGGCCGAGGGCGCCCGGCTCGCCGCCACCCACCGCACCGCCGAGGACCTGGCCGAGCTCGACGAGGCGATGGCGGCCTGCGAGCAGGCCGAGCAGGCGGCCGACCTCGCGGCCTTCGTCCGCGCCGACCTGGCCTTCCATCAGCTCGTCCTGCGCTGCGCGCACAACGGGGTGCTGGCCGAGCTCTACCGCGGGCTGACCGAGGTGGTGCACGCCAGCGTCGCGACCACGGTGGCCGGCGGGCGCTGCGAGAGCCACACCGGGCTGCTCGCGGCCATCCGGGCGGGCGAGGCGGCGGCGGCCGCCGCCGAGGCCGAGGACTTCCTCGACTCGCTCCTGCGCGAGCACGCGACGGCAGGGCCCCGCGGCGCGGGCGCGACTACACCGTGAGGACGATCTTCCCGGTCGTGTGGCCCTGCTCGCCCAGCCGGTGGGCGTCGGCTGCGCGCTCGAGCGGGAAGGTCTCGGCGACGCGGATCCGGAGCTTCCCGTCGGCGTGCAGCCGGAGCAGCTCGCTCAGCCCGGGACCACCGGCGCGCACGTAGGCGCCGGAGGCCCGCACCCCGCGCTCCTCCGCCGCCGCCACCGCGGCCCCGACCGCGACCGTGGGCAGGCAGATGAGCATGCCGGAGGGCTTCACCAGGTCGAACGAGCGCACGGCCGTCTCGCCGCCGACCAGGTCGTAGACCAGGTCGACGGGCTCGACGACCTCCTCGAACCGCTCGGTCCGGTAGTCGACGACCTGGTCGCAGCCCAACTCACGGAGCAGGTCGTGCTTCGCGCCGGAGGCGGTGCCGATCACGTGCGCCCCGAGGGCCTTCGCGATCTGCACGGCGAGGTGCCCGACGCCGCCGGCCGCGGCGTGGATCAGCACCCGCTGCCCGGCCTCGAGGTGCCCGACGTCGACGAGGCTCTGCCACGCCGTCATGCCGGCCAGGGGCAGCGCGGCCGCCTCGACCACGGACAGGTCCGCGGGCCGTGCCCGGAAGTGTCCGGCGGGCGCCGTGACGTACTCGGCGTAGGCGCCGTCCGGGCTGGGGAAGCGGGCCATGCCCAGGACGGGGTCGCCGACGGCGAACCCGCGCTCGTCGAGGTCCGTGTCCGGGCCGAGGGCGTCGACCACCCCCGCCACGTCCCAGCCCACGACGAACGGCTTCCCGCCGAAGGACTTCGCGGCACCGAGCCCGGACCGCGTCTTCCAGTCGATCGGGTTGACCCCCGCGGCCTCGACCCGGACCCGGACCTCCCCCGGCCCGGGCTCGGGCGTCGGGATGTCCCGCAGGCTCAGGGCCTCCGGCCCGCCGGGTGTCTGGCAGACGATCGCGCGCATGATCGCAGCCTAGGGTCGGGACCTACCCGACGAGCTCGCCGTCGACGATCCGCGGGCGGCCGTCGCGCTCCCACTCGAGGAAGCGCTGGGTCTCGACGAGCAGCGCGCCGCCGAGCCAGAGGGCCACGACACCGTCGTCGACCAGGCCGAACAGCGAGGTCACGGCCTCGGGCACCAGGTCGACCGGCGACACGAGGTAGGCCACGGCCAGGATCAGCAGCCCGAGCCGCCCGCGGGTCAGCACACCGGAGCGTCCGCTCAGCGCGCCGCCCACCATGCGCGGCAGGACGCGGGCGCGGTCGCCGAGGGTCGGTGAACCAGGCTTGCGGCCCTGCACGATCACGCGGGCCAGGGTCAGCAGGGCCGCCCGCCGCCCCGCGAAGGAGCGCGAGCCGGAAGAGGTCGTCATGTCCGGTTCAACGCCGGCCCGATCCCGCGCGTTCCGCCGGGAGCGGCCGAGCGACCCGGGTCACCGCCGCACGCCCGCCCCGCCGTCGCGGCTCCACAACGACCACACCACGACGCCCGCGAACACCAGCGCTCCGACGGCGACGGCCCACGCCAGCACCTGGTACAGCGCCCCGGCCAGCGTGAACGCCAGCACCACGAGGAGCGCGGCCCCGAGCACCCGCAGCATGGACACCTCCGACTCGCGTCGTCCGTGCGCCCAGGATCTCACGAACCGGACGAACGGGACCAGCGGAGCTGAAGGGGTGATCCGGGCCACGTCCGGCGGACCGGTCCACGCCATCACCCCACCACGCGCTGCAACCAGAGGAAACTTGCATCGCTGACGCATTGCGATATATCGTGATGGCACACGAGCTACTGAGAGAGGCTCAGAGGAGGCTCGAGAACCACGAAGGAGACCGACATGTCTGCCATGAACCCGCCCTGGGACGCCCCGTTCGGCGGCCCCCGCTCCGGTGGGCGCCGCGGGCGCCCGCACCCCCGTCCGCCCTTCGGCCCCGGCTTCGGCTTCGGGGCCACCGCGCGGCCGGACATCACCGTGAACATCGACTCCGAGCCGGCCGACGAGGCCGGCGAGCGCCGCCGCGGTCGCCGCGGCGGTCCGCGCTTCGGCCCCGGGGGCCCGTTCGGGCCCGGCTTCGGACCCGGCTTCGGGCCCGGCGCGCCGTTCGGCCCGGGCTTCGGCCCCCGCGGTCGCTTCGGCCCCGGCCCGCGCGGCCGGCGCGGGCGCCGGACCAATCGCGGCGACGTCCGCCTGGCCGTGCTCGCGCTGGTCGCCGAGCAGCCGCGGCACGGCTACGAGATCATCCAGGAGATCGGCGAGCGTTCCGGGGGCCGCTGGCGTCCGAGCCCCGGCTCCGTCTACCCCACGCTGAACCAGCTCGAGGACGAGGGTCTCGTCCGTGTCGAGCAGGCCGAGGGGCGCCGGGTCGTCCACCTCACCGAGGAGGGCACCCGGTACGTCGAGGAGCACCGCGAGGAGCTCGACAAGGTGTGGGCCTCGTTCGCCGGCGACGGCGAGGAGGGCCCGGAGGCCGCGCTGTGGGAGCAGCTCGGCCAGCTGCACGCCGCCGCGCAGCAGGTCATGGCGGCCGGCACGCCCGAGCAGGTCGAGCAGGCCACCGCCGCACTGACCGAGGCGCGCAAGACCATCTACCGCCTGCTGGCGGAGTGACCCGACCCGGAGCGCATCGTGGAACCGCGATGCGCTCCGGGCGGCGGGTCTGGCCGCTTCATGGAACCACTACGCGTGAACAGGCGACAGCTGCGCGCATTGTGGTTCCATACTGCGTTTCGTCAGCAGTCCCGCAGCTCCGGGGACTGGTTGAGGATCTGCCCGCGCGGGCTGATGAACTCCCGGTAGATCTCGGAGTCGACGGCGGCCGGGGCGAAGGCGGCGACCCGGTGACAGTTCTGGAAGGCCAGCACCACGCCGAAGTGCCGCTCGAGGGCGCCGCGGATCGAGGTACTCGCGAGGGCGCGCAACAGCTGGCCGCGCTCGGACTCCGACGGCGGCGGCACCTCGTGCTCGCCGAAGGGCTTGTCACCGGTGCGGTCGGCAGCCGCGGCCGACACGACCTCCCAGGCGTAGGGCAGGGAGTCGCGGACGACGGCGAGGAACTGCGCGTCGTCCATCTCCCGGCGCTCGGCGGCCTCGAGGACGGCGGTGGGGACGTCGAGGGACATGGCTTCCTTTCCGTTGGTGAACAGGAGGTCAAGCGGTTCAGGCGCGCGGCACGGCCCCGGGCAGGAAGCCGGGGACCACCTGGGCGGCGAGGTCGACGCCGGTGGCACCGTCGCCCCAGGCACGGGCGTTGCGCAGGTGGAACTCGACGGTGTCGCGGTGGTAGGCGGCCCAGTCGCGGGTGCGGCCGTCGAGCTCGGCGAGGATCCGGGCCAGGACGGTGAGGTTCTCGGCCTCCAGCTCGTCGACGGGCCGGACCCGCCCGCGCTCGGCGGCGCGGACCCAGGCGGACCGGGAGAAGCAGCCGATCAGCGCGTCGCCGACCTCCTCGCGCAGGTAGGCGACGTCCTCGGCGTCGGTGACCTTGTTGCCCACCACGCGCAACGCCACGCCGTGGTCGGCCGCGTGGGCGGCGTACTGCGTGTACACACCGACGCCACGCCGGGTCGGCTCGCACACCAGCACGGTGAGGTCGAAGCGGGTGAACAGGCCGGAGGCGAAGGCGTCCGCGCCGGCGGTCATGTCGACGGCGACGTACTCCCCCGGCCCGTCGACCAGGTGGTTGAGGTACAGCTCGACCGCGCCGGTCTTGGAGTGGTAGCAGGCCACGCCGATGTCGGACTCGTCGAACTCGCCGGTCACCAGGTAGCGCACGCCGTCGACCTCGGCCGAGTAGCGCTGCAGCAGCTCACCGGCCGGGTCGAGGTCGAGCAGCCGCGAGCCGGGGCCGGGCGGCGTCGTCTTGATCATGGCGTCGGCCGAGGGGAGCAGCGGGTTCTCGCCGCGCAGGTGGTCCTTCAACCAGGTCAGGTCGCCGCCCAGCGCGCGCGGCGGGGCGGCCTCGGGATCCGCGCCCAGCGCGACGCCGAGGTGCTGGTTGATGTCGGCGTCCACGGCCAGGACCGGCAGGCCCCGGCCGGCCACGTAGCGCGCGAAGAGCGCCGCCGTCGTCGTCTTGCCGCTCCCGCCCTTGCCGACGAACGCGATCCGCACCGTTCCCGCTCCCCTCCGTCATCTGAGGATGGTAACGGTAACGATGTTCACCAACGGGTGATCGACCGGGGGTGCCCGTCAGGTCCGGGCGCGGCGCTCCCGGACGTAGCGGCGCAGGGTGGGGACGTCGGTGCCGGCCTCGCGCAGGTTGCGGCGGGCCCGCGCGCGCATCACCACGATCCCCACCAGGGCGATCGCCCAGAGGGCGTACTGCACCGCCCAGGCCGCGCGGAACGCAGCGGGCGTGTAGCCGCCGAGGGCGCCGAGCACCAGCCCGATCACCAGGGCCAGCACCAGCGACGCCGAGAACCCGCCGACGTTGACGATCCCCACCGCCGTGCCCTGCCGCCGGCTCGGGTTGAAGGTGCGCGCGTAGTCGAACCCGACCATCGAGCCGGGCGGCCCCAGCGCCAGCACCACGACGAGCACCACGAGCAGCCACAGCGGGGCCGGCGGCGGGATCAGCAGCACGATCGTCCACATCGCGGCGGTCAGCACGATCACCCCGATGACCAGGTACGACCGGCGGAAGGGGTGCCGGGCGGTGAACGTGCCGAACACCGGGCCCGCCACGATCCCGACGCCCACCAGCAGGGTCAGCAGCGCGCTCGCCGTCCCCTGCCCGACGCCCTGCCCCGCGACCAGGTACGGCACACCCCAGAGCAGGCCGAACACCGTCCCGGAGAACTGCGTGCCCATGTGCGTGAAGAAGCCGAGCCGGGTGCCCGGCTCGCGCCAGGAGTGCCGCAGCCCGTCGAGCACCTCGCGCGGGGTCGGCGCGTCCGGCCGGACCGGGCTGCCCGGCGGGCTCTCCCGGAACACCGCGAGCACGGCCAGCGCGGACAGCACGCCGAGGCCCGCGGCCGAGAGGAAGGCCGGGGTCCAGCCCGGCCCGTGCAGGATCGCGGCGAGCGGGACCGCGGAGAGCACCTGGCCGATCTGCCCGAGCAGGCCGGTGAGCTGGGTGAGCACCGGCACCTGACGGGCCGGGAACCAGGCGCCCAGCACGGAGAGCACGCTGATGAAGGTGAAGGCGTCGCCCGCGCCGACCAGTACGCGCGCGGCGATCGCCAGCGGCAGCGAGGTCGCGAGCGCCAGCGCGGCCTGGCCGGCGGCCATCAGCAGCGCGCCGGCCACCACCAGCGCCTTCGCGCCGAAGCGGTCGAGGAGGACCCCGGTGGGAACCTGCAGGGAGGCGTAGACCAGCAGCTGCAGCACCACGAACCCGGAGAGCACCGCCGGGGTCGCGCCGAAGCGCTCGGCCGCGTCGAGCCCCGCGACACCGAACGACGTCCGGTGCATGACCCCCACGAGATAGGCCAGAAGCCCTGCCGACCAGACCAGATACGCGCGCCAGCTCCTCATGACGTGTCCAATCGTCCGTCATCGGACGACGACACGCCCGCTCCCGCCGACGACGTCACGCCCGGTCCGGGCCGGATCACACCCGGGACGCCGCTCCGGGACCGGCCGCACGGGAACCGGCCACCACGCCCACACCGGACGCGAATGGGGGGATGCTGTGCGGACGGCCTGGCGTTGCACGCGAGGATGGAGCCCGCAAGGGCCGCCGACGAGGAGGTACGACAGGTGCTGGATCCCGCGGAGCTGTACCGGGTCGAGGAGGGCGCGACCGCCAACCCCGACGGGTCGGTGCTGCTGGTGGTGCTCGACGGGTTCGTCGACGCCGGCGGCGCGGGGCGGCTCGCGGTCGAGGCGCTGCGCGAGGGCAAGGAGCCGCGCACGCTCGCCTCCTTCGACGTCGACCAGCTCGTCGACTACCGCTCGCGCCGCCCGCCGCTGACCTTCGACACCGACCGGTGGGTGGCCTACGAGCCCCCGGTGCTCGACGTCGTCGCCCTCACCGACGCCGCCGACGCCGAGTTCCTGCTGCTGGCCGGCCCGGAGCCGGACACCCAGTGGGAGCGGTTCGTCGCCGCGCTGGAGCAGCTCGTGCGCCGGCTCGGCATCCGGCTGGTGGTGACCCTGCAGGGCATCCCGATGGCCGTGCCGCACACCCGCCCGATCGGGGTGACCGCGCACGCCTCGCGCAAGGAGCTCGTCGAGGGCCACGAGCCCTGGTTCGCCGAGGCGCAGGTCCCGGGCAGCGCCGCGGCGCTGCTCGAGTACCGGCTCGGCGAGGCGGGCATCGACGCGATGGGCTTCGCGGTGCACGTGCCGCACTACCTGGCCCGGGCGGAGTACCCGCAGGCCGCGCGCACGCTACTGGACCACACCGCCGTCGCCACCGGGCTGTACCTGTCGACCGAGGAGCTGACGAAGGCCGCGGAGCGGACCGACGCGGAGATCGCCGAGCAGGTGGCGGGGTCGGCCGAGGTCGCCGAGGTCGTCGAGGCGCTGGAGAAGCAGTACGACGCCGTCGCGGCCGGGCGCGAGCGTGGCTCCGGCGGGCTCGGCGGGGACCTGCCCAGCGCCGACGAGCTGGCCGCCGAGGTCGAGCGCTTCCTCGCCGACCAGGGCGACGACAAGGAGGGCGGCTTCGGCGAGGGCGGCGACCCCGGCCGCTGAGAGCCGCTGAGCACGGCCGAGCGCGGCCGAGTGCGGCTGAGGGCGCACGGCCCCCGGGTCACGCGCTCACCTCAGGCCACGCACAGGCGGACCACAGGTTCGGGGCGGACTCTCGGTGGTGCGGCGCGGTGGCGCCGGCCGGAAATCCCCCCTCACGGCCCGCCCCGCGCCCCCTACCTCGGGAGGTGCCCGCATGACCCAGGCGACGATCCCCGGGCGGCCGACGGACCGCCTGGCCCGCCCCGCGGCCGGCGAGCCTCCCGCGCCCCGTACCCCGTCGGACACCCAGCCGCTGCGGCCGGCACCGGTCCGGCAGGACCGCGGACCCGCCGGGTCGGCCTCGGTGCGCGGCCTGCGCCACGTCGCCGCCGACGCCACCGCGGTGCAGGGCGCGGGCGCCGACCTCGCGATCGCGGTCGCGGACGGGGTCGGCGACTCGCCGTCCGCCGCGCTGGCCGCGCGGACCGCCGCCGACGTGGCCACCGCCGTCGCCCCGGGAGCGGGGTCGCGGGAGGCGCTGCTCGCCGCGCGCGACGCGGTCCGCCTCGAGCCCGCGGCGGACGACGCGGTGATGGTCGTCGCGGCCGGGCTGCCCGGAGGCGGCTGGACGGTGTCCTGGGTCGGCGACTGCCGCGCCCTGCTCGTCACCGACCGCGGCGTCGAGCGGCTGACCCACGACCACACGGTCGCGCAGTGGCTCCGCGACCGCGGCAGGACCGGCGAGGACGTGCTCCCGGCCTGGGAGAACGTCGTGATGACGACGGTCGGCAGCGCCGACCCCGCGGTCCTCGGCCACGTCCGCGGGCCGGCCGGGCCGGGCACGCTGGTGCTGGTCAGCGACGGCGTGCACCGCGCCGTCGACGAGGAGACCATCGCCTTCCTCGTCCGCCGGGCCGGGGCACCCGCCCGGGCCGCGCGCGAGCTCGTCGACGCCGCCCTCGCCGCAGGCTCGCCGGACAACGCGACCGCGGCCGTCGTCCCGCTCCCCGCGGAGTGGATCGCGTCCTGACCCCACCCGCCCCCCGTCCCGGGCGGGGCCGGCCGCACCTACAGCAGGTCCAGCGCCGCGGCGACGACGCTGTCGGCGTCGATGCCGTGGTAGCGGTACACGCTCTCCAGGTCCCCGGACTGCCCGAACCGCGTCACGCCGAGGTGGGTGGCGCGCACCTGGTTGATCCCGGCGAGGAAGGCCAGCGTGTGCGGGTGCCCGTCGAGCAGGGTCACCAGCGGCGTGGCGCGCCGCGCCGGGAAGGCGGCGTCGAGGATCCAGGTGTCCGCGCTCCCCCGCCCGGCCCGGGCCTGCACGGCGTCGAACAGCAGCCCCGGGCTGGTGACCACGACGACGTCGACCGGCGTGCCCAGTGACTCCAGCCGCTCGGCCGCGGCCAGCGCCTCGGGCACCATCGCCCCCATCGCGGCGATCGTGACGGCCGGCTCCGCGCTGGTCCGCAGCGGATACGCTCCCGCGACGACCTGTCGGCGCCGCCGCTCCCGGGCGGCCGGGTCGGTGGGCACCGCGGCCAGCGACTGGTCGACCGGCCGGGTGGAGAGCCGCAGGTAGGCGCTGGTCCCGTCCGGGCGGCCGAGCCGCGCGAGCGAGGCCAGCAGGGTCCATTCGACGTCGATCGCGAAGGCCGGCTCGTAGGTGACGCAGCCGGGCTGCTCCAGCCCCACCGACGGCGTGGTGATCGACTGGTGCGCGCCGCCCTCCGGCGCGAGCGAGACCCCGGAGGGGGTGCCGACCAGGATCGACTGCCCGCCCGCGTAGATCCCGAACGACCACGGCTCCAGCGCCCGCTCGACGAACGGGTCGTAGAGCACCCCGATCGGCAGCAGCGGCTGGCCCCACCGGCTCCAGGTGGCGCCGAGCTCGCCCAGCGCCCCGACCAGGTTGCCCTCGGCGATGCCCAGCTCGATGTGCTGGCCCGTCGGCTTCTCCCGCCAGTGCAGGATCGTCTCCGGGTCGTCGTCGAACCAGTCCTTGCGTTCCGCCGGTGACCAGACCCCGACCTTGTTCACCCAGCCGCCGAGGTTGGTCGACGAGGACACGTCCGGACACAGGGTGACCACCCGCCGGGCCGCCTCGGGCGCCTCCCGGGTGAGGTCGAGCAACGCTCGGCCCAGCGCGGCCTGCGTGGTCGCCCGGCCCGAGGGCGTACGGCCGATGTCGGTGGGCAGCGCCGGAGCCTCCACCCCCTGCACCGGGTCGCGCTGCAGCCGCGCCGCGGTCTCCGCGCACACCCGGCCCGCCGGGGTGTCCGGCGCGAAGCGCTGCCAGGGGGCGTCGAGCGACATCCCCGAGCGCTCCGCCAGCTCGGCGATCTGCGCGGCCGACAGCAGCGACGAGTGGTTCTGCGGGTGCCCCTCGCTGGCCAGCCCGAAGCCCTTGACCGTGTAGGCGAACACGACGGTCGGGCGGCTGTCGTCGATCTGCGCGAACGCGTCCCCCACGGCCTGCAGGTCGTGCCCGCCGAGGTTGCGGATCGCGGCGTGCAGCGTGGCGTCGTCCAGGGTGGCGACGAGCCGCGCCAGCTCCGGCGAGTCCGGCAGCCGCTCGCGCAGCTGGGCCGGCGTGCAGCGGAGCAGCCGCTGGTACTCCGGGTTGGTCATCGCGTCGATCCGGCGCCGCAGCGCCTCTCCCCCGGGCCGTTCGAACAGCTCGTGCAGCAGCCGCCCGTACTTGACCGTGAGGACCTGCCAGCCTGCCGCGGCGAACATGCCCTGCAGGCGCGGCGCCCCGATGTTCGGCACCACCCGGTCCAGGCTCTGCCGGTTCAGGTCGACGATCCACACGACCTCGCCCAGCTCGGCGACCATCGGGTCCAGGATCGCCTCCCAGACCGCGCCCTCGTCCAGCTCCGCGTCGCCGACCAGCGAGTACTGCCGCCCGGCGCCGGCCTGCTCGCCGAGCGTGGTGATGTACCGGCGGGCCAGGGCGCCCCAGATCGGGGCGGTGGCGCCGATCCCGACCGAGCCCGTCGAGTAGTCGACCGGGTCGGGGTCCTTCGACCGCGACGGGTAGCTCTGCAGCCCGCCGAAGGCCCGCAGCGTGGCCAGGTACTCCTCGTCGAGCTCGCCGAGCAGGTAGTTGATCGCGTGCAGCACCGGGGAGGCGTGCGGCTTCACCGAGACCCGGTCGCCGGGGCGCAGGTGCTCGAACCACAGCGCGGTCATCAGCGTGGTCATCGACGCCGACGACGCCTGGTGCCCGCCCACCTTCAGCCCCGTCGGGTTGGGTCGGACGCGGTTGGCGTGGTCGATGATCGCGTGCAGCACCGGGGAGGCGTGCGGCTTCACCGAGACCCGGTCGCCGGGGCGCAGGTGCTCGAACCACAGCGCGGTCATCAGCGTGGTCATCGACGCCGACGACGCCTGGTGCCCGCCCACCTTCAGCCCCGTCGGGTTGGGTCGGACGCGGTTGGCGTGGTCGATGATCGCGGAGGAGAGCCAGCGCACCCGCTGCTCGATCTCCCCCAGTACCGCGAGCCGGTCGGTGCCGGCGGGTCGGGAGTCGGAGACGGCGGTCATCGGTGGGCTCCTCTCGTGCATGCTGCCCGACGAGCGCACCACCGATACGCTCGCTGCACAAGTCGGGGGCTGCAGTGCGTGCAACCTGCACACCACCGCAGCCCGGCAGGCGGAGGAGGCGGGCAGGATGCACAGGGCCGAGGGCGGCGACAGGCCGGCCCCGATCGACGCCATCGACGCCCGGCTGCTGCTCGCCCTCGCCGAGAACCCGCGCGGCACCGCCCTGGCGCTCGCCGAGCGCGCCGGGCTGTCCCGCAACACCGTGCAGGCCCGGCTCACCCGGCTCGAGGAGAGCGGGGTGCTGGGCAGCGTCGAGCGGCGGATCGACCCGGCCGCCCTCGGCTACCCCCTCACCGCGTACGTGACCGTCACGGTGGTGCAGCGCAAGCTCGACCCGGTGGCCGACGCGCTCGCCGCGGTCCCGGAGGTCATCGAGGTCCTCGGCATGACGGGCGAGGGCGACCTGCTGGTGCAGGCCGTCGCGCGGGACGCCGACGACCTCTACCGCATCGCCGGGCTGCTGCTCGCGATCGACGGCGTGGAGCGGACCACGACCGCGCTCGTCATGCGGCGGCTGGTGGACCACCGGGTCACGGCGCTGGTCGAACGCCTCGCCACCGGGACCCGATGAGCGAGCGGCGCGTCCGCTCGGTCGACGTGAGCCGCTCGTGCGTGGCGGTCCGCCGCCTTTCGCTAGCGTCCGACCATGAGCTCCCTGCTGCCGTCGACCGAACGCACCCTGCTCGCCCGCGTCGCCCGGGCGCAGCGCGACGGACGCTGCCCGTCCCTCGTCGCCGGCGTGGTCCGCGACGGCGCGCTGGCCTGGTCCGTCGGCCGGGGCGCCGTCGAGGAGCCGCACGCGGACGTCCAGTACCGGCTCGGCTCGATCTCCAAGACGGTCTGCGCGATCACCGTGCTGCGGCTGCGCGACGAGGGCCTGCTCGACCTCGACGACCCGCTCGAGAAGCACGTGCCCGGCACCCCGCTCGGCGACCGGACCCTCACCCAGCTGCTCTCGCACACCGCCGGCGCGACCTCGGAGAGCCCCGGGTCCTGGTGGGAGCGCACGCCCGGCGGCGGTCTGGACGACCTCGGGCTGGCCGGGGAGCACCGGGTCCTGCCCGGCGGGCGCCGGTTCCACTACTCCAACCTCGGCTTCGGGCTGCTCGGCGAGCTGGTCGCGCGCGTGCGCGGGCGCGCCTGGGAGGACGTGGCCCGGGACGAGGTGCTGCTTCCGCTCGGCATGCGCCGGACCACCCCGCGCCCCGAGGGCCGGGCCGCGCAGGGCTACGCCGTGCACCCGTGGTCGGACGAGGTGCTGGCCGAACCCGAGCACCACGCGGGCGTGATGGCCGCGGCCGGGCAGCTGTGGTCCACGGCCGAGGACCTCGCGCGGCTCGGCGCGTTCCTGCTCGGCGACCCCGGCGACGTCCTCTCCCCCGCCACCGTGGAGGAGATGACGATCCCGGCCGGCGTGGACTTCTCGGGCCCGACCTGGTCGTCGTACGGGCTGGGGGTCCAGGTGCAGCGGCACGAGGACCGCACGCTCGTCGGGCACGGCGGCTCGATGCCCGGCTTCCTCGCGGGGTTGTGGGCCGACCGCGAGGAGGGCACCGCCGCGCTCGCGCTCGCCAACGTCACCTCCGGGCTCGACGGCGCCCTCCCCGCCCGGCTGCTGACCGACCTGCGCGCGGCCGAGCCGACGGTCGTCGAGGCCTGGTCCCCCGCGCCGTCGCCGGTGCCCGCGGAGCTGCTCGGGCCCTGGTACTGGGGTCCCTCGCCGTACGTGCTGCGGGCGGTGCCGGGCGGGCTGCTGCACCTCGGCGGTCTCGGCCGGCCGGGCAGGTCCTCCCGGTTCCGGCCGCGGGAGGACGGCACCTGGGTCGGGCTCGACGGGTACTTCGCGGGCGAGACGCTGCGACTCGACCCGGTCTCCCTGAGCCTGGCGACCTTCGTCTTCACCCGGACCCCCTACGACCCGGCGGCGCCCGTCCCGGGCGGTGTGGACGCCCGCGGGTGGTTTATGCCATGACGTTCGGGTAACGATCCGCGTCACAGCCGTGTCCGTCCGCCCGGTTCGGCGCGGCGTTCACGCAGGTACGCGCGTTGCGCAACGGGCAGCGCCAGACGGAACGAGAAGCGACGGGACGGTTGACTCCGCCCGTCCGGGGATCGATGGTGACGGACGCACATGGACCGGACCGACTCAGGTGAGGGGGACCCCGCTCCGGCGGGAACACCACGCATGACAGTGAAGGAACCCACCACCGGCGGCTCCGCCACCGGCCCGGACCCGGAGGACGGTGCGTCGGGCACGTCGCCCTCGGGCACCTCCCCGGTGCCGGAGGGCGGCGGTGCGGCGGAACGGCGCAAGCCGACCGACAAGGTCGTCTTCGGCGTCTCCGCGGCCCTCGTCGTCGCATTCATCGTCTGGGGCATCGCGGCGACGGACAACCTGTCGAGCGTCGCGAGCGCGGTGCTCGGCGGGATCATGAGCGGCGGCGGGTGGTTCTTCATCCTGGCCGCCAGCGGGTTCGTGGTGTTCGCGATCTGGCTGGCCGCGAGCCGCTACGGCAAGATCCCGCTCGGCCGGGACGACGAGGGCCCGGAGTTCCGGACCTCCTCGTGGGTCGCGATGATGTTCTCCGCGGGCATGGGCATCGGCCTCATGTTCTGGGGTGCGGCCGAGCCGCTGTCCTTCTTCACCTCGCCCCCGCCCGGGAGCGGCGCCGCGCCCGGCAGCCCCCAGGCGCTCGACGCCGCCATGTCGACCGCACTGTTCCACTGGACCCTGCACCCGTGGTCGATCTACGCCGTCGTCGGGCTCGCGATCGCCTACGGCACCTTCCGCAAGGGCCGCAGCCAGCTGATCTCCGCCGCGTTCGCCCCGCTGCTGGGCACCCGGCGCACCGAGGGCGGGCTCGGCAAGGCCATCGACATCTTCGCGATCTTCGCGACGCTGTTCGGCTCGGCCGCCTCGCTCGGCCTCGGCGCCCTGCAGATCGGCGGCGGCCTCCGGGCGACCGGCTGGATGAGCAACCCGGGCACCGGCCTGCTCGTCGGGATCATCGTGGTGCTGACCGTGGCGTTCATCGCCTCCGCGGTCAGCGGCGTGGCCAAGGGCATCCAGTGGCTGAGCAACATCAACATGGTGCTCGCCGCGATCCTGGCGTTCTTCGTGTTCGTCGTCGGCCCGACCGTGCTGATCCTCAACCTGCTGCCCGGCGCCGTCGGCCACTACCTCGCCGACCTCGCCTCGATGGCCGCCCGCACCGGCGCCGACGGCCCCGAGACCGCCGAATGGCTGCAGAGCTGGACGGTCTTCTACTGGGCCTGGTGGATCTCCTGGACCCCGTTCGTCGGCATGTTCATCGCCCGCATCAGCCGCGGCCGCACGATCCGGCAGTTCATCGCGGGTGTCATCCTCATCCCGAGCGTGGTGTCGCTGGTCTGGTTCGCGATCTTCGGCGGGGCCGCGATCTCCGAGCAGCAGGCGGGCAACGACCTCGCCTCGGCGAGCACCGAGGGCCAGCTGTTCGGCCTGCTGCAGTCCTACCCGGCGGGCGTGGTCCTGTCCGTGGTGGCGATGCTGCTGGTGGCGATCTTCTTCGTCTCCGGCGCGGACGCGGCGTCGGTCGTCATGGGCACGATCTCGCAGCGGGGCTCGATCGAGCCCGGCCGCGGGATCGTGATCTTCTGGGGTGCCGTCATGGGGGCGATCGCCGCGATCATGCTGCTGGTCGGCGGCTCGGACGCGCTGTCCGGCATCCAGAACATCACGATCATCATGGCGCTGCCGTTCGTGATCGTCATGGTGCTGCTGTGCGTGTCGCTGTACAAGGACCTGCGCCACGACCCGCTGATCCGACGGGAGAACAAGGCCGCCGAGGCCGTCGAACAGGCCGTCGACTACGGCATGGCGGCGCACGACGGCGACTTCATCCTCAACGTGAAGCCGATGAGCATGGCCGACGGCGCCGAGGAGGCGCGTCAGCACGGCGGGCGCACCGTCCTGCCGGGCGAGCCGCAGCCGCCGCGCAAGGGCTGACCGCTCCCCTCCCCCAGGGCCCCCGGCCGCCGTGTCGGGGGCCCTGTCGCGTGTGCCGGCCCCTACCGCACCTCCCCGTGGTGGATCCCCCGACCCCCCGTCCCGTCCGCCGCCGCCGGGCTGAGAAGGTGGATCTCGATGCGTCTCGTGTTCGCCCCCGGTGACGACCAGGGATACGCCGGAGCCCGGGACCGGTTGCTGGAGGCCTTCCTGACGTGGGCCCGCCGGCGCCGGGTCTCGGCGGACGTCTTCCTGGTCGCCGCCGCGTTCGACTACAAGTACGCGCTCGACCGCAGGCTCGGCCGCTGGACGCGCACCCACGTCGCCGACGCGCTCGGCATGTGGTTCCCGCGGCACGTCACCGTGCTCGACGCCGAGGAGGTCCCCGAGGCCTTCCACGCGATGATCGACTTCCTGGCCGACGCGGACCTGCTCGACCACCGCTCCGCCTCGCGCGCGGAGCTGCACGCCCAGGTGCGCGACTCCACGCCCGCGCTGCTCGACGGCATCGCGGACGAGCGCAACTACGACCTGGGCAAGTTCTGGGGCGTCCAGCTGCGCCGGCACGGGGTGGATCCCGCCGACCCGCGCGCGGTGCAGCGCTTCCTCGACCGCGCCCGCTCCGGCGAGGTCGACATCGACCGGGCCGCGCTCGCCGAGATCACCCGGCGCGCGGAGGAGGCCCCGCGGGACCCCGCACCCGCACCCGAGCTGCCCCCGGTGCTGCTGCCCAGCGCCGCCGAGATGGTCACCGCCGCGCAGGAGAGCACCGCGCTCGACCTGCTGCGCAAGCTCACCGTGTGGGTGCGCGCCGGCCGCCGGCTCACCCGGGACGGCAAGCTCGGCCTCACCGACGCGCTCTCCCTCGCCGACCTGCTGGGCCTCGACCAGCTCTACCGGGACAGCGCGCGCAGCAGCACCGACCTGCCCGAGACCTCGATGCTGCTGCACTGGGCCAAGGCCGCCCGGTTGGTGCGCTCCCTGCACGGCCGGCTCGTCCCGGTGAAGAGCGCCGCGAAGGACCTGCACCGGCCGATCGAGCTGTGGCGGCGGGTGTTCTCGGCCGTCGGACGGATCGGCGACCACCTCGGCGGGACGGACGTGTTCGGGGCGCCCTCGCTGTTCGGCATGTCGCTGTCCGACGCCTTCCCGATCCTCTGGCTGGAGCTCTACGCCGCCGGCGGCGGGCCGATCCCGGTGGAGCTGTTCCACCGGCTGGTGCGCGAGGCCGTCAACGAGGAGTGCGGCTGCGTGGTCGACGACCTCGCCGGCGACGCCGAGCAGCGGCTCTGGCGGCGCGACGTCACGGCCCTGCTCGACGCGCTGGAGCTGCTCGGGGCGGTCGAGCTCGGCGAGCTGCTCGACGCCGAGGAGCTCGACGGGCTGGTCGAGCTGGCGGGCCGGGACGACCCCGACCCCACGATCGTCTCGCTCACCCCGATGGGCCTGTGGGCGGTGCACGAGACGCTGATCGACCAGGGCCTGCACGCGCCGCTGCCCGGCGAGCTGGCCGACGAGGACCTCGAGTACGTCTGCGTGCGGATGTCCGAGGTGCGCAGCGCGGTCGCGGAGGCCGAGCTCGACGCCTGGGTCGCCGCCCGCACCCCGGCCGAGGCCACCCGGGAGATCGAGCGGTTCCTCGCCCGCACGGACGACCCGGTGCACCGCGACCTGGCCCTGCACGCCCTGGCCCGCACCGGCCCGGCCGGGCTCGCCGAGGCCAAGCGGCTGCGGGGCGAGCGGGACCGGGACCGCTACGACGACCGCCCCGACACCCTCTCGGACGAGCTGCTCCCCTCCTGACCGCACCGCGAGTCGCGAGCTCCGGCACCGCGAGTCGCGAGCTACGCCGCCAGCGGGAGGTGGCGGCGGGAGTGCCGCACGATCACCGCGGTCCCCCCGAGCGCGACCAGCACGAGGCAGCCGAGCAGCACCGGGTAGCTCGCCACCCCGCTGAGCACGGCGAGGACCGACGGCAGCAGGAACCCGACATAGGCCAGCGCGTAGTAGACCCCGGTCGACGCGGCCAGCTCCTCCGGCCGGGCCAGGCGCTGCAGCTCCAGCAACCCGGACACCACCGCGATCCCGTAGGCGGCACCGAGCACCACGGCCGCGACCAGCGCCACCACCGGCGACCGCACGACGGCCGCGACCGCGCTCACCGCCAGGCCCGCCGACATCACGACCATGGACACCACGACGCCGCGCGCGCTCGTCGTCCGGTCCAGGCGCTTGGCCAGCGGCTGCACCAGGGCGCCCGCGCCGAGCGTGCACACGGTGAGCAGGGTCGAGTAGGCCAGCCCCCACGTCCCCAGCCGGTCCCCCACCAGCTGCGGCATGATCGCGTAGGCCACGCCGGCGGAGCCGAAGATCCACGGCGCCATCGGCGTGATCACCCGGCGGAACCGCGGGTGCCGGGCGCCGGCGAACCGCCCGGTCGCGTGCGGGGCCGGGTTCGCACGCGTCTCCGGCAGCCGGACGATCGCGAGGAGAGCGGCCGCGACGAGCACCACGTGCACGAGGTACGGCAGGTGCATCGGCAGGGGCGCCCACTGCGCGAGCACGCCCGCGGTCCCGGCCCCGAGCCCGAACCCGAGGGTGAGCCAGAGCGCGCCGCGCCGGGTCCCGGTCGCCCGCTCGGCCCCGCCGCGCACGGACAGCTCGGTGACCCACGTCGACCCGACGGCCATCGCCACGGCCACCCCGACGCCCGTCACGAACCGGCCCACCGCGATCCAACCGACGCCGCCGAACGCCAGGAGGACGCTCGCGACCAGCGACGCGACCGTGCCCGCGACCATCACCGGCTTGCGCCCGTGGCGCTCGGACAGGGCTCCGACCGTCAGGGCTCCGACCGTCAGCAGCCCGGGCACGAGCCCGACGACGTACGCGCCCAGCAGCGCGTCGACGGTGAGGACCGACAGGCCGGACTCGCGGTACATGACCAGCAGCGGGGTGAACTGGTTGCCGCCCCAGCCGCAGGCGAACACCGCCGCTGCGGCCGCACGCCAGGAGTTCTGCGGCCTCATCGCCGGTGCGTCCCGTCCAGGTGTGCGCGCAGCGCGACGGCGAACGCGGCCTCGTCGCAGGACTCGACGATGCCGATGAGCTCCTCGTGCTGGCGCAGCACCACGGGCAGCTGCTCCGGCACCGGGCCGAGCGCGTGCACGCTCATCCGGCGCTGACGGTCGGCGAGTGTCGCGTAGAACCGCATGGTCAGCGCGTTGCGACCGGCTGCGACGAGGGTGCGGTGGAACGCCTCGTCGGCCTCGGCGAAGCCGGCCAGGTCGCCCCGCTCGGCGTGCCCGCGCTGGACCTCCAGCGCGGCCCGCAGCTCGGCGACCGCCGCCGGGACCTGCTCGGGCCGGCGCAGCAGGCGACGGACCGCGGCGGTCTCGACGGCCTCCCGGGCGTCGAGCACGTCCTCGGCCTCCCCGGGCGGTACGGGCACGACGACCGCGCCGCGCTTCGGGATCAGCGTGAGCAGGTCCTCGGCCTGCAGCCGCAGGAACGCCTCGCGCACCGGCGTGCGGCTCACGCCGAGCCGCGCCGCGATCTCGCCCTCGCTGAACAGGTGCCCGCCGGGCAGCTCCCCGGTGAGCACGAGCTCCTTGGTCAGGGCGTAGGCGCGGTCGGCCGCGGGCAGGGTGTGGTGCAGGGCGTCGGGAGCGGCGTCGGAGGCGGGACCCGGCGCGGCGTCCGAGGCCGTGCCGGTACCGGACGACGGCGCAGGGGGAACCGGGGACACGCCCCGGACCCTATCAACTGGGATGCAAGCTTGTATCTATGCCTGCGTCACGACTGGTTCATGCCAACGGCGCGTCGTCCCCGTAGCGCACCGCGGGCGCCTGGCCCGTCAGCTCGTCGCACAGGTCGGACAGGCGCGAGTCCAGGCGCTGCTGCACGCGCTCGAGGGAGTCGAGCTCGGTCATGATCTCCAGCGTCGGACGGGGCCCGTCGATGCCGGACAACGCGCGGCGCAGCTCCCCGCGGAGCTCGCCGATCCGTTCGCGGCACTCCTCGACGGCGCTGCGGTGGGCGGCGAGGCGGGCCCGCTGGCCGGCGTCGAGCGAGTCGGGCACGGAGTCGAGACGCTCCTGCAGGCGGTACGGGTTCACGGGCGGTCCTCCCCGGTGGTGGACGGGTGGCGACGATCACGCTGTGATCGCCGACACACGCGACGGTAGCCGAGGTCCGGGTCGCCCGGAAGGCGAAACGCAAACCCGCCCCGACTCGGGGGACCGAGCTTCGGCGCCGGGTGGGCGGTTTCAGGCGGAGCGGCGGTCCCGCTGCCGCGGGATGGCGGCGAGCGCCGCCGCGGTCCGTGGGTCGAGCGGGCTCTCCCTGGCCTGCGCGGGGACCTCGACCGTCCCGGCGGTGCGCTGCCGCTCCCGCACGAGATCGGTCGTGAGGTGGTAGTGCCCGTGCCGCGAACGCTTGCAGACGTACGCCCGCTGGGCGCGGGCGCCGAGCTCCTCCAGCTCCCGCGCGGCCGCCTCGGCGGACTCCCGGTCCGGGTAGATCACCTTGCCGTCCGCCCCGACGCCCTGCCGGCGCGGCGCGGTGCCGGCGAGCTCCGCGCGGCTCGGCTTGCAGAAGACGGGACGGCCGGTGCTCATCAGCCGCGCGTAGCGCAGCAGGATCCGGGCGCGGTCCGGGTCGCGGACCGGGCCCCGCGGCTCGAGCGGCTCGCGCTCCCCCGCCTCCGGCGAGACCCGGGGACGCGGGGTGAGCCGGCGGACCTTGGCCAGGTCGGACGGCGACGGGACCGGGCCCGGGAGGAACGGCCGCACGCCCTCGGCCCCGCCGGTCTCCCCCGGGGTGCCGTGCTCCTGCTCGCCGCTCATCTCGTCCTCCAACTGTCCGTCGCCAGCGGAACGCTCGTCGTTTCCCGGATCGTGGGGGCCATCCTGCCCCGTTACCGGCGGCCGGCGGTGTCCCACGATCGTGTCGTTCCCCGACTTCGATCACAGTGCGTAGTATCTCGCTCGCCTGCATGACGACGGTGCGTGCCCGGATCGGTGCACAGCGCTGCAGGGAGCCTCGCGCCGCCCCTATGCTCTGCCACTCGGGGGAGGTGCCATGACGGCGAGAGCAGGCACGTGGACTGCGCTGTTCGGTCGATCCTCGCTCGCCCCGACCGTCTTCGAGGTGTCCGCGGCCGGCCGCGCCCGCGTCCGTGAGTGGCTGGCCGCGCAGACCGTGGCGACGGCCTGGACGCGGGAGCCGCACGCCCCCGCGATCGACGCCTGGGCCGTCGCCGACGGTGGGGTCCTGGCCGTCGCGCGGTGGGGCCGGTCCGCGGACCCCGGCGAGGACCCGCTGCCGAGCGGGCTCCACGTCGTCGGGTTCGGGACGTTCCGGCTGCTCACCGTGGCGCTCGGGGTGCCCCGCCCGGTGCGCCCGCTGCCCGGCGAGCCGCTCGTCGACCTCGACGCGGTGACCCGGGCCCACGCGGCCGCGTCCCCCACCTGTCCCGACGCGGTCGAGCAGGCCGAGCTGCTCGCGACCTGCGTCGACCGGCCGACCCTGCGGCTGGTCGCGGCCGCCCTGCACGCCGCGGCGACGCCCGGGCGCGGGGCGGTGGTCGCCGGGCCCGACCGGCGCACCTCCCCGGCCCCCCGCGCGCGTCCGTCCGGGACGGGCACACTCGCGGGGTGAGCCGCTGGGTGCTGCACGTCGACCTGGACCAGTTCCTGGCCGCCGTCGAGCAGCGGCGGCACCCCGAGCTGGCCGGGCGCCCGGTGATCGTCGGCGGGAACGGCGACCCGGCGGCGCGCACGGTGGTGGCGACCGCCTCCTACGAGGCGCGGGAGTTCGGTGTGCACTCCGGGATGCCGATGCGGCTGGCCGCGCGGAAGTGTCCCGACGCCGTCTTCCTCCCCGCCGACAACCCCGCCTACGAGGCGGCGTCGGAGGAGGTCATGGCGGTCCTGCGGGGGTTCCCCGTGGTCGTCGAGGTGATCGGCTGGGACGAGGCCTTCCTGCAGTGGGACGGCGAGGGGCCGGAGGCGCTGGCCCGGGAGATCCAGGCCGAGGTGCGCGCCCGCACCGGCCTTTCCTGCGCGGTCGGGATCGGCGACAACACGCTGCGCGCCAAGATGGCCACCGGCTTCGCCAAGCCCGGCGGCGTCCACCGGATCACCGTGCACAACTGGTTCGCGACGCTCGGCGGGGAGCCCACCGAGGCCCTGCACGGCATCGGCACGAAGACCGCCCGCAAGCTCGCCGACCTGGGCATCCACACCGTCGTCCAGCTCGCCGAGGCCTCCCCCACCGCCGTCGGCGAGCGGCTCGGCCCGCGGATGGGGCCCTACTACGTCTCGCTCGGCCGCGGCATGGGCCGCACCGAGATGGAGGCCTCGCCCTACGTCCCGCGCTCGCGCAGCCGCGAGACGACCTTCCCCGCCAACCTCGAGGACTGGACCGCCGTGCTCGCGGAGGTGTCCGCCCTGTCCGCCCGGGTCGCCGAGGACGTGACCGCCGAGGGCCGCGACGTCGCCCGGGTGGGGGTCAAGGTGCGCTACGCCCCCTTCCTCACCCGGACCCGCAGCACCACCCTCCCCGCCCCGACCCGCGACCCCGCGGTGCTCGAGGCCGCCGCACTCGAGGTCGCGGGCTGGTTCCCGCAGGACCGGGCGGTGCGGCTGCTGGGGGTGCGGGCCGAGTTCGTGGAGTGAGTGGGCCGGTCACGCCGGCAGGGGCAGCGCCGATGCCCGCCCCCTGGACGACCGCTCGGCGCACGGGTCCGCGGAACCGTCGGTGCCCGGTGGGAGGCTCCGCTGCGCACCGGCACCGCTGCACCCGGAGGAGAACGCCATGCCCTTCACCGACACCCCGTGGCCGAACGGCGCGCCCTGCTGGGCGGACATCGCCGTGCCGGACCTGCCGGGGGCGCTCGACTTCTACGGCGCCGTGATCGGCTGGTCCTTCGCCGACACCGGCGAGGAGTACGGCCACTTCACCCTCTGCCAGACCGAGGGCCGGGCCGCGGCGGGCATCGGGCCGGTGATGCAGGAGGGCCAGCCCAGCTTCTGGACCCTCTACCTCGCCACGGACGACGTCGACGCCACCGCCAAGCTCGTCACGGACGGCGGCGGATCGGTGCTCGCCGGGCCGATGGACATCCCGGACACCGGCCGGATGGCCGTGTGCACGGACGCGACCGGCGGCGTGTTCGGGCTCTGGCAGGCGGCCGGGCAGGTCGGGATCGAGGTGTTCAACCAGCCCGGCTCGCTGGTGTGGGAGGACGCGCGGCTGACCGACGTCGAGCGCGGCCGCGAGTTCTACCGGGGGCTGTTCGGCTACACGTACGCCGAGGTACCGGGCCTGCCGCTCGAGGATTACGGCACCTTCGGGCTCGGCGAGGAGCCGCTCGGCGGGATGGGCGGCACGATGGGGGCGCCCGAGGGCACCCCGAGCCACTGGCTCGTCTACTTCGGCGTCGAGTCGGTCGACGCGTCCGTCGCCGCGGCGGGCGAACGCGGTGGGACCGTGATGATGGCCGCGCAGGACACGCCGTTCGGGCGGATGGCGGTACTCACGGACCCCTTCGGCGCCCCCTTCGCGCTGCACCAGGAGACGACGGAGAGCAACCAGGGCTGAACGCGCTCGCACACCCGCTCGTGCGGAACGGATGCCCGGCCGAGGCGCTCGCACGCCGGCTTCCAAGTGCGGCAGCCGTCCTGCGGGCGTGCCCATCCGCTCGTGCCGGGCGGCTCCTGCCGGGCGGCACACCCGGCAGGTCCCTCGGACACGGTTCCAGGCGACGGCACACCCGTTCTTCCCCGGCGACACATCGGGCAGGTCGGTCCCACACCTCGTCGACGGCCTGTGCCGCGCCTCATCGGGTGTGTCGGCGCGCGAGTGAGCGGGTTCCGGGGTCGCCGTGGCGATCGGCGGCACCGGCCCGGGTCCGGTCCGCACACCCGACGACGCGTCGCACACCCCGTCGACGAGGTGTGCGAGCGGCCGCGGTGGTGTGCCGACGGGCCCGGGCGGGTGTGCCGCGCCTGATCGGGTGCGTCGGCGCAGGAGTGAGCGGGTTCCGGGTCGCCGTGGCGATCGGCGGCACCCGCCCGGCCCGGCCGCACACCCGACCATGCCTCGCACACCCCGTCGACGAGGTGTGCGAGCGGCCGCGGTGGTGTGCCGACGGGCCCGGGCGGGTGTGCCGCGCCTGATCGGGTGCGTCGGCGCAGGAGTGAGCGGGTTCCGGGTCGCCGTGGCGATCGGCGGCACCCGCCCGGCCCGGCCGCACACCCGACCATGCCTCGCACACCCCGTCGACGAGGTGTGCGAGCGGCCTTGGGGGTGTGCCAGCCAGCCCGAGCGGGTGTGTCGCGCATGATCGGGTGGGTCGGGGCGGCGGGTCGAGGGATGCCGGGTCGGCCCGGCGATTGGCGGCACCCGCCCGGCCCGGCCGCACACCCGACCATGCCTCGCACACCCCGTCCACGAGATGTGCGAGCAACCTCGGGGGTGTGCCAGCGAGCCCGAGCGGGTGTGTCGCGCATGATCGGGTGGGTCGGGGCGGCGGGTCGAGGGATGCCGGGTCGGCGCGGCGATCGGCGGCACCGGCCCTGGTCCGGTCCGGTCCTCACACCCGACGACGCGTCCCACACCCCGTCGACGAGATGTGCGAGCAACCTCGGGGGTGTGCCAGCGGTCCGAGCGGGTGTGCCCCGCTCCGAACAGGTGTGCCCCGCTCCGAACAGGTGTGCCTCGCTCCGCGCAGGTGTGCCGCGCCGAGCAGGTGTGCCGCGCCGAGCAGGTGTGCCGTGCCCCCCAGCGTGCAGGTCGCACCGGACGGGTTCCGGTTGGCGGGGAGTGCGGGACGCGCGCCCGCCCCTCCCGCTTGCTTTGCTTGCGTCAAGCAAACTACTGTGCCCGGTAACTCCCGGGAAGGCAGGTGGCGCCCTCGTGTCCGAAACCGTCCGCGGCAGGCCCCGACATCTCCCGGTCGCGGACGGGCCCGATCTCAGCCCGCTCCCCCGCCGTCGCGCGGTGTTCGCGGTGGTCGGGGTGGCCCTGCTGATGTTCTCGCTGGACCAGACGTCGGTCGCGACGGCGCTGACGACCCTCGAGCGCGACCTGGGCGCCAGCCTCGCGTGGACGAGCTGGACGGTCACGATCTACGCCGTCGGCCAGATCCTCGCCCTGCCACTGGGCGGGCGGCTCGGCGAGCAGTTCGGGCGGCGGCGGGTGTTCCTGTGGGCCGTCGCCACCTTCACGGCGGTGTCCTGCGCCTGCGCCGCGACCACCGACATCGGCCAGCTGATCACCTGCCGGTTCGTGCAGGGCCTGGCGGGCGGGCTGATGCTGCCCGCGGCCAACGGCATCGTCGCGCACGCGTTCGGCCGGGACCGCGATCGGGCGTTGGCCCTGTTCACCAGCGTGTTCCCGATCGGCGCGATCGTGGGCCCGCTCGTCGGCGGCCTGATCCTCACCGTCTGGTCCTGGCGCGGGATCTTCCTGGTCAACCTGCCGATCGGCACGGTGCTCGTGGTCGCCGGGGCGCTCCTGATCCAGGACCCGCCGCGGGCCCGGTCCGAGCGCGTCGACGTCGCCGGCATCGCGCTCCTGACCGTCGCGCTGCTGGCGGCGATGGTCGCGATCACCCGGGTCGGTTCGATCGGCGACGGCGTCGCGGGTCCCGTCGGCGTCACCGTGGCCGGGGCGCTGGCCCTCGTGGCGGGCTGGTTCTTCCTGCGGCACGCGCGCCGGCACGCCGACGCGGTCGTGCCGGCCCGGCTGCTCTGCGGCGCCGGCCTGGGGATCATGAACACGACCAACGTGCTGTTCGGCGCGGCGATCATCGGGTTCTCGGCGCTCCTGCCGCTGTACGCCCAGGTCCGCTACGCCCTCCTCCCGCTGGCCGCCGGCGTCCTGCTGACCGCCCGGGCGATCGGCACGATCGCCTCTTCGGGGGTGTCCGTGGCCCTGCTGCGCCGCGTGGGGCACCGGCCGCTGCTGCTGGTCGGACTGGGCGGGATCGTCGCCGGCCTGGTCCTGGGCGCCCTGCCGCCCGCCGGGGTCTCCCCGGCCGTGTGGCTGACCGCCGCCGCGGCCGTCACCGGGCTCGGGATGGGCCTCGCGGGCCCGGCGGCGAACAACGCCGGGATGCACCTGGTGCGCGACGACGTCACGGCCGTGTCGGGGCTGCGGATCATGTTCCGGCAGATCGGCGGGATCGCGGCGGTCTCGGTGACGACCGCGGCCGTCACCGCCTCCGACGACCCCGGTGCGGCGGCCGCGATCTGCTTCGTCGTGCTGGCGGGGCTGCTGACGGCGGCGGCGGTCGCCGCGGCCCGGCTGCCCAACCACCGCGGGCGCTGGTGAGGTCGGCGCCCGGTCGGGCGGTACCTAGGATCGTCGAGGTGGAGAGCTGGACGGCCGCGCAGTGCGCGGAGGCGTGGGGCGTGCGGCCCGGGACCTGGGCGAGCTACGTCTCCCGCGGCCAGGCGCCCGCCCCGCTGCCGGGCGAGGGCCCCCGCCGCTGGTCCGCCGACGAGGTCCGCGCCTTTCCCCGCCCCGGCGCCGGCCGCTCCCGTGCGGGTGCCGGCGACGAGGCCCGGGCGCTGCTGGCCGAGATGGAGGAGGTCGCGGCCCGCATGGAGGAGCTGCGCGCCGAGCAGCGCCGGCTGCTGGTCGCCGGCCGCGAGCGGGGCCTGGAGATCAGCCCCATGGCGAAGGCCCTCGGGATCTCGCGGCAAACCGCGTACTCGTGGCTGGCATGACGAGGAGCACGAGCGGGGGCGGGGCCCGGCGCGGCGCGGTGGACGTCGCGGCCGAGCCGCCGGGCGGCCGCGGCGCGCTGCGCCTGCTGCAGGCCGCGGTCGCCACCAGCAGCCTCGACCGGTTCGCCATCTCGCCGCTGCTGCTCGCGATCGGCGCGGAGCTGGGGGCGTCGCTGGCCCAGTCCGCGGCCGTCGCATCGGCCTACTTCCTCGCCTACGGCCTCCTGCAGCCGCTGTGGGGCATGCTCGGCGACCGGATCGGGCTCGTCCGCGTGATGCGGATCGCCCTCGTGATCGCCGGGATCGCGGGCGTCGCGTCGGCGTTCGCGCCGTCCGTGTTGGTCCTGGCCCTGCTGCGGACGGTCACCGGGGGCTGCTTCGGCGCGGTCAACCCGGCGGGCCTGGTCTACGTCGGCGACACCTGGCCGACCTCGGTCCGGCAGCGGGCGCTGGTGGACCTCGCCGCGGCGACGTCGTTCGGCGTGGCCGTCGCGACCGCGGGCGCGGGGGCGCTCGGGGACTGGGCGGGCTGGCGGGTCGTCCTCGCGGTCACCGCGGTCGTCGCGCTCGCGCTGGGTGTGGTGCTGCGGCGGCTGCCCGAACCGCCGCGCAAGGTCGCGTCCGGTCCGCTGCAGGCGCTGGGCACGGTGCTGCGCGAGCGGTGGGCGCTCGCCGTGCTGGTCCTGGTCTTCGCCGAGGGCGCCGTGGTGATCGGCATCCTGACCTACGTCGCGCCGGCCATCGAGTCCCTCGGCTTCAGCCCGACGGTCTCCGGCATCGCGGCGGCCGGCTACGGCGTGGGCGTCGTCCTCTTCTCGCGCTCGGTGCGCCCGCTCGTCGGCCGGCTCTCGACGACGACGCTCGCCACGGTCGGCGGCGTCCTGCTGGTCGCGGGCTGGGGGATCCCGGCGGCGGCCGTCACGCTGCCGACGACGGTGGTGGGCGGCCTGCTGCTCGGGGGCGCCTGGGCCTTCCTCCACTCGACGCTGCAGAACTGGGCGACCTCGGTGGTGCCGCAGGAGCGCGCGACGACGATCGCGCTGTTCGCCGCGACCCTGTTCCTCGGCAGCGCGGCCGGTACCGCCGTGGCCGGCCCGGCGGCCGACGCCGGCGCCTTCCCCGCGGTCTTCCGGGTCACGCTCGTCGCCGCCACGGTGCTGGCCGTGGCCGCCCCGCTGCTGATCGCCCGCTATGCCCGCCGCCCCGGAGCGGTCGGACACGGAGACGGACACGGAACAGACGGACACGGAACAGACGGACACGGAACAGACGGACACGGAGCGAACGGCACTCTCGCTCACGAGGCGTGAGCGGGAGTGCCGTTCGCCGGGGTCACCCCGTCGGCTGCGGCTCCTTCTCGATGGCGAGGTCGAGCTCGTCGTCCTTGACCCCCACGTGCACCCGGGCGCCCTCGTCGATCTCCGAGGCGAGGAGCAGCCCGGCGAGCCGGTTCTCCAGCTCGCGGCGGATGGTGCGGCGCAGCGGCCGCGCACCGAACTCCGGCTGGTAGCCGTGCTCGGAGAGCCAGCGCACGGCCTCGGCGTCGACGTCGAGGGCGATGTGCCGCTCGGACAGCCGTTCCTCCACCTCGTGCAGCAGGTGCCCGGTGATCTCCTCGAGCTGCGCGGGCTCGAGGCGGCGGAAGACGATGGTCTCGTCGATCCGGTTGAGGAACTCCGGCCGGAAGACCTCCCGCAGCCGCGGCATCAACCGTTCCCGCAGCACCGCGTCCTCCGGGTTGTCCGAGCTCCGCTCGGCGGTGGAGCCGAAGCCCAGGGTCGCGCCGCGGCTGGTGATCAGCTCCGACCCGACGTTCGAGGTCATGATGATCACGGTGTTGCGGAAGTCGACGGTGCGGCCCTGGCCGTCCGTGAGCCGGCCGTCGTCGAGGACCTGCAGCAGCGTGTTGAAGACGTCCGGGTGCGCCTTCTCCAGCTCGTCGAGCAGCAGCACCGAGTAGGGGCGGCGGCGGACGGCCTCGGTGAGCTCGCCCGACTCGCCGTAGCCGACGTAGCCGGGGGGCGCACCGACCATCCGGGCGACGGTGTGCCGCTCGCCGTACTCGCTCATGTCGAGCCGGATCATGCGGTCCTCCTCGCCGAACAGCGCCACCGCGAGCGCCTTGGCGAGCTCGGTCTTGCCGACGCCGGTCGGTCCGAGGAACAGGAAGCTGCCGACGGGCCGGTCGGGGTCGCCCAGCCCGGTGCGCGAGCGGCGGATCGCCTCGGCGACCGCGTGCACGGCCTCCTCCTGCCCGACGACGCGCTGGTGCAGCTCGTCCTCCAGGCGCAGCAGCCGCTCGCGCTCGGACTCGGTGAGCTGCGCGACCGGGATGCCCGTCGACCGGGAGATGACCTCGGCGATGTCCGCGATGCCGACCTCGGGCACGCCGCCCGGGCCGCTCCCCCGGCTGGCGGCGAGCTGGGTACGGAGCTCGGCGATCTCGTCGCGCAGCTCGACGGCCCGCTCGAACTGCTCGTCGGCGACGGCCTGGTCCTTGTCCCGGGTCAGCTGCTCGAGGCGCTGCTCCAGGTCCCGGCGGTCGACGCTCGGGGTGCGGGTGCGCAGCCGGACCCGGGCGCCGGCCTGGTCGACCAGGTCGATCGCCTTGTCCGGCAGGAACCGGTCCGTGATGTAGCGGTCGGAGAGCTCCGCGGCGCCCCGCAGCGCCTCCTCGGTGTAGCGGACCTGGTGGTGTGCCTCGTACCGGTCGCGCAGCCCGCAGAGGATGCCGTAGGTGTCCTCGACCGAGGGCTCCGGCACGTACACGGCCTGGAACCGGCGGGCCAGCGCGGCGTCGGACTCGATGTGACGGCGGTACTCGTCCAGCGTGGTGGCGCCGATGACGTGCAGCTCGCCGCGGGCCAGCGCCGGCTTGAGGAGGTTGCCGGCGTCCATCGAGCCGCCGCCCTCGCCCCCGCCGCCGGACCCGGCGCCGACCATCGTGTGGAGCTCGTCGATGAAGACGATCAGCTCCTTGGAGTTCGCCCGGATCTCCTCGATGACCGAGCGCATCCGCTCCTCGAAGTCGCCGCGGTAGCGGGTGCCGGCGACGATCCCGGCCAGCTCGAGCTGGACGACGCGGCGCCCCTGCAGCGTGTCGGGGACCTCGCCGTCGGCGATCCGCTGGGCGATGCCCTCGACGACCGCGGTCTTGCCGACGCCGGCCTCGCCGATCAGCACGGGGTTGTTCTTGGTCCGCCGCGAGAGGACCTCGATGGTCTGCTCGATCTCGTCGGCCCGGCCGATCACCGGGTCGAGCCGGCCGCTGCGGGCGGCCTCGGTGAGGTCCTGGCCGTACTGGTCGAGCGTCGGCGTCGCCGAGCTGGTGGGCGCCTCCGGGGCGGGCGTGCCCGGGCGCGCCTGCCCCGGGGCGTTCGGCGCGAACCGGGCCTCGGCGAGCAGCCGCCCGGCCGCGGACTCCTCGTTCGCGGCGAGCGCAAGCAGCAGGTGCTCGGGCCCGATGTAGGTGGACCCGAGGGACCGCGAGATCTGGTGGCCGTCGAGCAGCGCGCGCTTCGCGGCGGGGGTGAGCGCGGGTGGCCGGCCGGTCTCCTCGCCGCGCGGCAGCCCCTCCTCCAGCGCCCGGGCGACGGTGTCGGGGTCCGCCCCGGCCCGCGCGAGCCACTTGCGGGTGGGCTCGAACCGGGTGCTGGCCAGCAGCATGTGCGTGGCGTCGAGATCGGGGTCGCCGCGGTCCATCGCCTCCTGCGCCGCAGCGGCCATGATCTCCTTCGCGCCCTGGCTCATGAGGCGGGTCAGGTCGATCCGGTGCACGGGGCCGCGCGGATCGCCGGGGCCCATGCCCGGGAAGCCTGATCCGGGCCCGAAGAAGCCGGTCACGGGGAGTCTCCTCTCGACGGGTGTCCGACGGGTGGGTGTTCCCGTCGGGCCTCCCGCGAAACCGACCCCGTGGCCCCGCCACCCCCGGCCGGCGGCACGGACGGCGCCCCCGCCCACGAGGAGCGAGCGGGGGCGCGGTCGGTCAGGTCCCTGGTCAGGGCTTGATCAGCGGCCCTTCCACACCGGCGCGCGCTTCTCGGCGAAGGCCGTGGCGCCCTCCTTGGCGTCCTCCGAGGAGAACACCGGGCGGATGATCGGCTCCTGCTTCGCCCACATGTCCGCGAGCGTCCAGTCGACGGTCTGCCGGGCGACCTCCTTGGTGGCGGCCACGGCCAGCGGGCCGTTCGCGGCGATCGTCTCGCCCAGCGCGACCGCCCCGTCGAGGGCCCCGCCCTCCTCCGTCACCCGGTTCACCAGGCCCACCTCGGCGGCCCGCTCGGCGGAGATCGGGTCGCCGGTGAGCAGCAGCTCCAGCGCGATCGCCGGCGGCAGCCGCCGCGGCAGGTGCAGCGCCGCGCCGCCCGCGGCGACCAGCGAGCGCTTCACCTCGGGCACCCCGAACCGCGCGGTCCGCGCGGCGACGACCAGGTCGCAGGCCAGCAGCAGCTCGAAGCCACCGGCCAGCGCCCACCCCTCCACGGCACCGATCAGCGGCTTGCGCGGCGGGGCCTGGGTGATCCCGCACAGCCCCCGGCCCTCGATCGACGGGCTCTCCCCGCGCAGGAACGCCTTCAGGTCCATGCCCGCGGAGAACACGCCGCCGGCACCGGTGAGCACGCCGACCCGCAGCTCGTCCGACGCGTCGAGCTCGTCGACGGCCGCCGCGATCCCCTGCGCCACGCCGAGGTTCAGCGCGTTCTTCGCCTCCGGCCGGTTGATCGTGATGACCTGCACCGCACCGCGGCGCTCGACGAGGACCTCGTCCGACACGTTTCCTCCCACTGCGCTCTCGCCCTGCGTCGCCCGAACTGAACGAACGCTCTACAAGAACACCCTAGTTGGCGCCGGGGGCCCCGGACACCCCGTGGGCGGGCCCGTCGACCCGCGGACCTCGAGGGTCGGCGCGACGAGCCGGACGTCCCGGGCCCGCGCGGGCTCGGTCATCCGCGTCAGCAGCATCCGCGCGGCCTGCGCGCCGATCCGCTCGCCCGCGCCGTCGACGCTGGTGAGCCACACCGCGCGGAGCCGGGCCAGGCCGGAGTTGTCGAACCCGACGAGCGAGAGGTCGGCGGGGACGCGCAGCCCCAGCTCGACGGCCGCCGAGGAGACGCCCATCGCGACCATGTCGTTGTAGGCGAACACGGCGGTGGGCCGCTCCGGGCCCCGCAGCAGCTCCAGCGCGGCGTGCCGGGCGCTCTCCTCGCTCACGTCGCCGGCGGCGATCCGGATCTCGGCGCCCAGCCCCACGGCCCGCATCGCCTCCTCGTACCCCTGCGTCCGGTCGCGTCCCGCGCTGCCGGGGGGACCGGCGAGGTGTGCGATGCGGCGGTGCCCGAGGTCGGCGAGGTGCCCGACGGCGAGGGCCGCGCCGGCGCGGTCGTCGTACGCCACGACGTCGACGGTCGGCAGGTCCGCGTCCCGCTCCAGGTCCCGCCCGCCCACGGCGACGGTCGGGATCCGGCGGGCCACGTCGACCAGCGCGGCCGACGGCGGCCCGGACCCGGCGACGATCAGCCCGTCCACCCCGAGCTCGAGGAACGACCAGGTCAGCGTGTCGTCCATCATCCGGTCGAGCCGGCCGTCGCCGAGCAACATGTGCTTGCCCTCGGCGTGCAGCACCGGCCCGACACCGTCGAGCACGTCGGCGAACCACGGCTGGTGCAGGTCGTTGAGCAGCACGCCGACGCTGTGCGAGCGGCGCTCGGCCAGCCGCCGGGCCGCGGCGTTGGGCCGGTAGCCCAGCTCGGCGATCGCGGCGAGCACCGCCTCCCGCCGGGCCGGGCTGACCTTCGGGGAGTCCCGCAGCACGAGCGAGACCAGCGACTTCGACACGCCGGCCCGCGCGGCGACCGTCTCGAGGGTCGGCCGGCCGGTCTCGCGGGTCCCCACACGCCCCTCCCGGGATGGCAGCGCCGTCACGCTACCGCGGGTGATCTCACCCGACGGGCGAGGGCGCGCGCAGCAGCGGCTTGAGCGCGGCCGCCGGGTCGGTCAGGGCCGCCGGGTCCGGCGTGGCCCGGCGCGCGATCAGCATCTCGCCGATCCGGACGTCCCTGGCGACGGCGGTGCCCGCCCCGATCCCGGCGACGGCCACCAGGCGGCCGGCGTCGAGGCCGAACCACAGCTCGGCGCCGTCCGGGCGGAGCCGCACGACCTCCTCGGTCGCGGCCCCGGACAGCCCCGCGACCTGCAGGGATAGGTCGTGCTGGTCGCTCCAGAACCACGGCACCGCCGCGTACGGCCCGGGCGTGCCGAGCATCGCCCGCGCGGCATGGACGCCCTGCTCCTGCGCGGCCCGCCAGGACTCCAGCCGGAGCCGGCGGTCGCCGTAGAGCGGGTGCGGGAAGGAGCAGCAGTCCCCCGCCGCGAACACGTCCGGCGCCGAGGTGGCCATCGCCCCGTCGACCAGGATCCCGTTCCCGACCGCGATCCCCGCCGCCTCGGCGAGGGCGGTCTCCGGCGCGGACCCGATCCCGGCCACCACGACGTCGACCTCGACGACCCGTCCGTCGGTGAGCACGATCCGACCCGGCTCCAGGCGCGCCACCGCCGTGCCGCACCGCACGTCGATCCCGGCCTCGACGTGCCGGGCGGCCGCGCGGGCCGCGAGGCGCTCGGGCACCGCCCGCGCCATCAGCCGTGGCGCGGCCTCGACGACCGTGACCGCGCACCCGAGCCCGGCCGCCGTCGCCGCCACCTCGAGCCCGATGAACCCGCCGCCGACGACGCCGACCCGCGCGCCGGGCACCAGCCGTTCCCGCAGCGCGACGGCGTCGGCGTGGTTGCGCAGCACCAGCGCGCCGGGCAACGGGCGCGCGCGGGCCCCGGTCGCGAGGAGCAGCCGGTCGTAGCCGAGCACCCGGCCGTCGGCGAGGGCGAGCGTGTGCGCGGTGACGTCGAGCGCGGTGGCCGCGACCCCGGCGAGGTGGGTGACCCCCGCCTCGGCCAGCCGCTCCGCGGGGCAGAGCGGGGTGAGGTCCGCGGCCCCGGAGAGCACCGCCTTCGACAGCGGCGGGCGCTCGTAGGGCGTGCCCGGCTCGCCGCCGACCAGCGTGACCGGCCCTGCGTACCCCTCCTCGCGCAGGGCCAGCGCCGCGCGGGTGCCGCACTCGCCGGCCCCGACGACGAGCATCCCGCTCACGGGACCTCGATGTAGACGGTGCCGTCCTCGACCTTGGTCGGGTAGGTGCGCACGTCGACCAGCACGGGCGCGCCCAGCGCCTTGCCGCTGGTGTAGTCGAAGCGGCCGTTGTGCTTGGGGCACTCGATGGTGCCGCCCATGACCAGCCCGTCGCACAGCAGCTCCCGCTCGTGGGTGCAGTAGCCGTCCGTGGCGAAGAAGGCGTCGTCGGGCGAGCGGTAGACGGCGTAGGCGTTGCCGGCGTGCTCGAAGGGGACGACGTCCTCGGGGTCGACGTCGTCGGTCTCGCAGGCGGCGATCCACTGGGGCATTACGGGTTCTCCTGGGGTGGGTCGGGCGGGGTCGTCAGGCTGCGGTCGGGTCGGAGCTCGAGGTGGCCGCGGCCGCGGTCGCGAGCGGGCGCGCCCGGCCGTCGGTCAGCTCGTTCGGGATGTGGAAGGGCGTGGCGCCGGGCAGCAGCTCGCGCTCGACGTGGTGGTCCTGGTCCTTCATCTGCCGCAGGACCGCGGGGACGATCTCCTTGTACGCGGCCCACAACGACGGGTACACGGGCGCGCAGTCGTGCTTGATCTCCTCGTGCAGCTCCGGCAGCCGGTGGTACGGGACCATCGGGAACATGTGGTGCTCGACGTGGAAGTTCATGTTCCAGTAGAGGAACCGGTTGACCCGGCACATCCGCACGGTGCGGGTGTTGAGCCGGTGGTCCAGCACGTTCTCGCCCATCCCGGCGTGCTGGGTGAGTCCGTAGACGACGTGCATGAAGGTGCCGTAGACCCGCGGGCCGCCGATCAGCACCACGGGCAGCCAGGTGCCGAAGCCGATCGCGGTCGCGATCGCCACGGCGTAGACCGCCAGCGAGATCCGCGCGGTGCGGTAGACCTTGGGCCGCTCGGACTCGGGGACGTAGTCGGCCTCCTCGGCCGTGAGCCGTCCGGCGGCGTGGATCGCCATGGTGCGGAAGGCCAGCGGGACGTCGACGAGGCCGACGAAGTTGGCCAGCAGCTTCGCCAGCCGCGCCGGGCGCATCGCCTGGATCTCCGGGTCGCGGCCCACGATCAGCGTGTCCGTGTGGTGGCGGGTGTGGCTCCACCGCCAGGTCGTCGCGTCGCGCATCATCATGAACGACGCGACCTGGTAGACCGCCTCGTCGAGCCACCGGGTCCTGAACGCGGTCCCGTGTCCCGCCTCGTGCCAGCGCGAGTCCGACGCCGAGCCGTAGAGCACGCCGTAGACCAGGAAGAACGGCACCGCCCACCAGGTGCCCCACAGCGCGGTCCCGGCCCCGGCGCACACGAGCATCAGCCCGATCCAGAGCGCGGTGTCGCGGATCGCCGGGCCGTCCGTGCGGCGCATCAGCTCCTTCATCCGCTTGCGCGGGACGTCGCTGCGGAACCAGGTCGCCCCGGCGAGCCCCGCCTCCACCGCGGCCCGGTTCTCCGGGCCGGCCAGGTCGTAGCGCTCGAGCCGCTCCCTGCCCATTCGTCGACCACCTCGTCGTCAGCCGGCGGAGCGCAGGAATTGGAGCGCTCCAACTGCGGTCAATGGTCGGGACCGTGCGCCCGGCTGTCAAGGGTTTGTCCTCACAAAGCAGCTGATCCCGGACACGCCGCCGCCCGTCCCCCGACAGTGGAGAGTCGACTCCGGTCGGTGGACTTTCCTTGCCGCGCGTTGACCGACCGGGCGATGATTCTCGTGCACCCAACGGGCACGCCCCGTGACGGAGCGTCAGCACGATCCCGGCGGCAGCAAGGAGACGACGATGTCGGGCGATCAGGATCCGCACAGCGACTACGGCTACGACCTCGCGCACGAACTCACGATCGCCCTGCGCACGCCGATGCGGCGCCCGCGCACCAGTGTCTCCGTCCCCGCGCAGATCCTGCGCCGGGAGCTCGACCTGGACGCCGACGCCGCCCTCGACGCCGCACCGGAGGTCTGACCCGACCAGGTGATCACGAGGGGTGACCGCGCGGGACCGTCGCGCGGTCATCCTCCTCCGCCGGTCCGCTCGGGCCGGCGGGAGGCGGCGAGCCGGACCGCGGCGCCCGCCCGGTCACCCAGCGTCGGCAGGCGGCCGCACCGGACGCGACGCCTCGCGCCTCGATCCGCGCTTCGCACCCACCGATGCGCCCCACACCCGCCCCCTCGCGCAACGATCGGCGCTCCGCACCGCCGACGCACCACCCACCCGCTCGATGCCGTTCGAGCCGCACACCTGCCGAAGCGCTCCACACGCCGTCGACGGCGTAGGTGGCGGGCTGCGCGGGTGTGAGGGGTACGGGAGCGGGTCTGCGGCGCCCGGCCGGCCGGGGGAATGTCCGGACCGCCGGGGTGCCGTCCCAGCAGGCAGAACGCCCCCTGTGACCGGTTTCGCAATCCCAACGCCCGCCGTTGGGATTGCGCCCCGACCGGGTTACCGTCGCCCCATGACCGGCTCGACGCTCCTCACCACGCGGGGTCACATCGACCTCCAGCGGGTGGCGTCCGCCCTCTGTCCGCGCTGACGCCCTCGTCGGACCGCGCCGCCCCACCGACCCCGCCGGGCGGCGATCCATCCAGGGCGCCCGGCGTGTTCTGGCTCCCGGGTGCCCGCTCGCCCCCTAGGGACACCCATGACCACGACCCCGGAACGGACGCGCGTGCAACCGCCCCCGTCCACCGAGCGGAGCCCGGTGGACACCGTCACCCTCGTCTCCGAGGCCGACCGCAGGCCCGGCCGCGTCCCGCGCTGGGTCCTCAAGACCGTCTCGCCGATCGTCCTCGTGGCGCTCTGGCAGGTGCTGTCGAGCGTCGGGATCCTCGAGGACGACACGCTCGCCTCGCCGCTGACCGTGGTGCAGACCGCCGCGGGCATGTGGGAGGACGGCTCCCTGCAGAGTGCCGTGACCACCTCGGTGGTCCGGGTGCTCGCCGGCCTCGGGGTCGGACTGGTCGCCGCGGTCGTGCTGGCCACGCTCGCGGGGCTCTTCCGCCGCGGCGAGGACGTCATCGACGCGCCGATGCAGATGCTCCGCACGGTGCCCGTCATCGGCCTGATCCCGCTGCTGATCATCTGGTTCGGGATCGACGAGGAGCCCAAGATCATCCTGGTCGGGCTCGCCGTGACCTTCCCGCTGTACATGAACCTCTACGGCGGCATCCGCAACGTCGACTCCTCGCTCGTCGAGGCCGCGCGGACGCTCGGGCTCGGCTGGTTCGGCCAGGTCCGGCACGTGATCCTGCCCTCGGCGATGCCGCAGTTCCTGATCGGTCTGCGCTACGCGCTGGGCACCGCTTGGCTGGCCCTGGTCTTCGGCGAGACGATCAACGCGACCTCCGGCATCGGCTACGAGATGAACAAGGCCCGCGAGTTCTTCGCGACGGACGTCATCGTCGTCTGCCTCGCGCTCTACGCGATCCTCGGCCTGGTCGCGGACATGATCGTGCGGGGTCTCGAGAGGGGGCTGCTGTCGTGGCGACCGGCGTTCAGCGGGAGGTGAAGGCGGTCGAGGTCCGCGGCCTCACCCGGAGGTTCGGCGTCGGTGCCGATTCCAGGGCGGTGATCGAGGACCTGGACCTCGACATCGCGCCCGGCCAATTCGTCGCGCTGCTCGGCGCGTCGGGCTGCGGCAAGTCCACCCTGCTGCGGATCCTCGCGGACCTGGACCGCGACGTCTCCGGGGAGGTCACCGTGCCCCGCAAGCGGGCCGTCGGCTTCCAGGCCCCTCGGCTGATGCCGTGGAAGAAGGTGTGGCGCAACGTCGTCCTCGGCCTACCCGGCAAGCCCGACAAGGAGCGCGCCGTCGCCGCGCTGACCGAGGTGGGCCTGGCCCATCGGGTCGACGTGTGGCCGAAGGTCCTCTCCGGCGGCGAGGCGCAGCGCGCCGCGCTCGCCCGCGCCCTGGTCCGCGAGCCGGACCTGCTGCTGCTCGACGAGCCGTTCTCCGCGCTCGACGCGCTGACCCGCATCACCGCCCGTGGGCTGGTGGACGAGGTGTGGCAGCGGCACGGCTGCGCGGTCCTGCTCGTCACGCACGACGTCGAGGAGGCCCTCGCGCTGGCCGACCGCGTGCTGGTCATGCAGGACGGGAAGATCGGCTACGACGCCCCCGTCGAGCTCGACCGGCCCCGTGACGTCACCGATCCCGAGTTCCAGCGCCTGCGCGGCGAGCTGCTCGCGCGCCTCGGCGTGCACTGACTCGATCCGCACCTGGAGGAGGACGACCATGACGGTCGAGTTCGTCGGCATGATCGGGACCCAGGAGGTCTCCGAGATCCACCCCGCCGCGGGGCCGGTCGTGGACCGGGACACGGTGCGCCGCTTCGTGTCCGCCCACGAGGAGGGCGGCTTCGACAAGGTGCTGGTCGGCCACTCGTCGTCCACGCCGGACGGGCTGCAGGTCGCCGCGTACGGCGCCGCGCACTCCGAGCGGCTGGGCTTCCTGGTCGCGCACCGCCCGGGCTTCACCGCCCCCACCCTCGCCGCGCGGCAGTACGCCACGCTGGACCACTTCTCCGGCGGCGGCCGGGTCGCGATGCACGTCATCTCCGGCGGCAGCGACGTCGACCAGCGCCGCGACGGCGACTGGCTCGACAAGGAGCAGCGCTACGCCCGCACGGACGAGTACCTCGACGTGGTCCGCCGCGCCTGGTACGAGCCCGAGGCGTTCGACCACACCGGCGAGCACTACCGGGTGGCCGGCGTGCGGCAGGAGATCCGCCCGCTGAGCAGCCGGATCCCGATCTTCTTCGGCGGCTCCTCGGAGGCGGCGTACCGGGTCGGCGGCAAGCACGCGGACGTCTTCGCGCTCTGGGGCGAGCCCCTCGCCGAGACCGCCGAGCAGATCGAGAAGGTCCACGCCGCGGCCCGTGCGGCGGGCCGCACCGAGCTCCCCCGGATCAGCGTGTCCTTCCGGCCGATCCTCGGCGCCACCGAGGAGCAGGCCTGGGAGCGCGCGCACGCGATCCGCGACCGGATCGTGGCCGCGAAGGGCGGCCACGGCTCGTTCACCGGGACTCGCATGCGGGAGAGCTGGGGGACGGCAGCCGGCGGTGCCGGCGGGGTGGATGAGCACCGCGGGCCGTCGAACGTCGGCTCGCCGCGCCTGCTCGCCGCCGCCGAGAAGGGCGAGCTCCACGACCGGTGCCTCTGGACCGCCACCGCGGTGGCGTCCGGCGCGGCGGGCAACTCCACCGCGCTCGTCGGCACCCCGGAGACGGTGGCCCGGGCGCTGCTGGACTACGTCGACATCGGCGTGACCACCCTGCTGATCCGCGGCTACGACCCCGTCGCCGACGCGACCGCCTACGGCCGCGACCTGCTCCCCCTCGTCCGGACCGAGGTGGCCCGGCGTTCGCAGAAGGTGCCCGCGTGACGACCCTGCCGACCGACGACACAGCCCCCGCCCCCACCGTCTTCACCCCGGCCGCCGCGGTCCGTGGGACCGTCGTGGTCCTCGTCGGCCGCGGCGAGAACCCGGGCGTCTACACGCGTCTCGGGAGGCGCCTGGCCTTCGACGGGTACGCCGTCGTCGTCCCGCACGCGGACGCGACGGACCCCGAGGTCACCGCCGCCCTCGCGGAGGGTGCGGGTGCCCGGGTCCTGCTCGGCTCCGACGCCGGTGCCCTGCGCGCCTGGGCGATCGCGAGCACGACCCCGCCGGACGCCCTGGTGCTGGCCGCCCTCCCGCTGGGGACCGGCGACACACCGGCCGACCACGACGCCGAGATCGCCGCCCGGACCGCCTGCCCGATCCACCGGCAGGTCCTCGACACCGACCCGGACTTCCGGTGGGGCGAGCTCAGCGGCGACCTCCCCGAGCACCCCGAGGCGCTGCCGGACGTGCCGACGCTGGTGCTGCACGGCGAGGCCGACCCGATCGCCCCCGTCGAGGCCGTCCGCGCCCTGGCCGGCCGCGGCGAAGCCGAGCATCGGCCCAGTGTCGCGGTCGTGCGGGACGGGGTGCACGACGTGCTCAACGACCAGTTCCACCGGATCGTCGCCGCCCGGATCGTGACCTTCCTCGAGGGTGTCGCGAAGGGTGCCGGGTTCGTCGAGGCCGGCCCGCGCGAGGCGGTCAGGTCCCGTAAGGCCGCGCCGCTGCACGTCTCGGCCCGCCTGGACTACGCCCTGCGCGCGATCGCCGAGCTGATCGTGGACGAGGCCGGCCCGGTCCGCTGCGAGCAGATCGCCCGCACCCGCGACATCCCGCTGAACTCGCTGGTCAACATCATGATCCAGCTCCGGAAGGCGGGCCTGGTGAGCAGCCGCCGCGGCTGCGAGGGTGGCTACACGCTCGCCCGGGACGCCGCGGGGATCACCCTGGCGGACGTCGTCCGGGCCACCGAGGGCGCCGTCGCGACCGTCCCGGCCGGCGCACCGTGGGGCGATCTGGAGCGCACCGTCCGCGAGTATCTCGAGGAGCGTTCCGTCCTCGAACTGACCACCGGGAGCAACCATGGCTGACGTCGACAACACCGCGTTCCACCCCGACCTCACCGCCGCGCAGGCCCAGCTGCCGGACCGGGCCCGGGTGCACCTGATCAAGAACGCCGACCTGACCGGCGACACCCGGCAGACCACCGGCATGACCCGCCGGGAGGCGGTCAGCGGCAAGACCGTCGGTTCGGAGAAGCTGTGGACCGGCGAGACACACGTCGCGCCGGCCACCAACTCCGGCGACCACCACCACGGCGAGGCCGAGACCTCGATCTACATCGTCAGCGGGCACCCGCGGTTCGTCTTCCACGACGGCACCGGCGAGGTCGCGCTGCAGACCGAGCCCGGCGACTACGTCTTCGTGCCGCCGTTCGTCCCCCACCGCGAGGAGAACCCGGACCCGGAGAACCCGGCCGTGGTCGTCATCTCCCGCAGCACCCAGGAGGGGATCGTCGTGAACCTCCCCGCCCTCTACCCGCTGAAGGAGAAGCCTTCGTGAAGCGTCTGCTCACCGCCGTCCTCGCCACCGCCGCCCTGGCACTGGCCGGGTGCTCCTCGAGCGCCTCGGAGTCCGACGGCCCGGTGGACCTGTCCACCGTCACGATCAAGGTCGGTGACCAGGCCGGCATCCAGCAGGCGCTCCTCGAGGCCTCGGGGGTGCTGCAGGACGCGCCGTACAAGGTCGAGTGGGCCCAGTTCCCCGCGGCCGCGCCGGTGCTGGAGGCCCTGCGCGGCAGGGCCGTCGACATCGGCGTGGCCGGCGACGCGCCGACCCTGACCGCGCTGTCCTCCACGGACGACATCAAGATCGTGGCGGCGACCAGGGTCCCGCAGCAGTACGGCCTGTCGATCGTCGTGCCGAAGGACTCCCCGATCCGGTCGGTGGCGGACCTCAAGGGCAAGACCGTCTCCCCGACCACGCAGGGCTCGGTCGGCCACTACCTGCTGCTGCAGGCCCTCAAGGAGGCCGGGCTCACCGACAAGGACGTCACGGTGTCCTTCCTGCAACCGGTCGACGCCGCCGCGGCGATGTCGTCGGGCGCGATCGACGCCTGGTCCACCTGGGACCCGTACACCGCGGTCGCCGAGCAGGAGCAGGGCGCGCGCGTGCTGCGCGGACCGGAGGGGCTCGCCCCCGGCCTGACCTTCCTCGACGCCAACGCCGACGCGCTCTCCGACGCCGGCAGGAAGCAGGCCCTGCAGGACTTCGTCGCCCGCTACGGTCAGGCCGTGCAGTGGGCCGCCGACCACCCGGCCGAGAACGCCGCGATCTACACGAAGCTGACCCAGCGGCCCGCCGCGGTCGCGGACCTGATGTCGCAGCGCGCGAACCGCTCCCTGGTCCCGCTCGACCGGGCGCTGGTCGGCGAGATCCAGACGGTCGCGGACAACTACGAGGCCTACGGCGTGCTGCGCAAGAAGGTCGAGGTGTCCGAGGCGGTCCAGGACCTGTCGCCCGCCACCGCGCAGTGAGTCCGGCGCGGTGAGGCACCTGGCCCTCTACCTCACGGGGTCGGGGGTGCACGCCGGCGGCCGGCGGCACCCCCGCTCGGGGATGGACACCGCCGCCGACGTCGAGCTGTTCCGGCGGCTGGCGCGGACCGAGGCTCAGTCCGGGAGCGAGTCCACCGCCCACTGCCGCAGCAGGGCGCGGAGGGCGGTGACCAGTACCAGCGGCTGGTCGAGCATCGGGTGGTGGCCCGTGGCGGGGAGGTCGACGATCGGGACGCGGTGGCCGAGCAGGGCGTCGATCTGGGCGGCCATCGTGTCCGGGACCAGCCCGAACTCCGAGCGCAGGAAGCCGGCACGGCACTTCAGCTCCGGCAGCAGGTCGCGCAGCAGCACGCGCTCGGCGAACAGGCTCGGGTCGAACTTCCAGCTCCAGCCGCCCTCGACCGCCTTCACCGACTCCTCGGCGATGTGCCGGCGCACGTACGGCAGCAGGACCTCCTGCGCCGGCATCGTGGTGAAGCGGCCGAGGATCGTCCCGCGGTCGTCGTAGACCTTCGCCGTCCGGGTCTTGCGCCGCAGCCGCTCCTCCTCGGGGGGCTGCTCGTTGAGCGGCGAGTCGATGATCACGATGCCGTCGACCTCGGCACCGAACCGCGCCCCGACGGTCGCGGTCACCCAGCCGCCCATGCTGTGCCCGATCACCGTCGGCGGCCCGGCGACGCCGCCGGCGTGAGCCACCGCCATCACCTCGCGGGCCCACAGGTCCAGGTCGTAGGCGCGGCGGTGCTCGCTGTCGCCGTGCCCGGTCAGGTCGAGCGCGACGACCCGGTGCCCGGCGGAGAAGAACGGCGCGATGTGGTCCCACCAGCCGGAGTGCGCCGCGCCGCCGTGCACGAGAACCAGCCCGGGCCGGCCCTCCTCCCCCCAGGCGCGGTAGTGCACGCGCGCGCCCTCCACCTCGGCGTCGCCGTGCACCGGCGGCTCGGCCAGCGCGGTGCGGAACCAGCGGGGGGCGTCGTCGGTCGCGGTCGGGTCCACGGGTCGGATCGTCGCACGGGACGCCGCTCCGGGCCGGTCCCCCGGGGGGTGACGACCGTCGTCACTCCCCGGCGGTCCCTACGGCGCGTCGTGGAAGATGATCCCCAGCACGAACCGCTCCCCCGTGTGCACCGGCGAGACCCCGTGCCGCAGCTGCCGGCGGTGGTCGCCACGGGTGCCGCGGACGGGCCGGTGGTGCACCGGGAACACCACGGCGTCGCCCTGCCCCGGCCGCACGACGACCGCCCGCGACTGCTGCCGCGGCACCTGCTCCACGAACACGCTCTCCCCGCCCGTGAAGTCGACGTCCGGCCGGCTGAGCATCACCAGCAGCTGCAGCGGGAAGGTCAGGTCGCCGTAGACGTCCTGGTGCAGCCGGTTGTGCCCGCCCGGCCCGTAGCGCAGCAGCAGCGGGGTGGGACGGCGCTGGCCGCGCTCCGCGCACTCGGCCCGCAGCTCTGCGAGCGTGCCCGGGAAGGTGCGCTCGCCGAGCCGCTCCGCCCACCGGTTCGCGATCGTCGCCAGGGGCGGGTACCACTCCTCGCGCAGCCGCTGCACCACCTCCGGCAGTGGGTCGGCGAAGTAGCGATAGGTCCCCTCGCCGAACGCGTGCCGGGCCATGACGACGGTGCTGCGGAAGCGCGCGTCCTCGTCGAACAGGCCCGCCACCTCGGCACACTCCTCGGGGGACAGCACGCCCGGGACGTGCGCGACCCCGGTGCCGTCGAGCTCCTCCGCGAGATCCATGCGTCCACCCCACCAGCGGCGCCCGCGCGGTTCCGGCGGGAATCAGACGTCGAGCCGGTAGCCCATTCCCGCCTCGGTGATCAGGTACCGCGGGTGCGCGGGATCGGGCTCGAGCTTGCGCCGCAGCTGTGCCAGGTACACCCGCAGGTAGTTGGTGCGTTCCTCGTACTGCGGCCCCCACACCTGCCGCAGCAGCTCCCGCTGGCCGACGAGCGTGCCGCGGTGCCCGGCGAGCATCTCGAGGATGCCCCACTCGGTCGGGGTCAGGTGCACCTCGGCCCCGCCCCGGTGGACGCGCTTGGCCTGCAGGTCCACGGTCATCTCGCCCAGCTGCAGCACCGGCTCGCCAATCGGCGCCGCCGCCCCCGCCCGCCGGACCGCCGCGCGCAGCCGGGCCAGCAGCTCGTCCATCCCGAAGGGCTTGGTGACGTAGTCGTCCGCGCCGGCGTCGAGCGCGGCCACCTTCTCCCCGGAGTCGGTCCGCGCGGAGAGCACGATGATCGGCACCGGGCTCCAGCCGCGGATGCCGGCGATGACCTCGGCGCCGTCGAGGTCGGGCAGGCCCAGGTCGAGCACGACGACGTCCGGGTGCCGGTCCGCGGCCGCCCGCAGCGCCGACCTGCCGTCCCCGGCCAGCGTGACGTGGTAGCCCTGCGCGGTCAGGTTGATCCGCAGGGCGCGGGCGATGGCGGGGTCGTCGTCGACGACGAGGACCCGGGTCTGCACGCCCTCATTCACTCACAGCCGGGTACGCACGTGCTCCCGGGCCAGCCTGCGCCGCCGGTGCGCGGCCATCCGGACGGGGGCGTCGGTCCAGCCGTAGCCGTCGTGGTCGCCGATGCGCTGGACGAGCGCGAGGAACACCCGTCCGCCGAGCACTTCGGTGCAGACCTGCAGGTAGGCGCCCTCGGGCGTCTCCTCGTGCAGGACGCCGAGGTCACGGTAGGCGGCCAGCCGCTCCGGCGAGAGGGCGAGGCGGGCGTCGAGGTCGGCGTAGTAGTTGTCCGGGATCGCCAGCAGCGGGGCCCCGGCCGCGCGGGCGGCGCGGGCGGCGGCCAGGACGTCGTCGACGGCCAGGGCGACGTACTGCGGCTCGGACACCCCGGGCGCCCACTCGCCGCGACGCAGCAGCGACACGGTCAGCGCGAGCCGCACCCGCCGCAGCGGGTCGGCGACGGCACGGCTGCGGACCAGACCGAACGGGGCGGCGAACTCCCCGGTCGCGGCCGGTTCCAGGCCCAGCACCGTGCGGTAGAACAGCGCGGCCTCGTCGAAGTGGTCGAAGGGCTGGGCCAGGCCGACGTGGTCGATCCCGGTCACCCCGACCCCGGCCCCGTCCCTGCCCGCGGTCTCGCCGGTGGGCACGAAGTCGCCGGTCCAGTCCGTGCCCTCGACGGCGCGGGCGCCGGTGCGGCAGAAGAACAGTGCGGTCCCGTCCGGCGCGGTGACCGCCGCCAGATCCGCCTCGGCGGGGCCGCGCTCCCGGGGCAGCCGGGGCGCGCTCAGCCGCATCGCCCGCCGGGCCGCCGCGGGCGGGTCGGCCGACTCCACGGCCAGCGCGGCGACCGCGACCGGTCCGCCGGAGCGGTTGACCAGGATCCGGGCCTGGCCCTGTTCCCAGCGCTCGACGGGCTTGGTGCGGTGCAGCCCTGTGCGGGTGAAGCCGAGCGCGCCCAGCACCGGGGCCAGCGACTCGTCCGCCGAGAGCTCGACGAAGGCGTGTCCGCGCAGCTCGGGCGCGGGCTCGGCGACCGGATCGGTGACCAGGCCGCTGCCCTGGTCGCTGCCCTGGCCGCTGCCCTCGCCGCGCGCCGCGGTGGCCTCGGCCAGCGCGAGCAGGGAGCGGTGGGCGTCGACGGCCGCGCGGGCGGGGTCGGCCTGGCGGAACACGTCGTTGAACACCTCCAGCGACCACGGCCCGGTGTAGCCCGCGCGCAGCACGGGTTCCAGGAAGGCGGGCAGGTCGAAGGCGCCCTGGCCGGGGAACAGCCGATGGTGGCGGCTCCACTGCAGCACGTCCATCGCCAGGTGCGGGGCGTCGGCGAGTTGCAGGAAGAACAGCTTCTCGCCCGGGATCTCGGCGATCGGGGCCGGGTCCGAGCCGCGGGAGAGGATGTGGAAGCTGTCCAGGCACAGCCCCAGCGCCGGGTGGTCGGCCCGGCGCACGGCCTCCCAGGAGCGGTCGTAGGTGTTCACCTGCCGGCCCCAGGCCAGCGCCTCGTAGGCGATCCGCAGCCCGCGCGCGGCGGCCCGCTCGGCCAGCGCGTGCAGCTGCTCGGCGAGCAGGTCGATCTCGGCGACGGCGTCGGGTGCGACCGAGGAGCAGACCAGCACGGTGTCGGTGCCGAGCGCCTCCATCACCCCGAACTTGTGCTCGGCGCGGCGCAGGTTGGCCGCGAACCGCTGCGGATCGGTCGAGTCCAGGTCGCGGAAGGGCTGGTAGAGGTCGATCGCCAGGCCCAGGTCGGCGCAGCGCAGCCGCACCTCCCCGGGCGGCATGGGCGAGGCGACCAGATCCGGCTCGAAGATCTCCACGCCGTCGAACCCGGCCGCCGCCGCGGCCGGCAGCTTGTCCTCCAGCGCGCCGGACAGGCACACCGTCGCGATCGCGGTGCGGGGCTCACGCGACACGGCCGGCACCCCCGTCCGCTCCCGAGGTCTCCGCGCCGACCAGCTCCGCGAGATGACGCAGCATCCGCGCCGGATCCGGCTCGAGGCCGCTGAACAGCCGCAACGCCTCCGCGGCCTGGTGCACGGCCATGCGCCCGCCGTCGAGCGCGCGGCAGCCGCGGGCCCGCGCCGCGCGCAGCAGCGGCGTCTCCAGCGGCCGGTAGACGATCTCGGCGACCCAGAGCTCCGGGCGCAGCATCGCGGCCGGCAGCGGGAGGCCGGGGTGCTCGGCCATCCCGACGGGCGTCGCGTGCACCAGCCCGTCGGCCGCGGCCGACCGACGCCCCAGGTCGGCGACGGCGCCGCCCCGGGCGCGGCCGGAGCCGAACCGCGCAGCGAGGGCGTCGGCGAGGCGGGTCGCGCGGGCGGCGTCGACGTCGAGCACGGACAGCGTCCCGACGCCGAGGCTCAGCAGGGCGTGCGCCGCGGCCGCTCCGGCCCCGCCCGCGCCCAGCAGCACGACCTCGTCGAGCCGAACGCCGGGCAGGCCGGCGACGAAGCCGTCGCGGAAGCCGGACCAGTCGGTGTTGTGCCCGACGGCCCGCTCCCCGTCGAGGACGACGGTGTTGACCGCTCCGATCGCGGCCGCGTCGGGCGAGAGCTCGTCGAGGTGCGGGATCACCAGCTGTTTGCAGGGGTGCGTGACGTTCACGCCCGCCCGGCCCTCGGCCCGCGCCCGGGCGAGCAGGTCGCCGACGGCCTCCGCCGGCAGGTCCAGCTCGTCGAGGTCGAAGCGGGTGTAGGTGCAGTCCAGGCCGAGCTCGCGGGCCTCGCGCTCGTGCAGCGCGGGCGAGAGCGACGGGCCGATCCCCGCCCCGATCAGGCCGGTGAGCAGCCGGCGGGACGTCGGGCCGTCGGGGGCGGTGCGGTCCTGGGACATGCTCACGGGCTCCCTCGCCGTCGATGAATGTACCGGTTAGTTACTTGTACCCGGTCGAGCGCCGGAAGGGAAGCGGGAGCCGGATATCGTCGCCCCTGTGAGCCGACCCGTGAGCCGACCCGTGAGCCGACTGGTGAGCCGCCGCGTGAGCCGCCGCGTGAGCCGCCGCGTGAGCCGTCGGGTGAGCCGAGCGGCCGGATCGACCTCGTGAGCGCGCAGCCGAGCGGCCCGGTCGGCACGCCCGAGCGCCAGCGGGACGCCGAGCGCACCCGCGCCGAGATCCTCGACGTCGCCACCGCCGAGTTCGCCGACCGCGGCTACGCGGGCGCACGGGTCGACGAGATCGCCGCCCGCACCCGCACGACCAAGCGGATGCTCTACTACTACTTCGGCAGCAAGGAAGGCCTCTACGTGGCCGTCCTGGAGCGCGCCTACCAGGGCATCCGCGCCCTGGAGCAGCAGCTCGACGTCGACCACCTCGACCCCGCCCGGGCGATGCGCGCGCTCGCCGAGCTGACCTTCGACCACCACGAGTCGCACCCCGCCTTCATCCGGCTGGTCAGCATCGAGAACATCCACCACGCCGAACACCTGCGGACCTCGCCGATCCTGCCCGGGCTGGCCGCACCCGCGGTCGACGTGCTCGGCGGGATCCTCGCGCGCGGACGCCGGGCCGGCCTGTTCCGCGAGGACGTCGACGCGCTCGACGTGCACATGGTGATCAGCGCGTTCTGCGTCTTCCGCACCGCGAACCGGCACACCTTCCAGGCCATCTTCGACCGCGACCTCCTGGATCCCGACCGGCGCGACCACTACCGGCGCATGCTCGGCGACCTCGTCCTGGAGTACCTCACCGCGCACGTCGGCAGGGCCTGACACGGGCTCGGCGCCGGCCCGGGAGACGCCCGCGCGACCGCCGGATGGGCCGTCAGGGGTTGACACCGCCGTGGAGCTAACTCACTATCCGGTACGTAACCAGGCGGTACATAAGCCGTCGCGACCGGTCCCGCTGTGTCGTGCATCGGAGCAACACTCCAGGGAGCCCCACGTGTCCTCACCGACCCTCGCCGCCCCGGCGGCCCAGCCGCGCAAGGCGGCGCTCGCCGCCTGGATCGGCAGCGCGCTCGAGTACTACGACTTCTTCATCTACGGCACCGCCGCGGCGCTCGTGTTCAACAAGGTGTTCTTCCCGGCCGAGAACCCGGCGACGGGCACCCTCCTGGCGCTGGCGACGTTCGGCGTCGGCTACGTGGCCCGCCCGGTCGGCGCGGTCATCCTCGGCCACATCGGGGACCGCTTCGGGCGCAAGCGCGTGCTGATCTGGACGCTGCTGCTCATGGGGCTGTCCACGATGGCGATTGGCTGCCTCCCGTCCTACGCCCAGGCCGGCACCGTCGCGCCCGTCCTGCTCGTGGCCTGCCGGCTGCTCCAGGGCCTCTCCGCCGCGGGTGAGCAGGCCGGCGCCAACTCGATGAGCCTCGAGCACGCCCCGGAGGGCCGGCGCGCCTTCTTCACCAGCTTCACCCTCGGCGGCACCCAGGCCGGGTTCATCATCGCCACGGCCGTGTTCCTGCCGATCGCGGCGCTGCCCGAGCCGGCCCTGCTGAGCTGGGGCTGGCGGGTGCCGTTCCTCGCGAGCGTGGTGGTCGTGGCGTTCGGCCTGGTCATCCGGCGTTCGCTGCACGAGACCCCGGTCTTCGAGACCGAGGTCGCGGACGGCGCGAGCGCCGCGAAGCCCGATGTGCCGCTCGTCGTCCTCTTCCGCGACCACTGGCGCGGCGTGGTGCGCGTCGTGTTCGCCTCCACGGTCGCCTCGGTGAGCACGCTGTTCAGCGTCTGGGCGCTGTCCTTCGCGGTGAACACCGTGGAGCTGCCGCGCACGGCCATGCTGTGGGTCGGCGTGCTGGCCAACGTCGTCGCCCTCGCGGCCATCCCGCTGCTGGCCGCCCTGGCCGACCGCGTCGGGCGCAAGCCGGTCTTCATCGCCGGCGCCCTCGGCAGCGGCCTGCTGCTCGCCGGGTACCTGTGGGCGATCTCGACCGGCTCGCTGGTCGCCGTGTTCGTGACGGGCATCGCGCTCTCCGGGGTCGTCTACAGCGCCGCCAACGGGGTGTGGCCCTCCTTCTACGCCGAGATGTTCCCGACGCGGGTGCGGCTGTCCGGCATGGCGATCGGCACCCAGATCGGCTTCGCGATCGGGGGCTTCTCCCCCACCATCGCCGCCGCGGTGGCGGGTCCGGGCGTGTCCGGGTGGGTCCCGGTCGCCGTCCTGGGCGGGGGGCTGTGCGTCGTCTCGGCCCTCGCCGCGGCGACCGCGCGGGAGACCTTCCGGGTCCCGACCCGCGAGCTCGGGCGCACGTCCCGCACCACCGGCGCCGGCGCCGCACGGGCCGCCACGGTCTGACCGCCCCCGCGTCGACGGGCCCGGATGCACCCGCGTCCGGGCCCGTTCCCCTGTGGTGCCCCTCGCAGTCGGGATCACGGCCACCGTCCCGGGGGTTGTGCGGCAGTGGCGGCCGCACCGGCCGTCGTCACCCCGCTCCCCCGGAGGTTCCTCGTGCCGTCCCTGTTCGACCCGATCACGCTGCGCGGGGTCACCGCGCCCAACCGCATCTGGCTGGCGCCCATGTGTCAGTACTCGATCGAGGCGCGCGACGGCATCCCCACCGACTGGCACCTCGTCCACCTGGGCGCCCGGGCCACCGGCGGCTTCGGGCTGGTGCTCACCGAGGCCTCCGCCGTCACCCCGGAGGGCCGGATCAGCCCGCAGGACGCCGGCATCTGGAACGACGACCAGGCCGCGGCCTGGGAGCGCATCACCGGCTTCCTGCACGCGCAGGGTGCCGCGACGGGCGTCCAGCTCGCGCACTCCGGCCGCAAGGGCTCGACCTCCGCGCCGTGGCGGGGTGAGGGGCCGATCGGCCCCGAGGACGGCGGCTGGACCGCGGTGGCGCCGTCGGCCGTCGCCTACCAGGGCTACGCCACCCCGCGCGCCCTGACCACGGACGAGATCGCCGAGACCGTGCAGGCCTTCGCCGCGGCCGCCCGCCGCGCCGACGCCGCCGGCTTCGACGTCGTCGAGGTCCACGCCGCCCACGGCTACCTGCTGCACCAGTTCCTTTCCCCGCTCGCCAACCTGCGCACGGACGCCTACGGCGGCTCCTTCGAGAACCGCATCCGGCTCGTCCTCGAGGTGGTCGACGCCGTCCGCGCCGCGCTGCCGGAGCGGAAGGCGTTGCTCGTGCGGCTCTCCGCGACCGACTGGGTCGACGGCGGCTGGACGGCCGAGGAGACCGTCGAGCTCTCCGCGCGTCTGGCCGCGCACGGCGTGGACCTCGTCGACGTCAGCTCCGGCGGCCTCGACGCCCGCCAGGACATCCCGGTCGGACCCGGCTACCAGGTCCCCTTCGCCCGCGACGTCCGCACGAAGGCCGGGATCGCCACCGGCGCCGTCGGCCTGATCACCGACCCCGGGGCCGCGCAGGCCGTGCTCGACGAGGAGGCGGCCGACGTCGTCCTGCTCGCCCGCGCCGCCCTGCGCGAGCCCGCCTGGCCGCTGCGCGCCGCCCACGAGCTCGGCCTCCCGGCCGCCGACGCGCCGTACCCGGCGCAGTACGCCCGGGGCGCCTGGCGGGCCTGATCCCCCCGCTCACCCCACGTGCACCGCGGGCCGGCGGCGCAGGTCGGGTTCGGCCTCGCGGAGGATCTCGCGGGTCACCGGCGCGACCTCGCCCTGGCCCGTGAAGAGGTAGCGGAGCAGGTGCAGCACGGGGTTGCCCTCGGTCCAGTCGAAGTAGACGTGCGGGGGCTTCCCGGTGACGTCGCGGAGGTGCAGCAGGAGGGCCGCGATCGCGTTCGGCGCGGACGGGGCCTCGGTGCACAGCACCCGGTACGGCCCGCGCTGCTCCCCGATCACGGACAGGGACGTCTCGAACTCCGACGGGTCGGTGATCCGGACCTCGACCAGCAGCACCTTCTCGGGGTCGGGGATGTTGTGGTCCTCGCGCTCCTCGGCGAGCTTCGCCCGGTACTCCTCGTCCCGGGCGGGGCTGGCGGCCTCGCCCGGGCGCGGCTCGTGCGCGACGAGCCGGACCGGGCCGGGGGCGCAGGAGTCGAGGAAGCCGCGGGCGGTGTCGTCGAGCGTGACCCCCGTGACCCGGAGCTCGAACGCGCGCACGACCCGGGAGGCGAACGAGACCACGATGATGCCGGCGATGAAGCAGGCGGCGATCTTCACGCCCTCCGGTCGCTCCACGACGTTGAGCAGGGTCGTGTAGACGAAGACCAGCGACACCACCGCGAAGCCGACGACGACGCGCCGGCGGCTCCTGCGCCGCGCCGAGAGCGTCACCGCGATGGCGGCCGAGGTCATCAGGACCAGGACGCCGGTGGCGTAGGCGCCGCCCTGGGCGTCGACGTCGGCGTCGAAGATCACGGTGACCAGGAACGCGATCGCGGTGATCACCAGGACCAGCGGCCGCACCGCCCGCGCCCAGTGCGGCGCCATGCCGTAGCGCGGGAGGTAGCGCGGCACGAGGTTGAGCAGGCCCGCCATCGCGGAGGCACCGGCGAACCAGAGGATCACGATCGTCGACAGGTCGTACACCGTGCCGAAGGCCGCGCCGAGGTCCTCGTGCGCGAGATAGGCCAGGGCGCGGCCGTTCGCCGCGCCGCCGGGGGCGAGCTCCGGGGCGGGGACGAGGAGCGTCACGACGACGCTCGACGTCACCAGGAACGTGCTCATCGTCAGCGCGGCGGTGGTGAGCAGCCGGCGGGCGCCGGCGATCCGGCCGGCCGGGCGCTGCTCCGTGTCGTCCGGCCCGCCCTTGATCAGCGGCATCACGGAGACCCCGGTCTCGAAGCCGGACAGGCCCAGCGCGAGCTTGGGGAACACGACCAGCGCCACCGCGACGGCCAGGAACGGGTTCGGGTACTGCACCGCGAGCAGGCGCGTCCAGTCGGCGACCAGGTGGGGTTCGGTCGCGATCCGCCGCAGCCCGTCGACGACCACGACGGCGTTGAGCCCCAGGTAGGCCGCCACCAGCACGACGGCGATCCGGATCGCCTCGCCGAAGCCGGCCAGGAAGACCACGCCCAGCAGGGCGAGCAGGAAGAGCGTGATCCCTACGTTGTGGCCGTCGAGGAGGTGGGCGACGAGCGGGTTCTCGACGACGTGCGCGGTCGCGTCGGCGGCCGACAGCGTCATCGTGATGAGGAAGTCCGTGGCGGCGAACCCGAGCAGGACCAGGACGAAGATCTTCCCGCGCCAGAAGGGCAGCAGCCGCTCGAGCATGGCGATCGAGCCCTCGCCGCGGGGGCTCTCCCGGGCCACGCGGCGGTAGACCGGCAACGCCCCGAGCAGCGTGACCAGCACCAGCACGACGGTCGCCAGCGGGCTCAGCACGCCCGCCGCCAGGACCGCGATCCCGGGCTGGTAGCCGAGCGTCGAGAAGTAGTCCACGCCGGTGAGGCACATGACCTTCCACCAGGGGTGCCGCTTCTCCGGCTCGGGCGGGTGGGTGTGCGGGCCCGGCCGGGAGGGCCGGGCCTCGCCCTGCAGCAACCAGCCGCCGACGCGGTGCCGGCCGCTCTCGATCACGCCCACGCCCGCAGCATCCCGTGGATCGGGGCACCGGGCCAGCGGGTCGACGATTCGTCCCGTTCCTGCGCGCGGATCGGACCAGGAGGCGAGGCCGACCTGCCGCACGCCTGAGGCTCACCCGCTCGACGCACTCGTCCGTTCGCCGAGGCCGGACGCGGCTCGGGTCACTCGTCGTCCGCATCCGGGACGCGCCCGGGCTCCGCACCCTCGCCCGCGCGTCGGCGGGCCACCAGGATGCTGCCGACGAGCAGGTCGTAGGCGCAGATGCCCACCACCCCACCGGTCAGCGGGCCGACGATCGGGATCCACCAGTACTGGTCGAAGTACGTTCCAGGGCCAGGGTGGGCGGTCGCAGCCGGGGTGGGCGCAGCCGCGGTCGCGGGCGGTGACCGCGCAGCGGAGCCCGTCGGGCAGGGTGCGGGTGAGCCGGCCGACGTCGAGGGGTTGACCGGCCCCGTCGAGCACGACCGGGACCACCCCGCAGTCGCAGGCCAGGTGGCGCAGCGCGGCCGGGCTCAGTGGCCCGGCGAACTCCAGCATCCCGGCCCGGGCGCGGGTTTCGAGGTCCCCGTGGGAACACGGCGGCCCCACCGCCCTGAACAACCTGGTCATGCTGTGCAAGGCCCACCACCGCCAGATCCACACCACCGACTGGGCGGTGCGACGCACTCCTTGCGGTGCGCGGAGCCGACCACCTGGCTTCGCCTCGGGAGTTGAAGGCTCTCACGCACTCCACCAGGCATACAGAGGACAACCCTCAATATCGAGGTTCAACGATACGGTTGAGGTGGTCGAGCGCTCCACCGCAACCCGGAAGGACCACGCATGACCACCGGCATCCCCGCCCCTCTCGCCGGCGCGGACAGCGACGACCACGCCGCCCTCGCCGACGCGGTCGCCGCACAGATCGCCGACCTGCCCCACGCGCCCCGGCTGCTCGGGCTCGGAGAGCCGCTGCACGGCGAGGAGGAGTTCGGCCTCCTCCGCAATGCCCTCTTCGGCGCGCTCGTCGAGCGGGCCGGCTTCACCACGATCGCCCTCGAGTCCGGCGCGTGGCACGGCCGGCTCGTCGACGGCTGGATCAACGGGGCGGAGGGCTCGGAGGACGACGTCCTGGCCGCGGGCTTCACCCACGGCTTCGGCGCCTTCCCCGCCAACCGCCTGCTGATCCGCTGGATGCGGGAGCAGAACCGGCACCGCCCGGCCACCGCTCGCCTCCGGTTCGCGGGCTTCGACGCGCCCACCGAGATGATGTCCGCGCCGAGCCCGCGCTCCCCGCTCCGCGTGCTGCACGGCTTCCTGCGCACCCACCTCGGTGGCGCCGACCTGCCGTCCTGGGACGGCCTGGACCGGCTGCTCGGTGCCGACGAGCCCTGGGAGAACGAGGACGCGGCGATGGACCCCGCCCGCTCGGTCGGTGACGAACCCCGGGTGCGGGACCTGCGGGCGACCACCGACGACCTCCGTCGGACGCTCGCCGGCGAGGTCCCCCGCCTCCGCCCCGAGGTCACGCCGGACGAGCTCGAGGAAGCCCTCCTCGCCGGTCGCACCGCCGCGGGCCTGCTCGCCTACCACCGGGCGATGGCGCGGCGCACCGACCACCCCGAGCAGCGCTGGGACCGCCTCGCCGCCCTCCGCGACACGATGATGGCCGAGAACCTGTTCGCGATCGCCGAGCACGGGCCGGCCCTCGTGTTCGGCCACAACCAGCACCTGCGGACCGGGACCACGGGGTTGACCCTCGGCCCGATGACGTTGCGCTGGCAACCCGTCGGGGCCCACCTCGCCGACCGGTACGGCAGGGGCTACCGGGTGATCGCCTGCGCCCTGGGCGAGGCCGCGCACCAGGGCGTCCCGGCGCCGCCGCCGGACACCGTCGAGGGCGCCCTCCACCGCGCACTGCCGCCCGGCCACCACCTCCTGGACGCGCCGGCGCTCCCGCGGGCCTCCGCGACCCGCCGCAGCGACAACCCGGCCTACGTCCCGCTCGACGACACCCTCCTCGACCACGTCGACCAGCTCCTGTTCCTCCACACCGTCGGCCCGCGCACCCCCACGCCCGGCAGCACGCCCCACCCCGAACCCGGGGGCGTGCTGCGGTGATCGAGGCCGGCACCGGCCCTGGCGTCCGCAGCAGGAGGCGGGTGGTGCTGGTGGCGGCCGTGGTCCTGGGGCCGTACCTGATCGGCCGGGGTGCTGGCCGTGCATTGCGGGCCCGGGCTCGTCGCGCTTGCGCTGGTGGTCGCGGCCGTGCGTCGACGCGTCCGGCACCGGGCGGATGTCAGTAGTTGCCCTTGGCCGACCACCCGCCGTCGACCGGGTAGACCTGCCCGGTCACGAACCGGCCCTCCCGGAACAGGTACGCCACCATCGACGCGATCTCCTCGGGCAGGCCGAGCCGGTCGATGATGTGCGCGCGGGCGTTGGCGGCCTTCATCTCCGGGGTGATGTCGCCGAGGATCGGGGTGTCGATCGTGCCCGGCGCGATGGCGTTGACCAGGACGTTGCGCGGGCCGTACTCGAACGCGGCCTGCTGGGTCAGCCCGATGACGCCGCCCTTCGCGGCCGAGTAGGAGGCGAGGTTCGGCAGCCCGCGCAGCGCGGCCAACGAGCTGATGTTCACGATCCGTCCGCCGCCGGCCTCGATCATCGACGGGATCACCGCCCGCATCCCGAGCCAGATGCCCTTGAGGTCGGTCGCGAGGACGTTGTCCCAGGCCTCCTCGGTCAGCCCGACGACGGTGTCCTCGCTCTGCATGTTCACGATGCCCGCGACGTTGGCCAGCAGGTCGACGCGGCCGTGCCGCTCCAGCACGCCGGCGATCCCGGCCTCCCAGTCGGCGGCGACCCGCACGTCGAGCTCGACGCCGACCGCCTGCCCGCCCTCCTTCTCCGCGAGGGCGACCGTCTCGCGGGTGTCCTTGATGTCCGCGCACGTCACCAGCGCGCCCTCGGCGGCCAGCCGCAGCGCGGTCGCGCGGCCGATGCCCTGCGCGGCGCCGGTGACGACGGCGACCTTGTCGCGCAGCGTGGCCTCCTGCAGCGGCGGAAGATCCGACACGACCTGCTCCCTTCGACGACCTCGTGATGACGACGGCGCCCGACGGTAGGAACCGCCGCGCGCGGCCGACAGGGCGGCGCCGCGGAGGTGTTGGGAGAGTCCACAGGACCCGTCCGGCCCGGTTGGGAACGTCGACAACGCCACGCGCACGAGGGGGATGACACCCCCGCCCCGCCCCGGGACGCTGCCCCGGCAGCCGACGAAGGGGGCACAGGTGGACGGGACGGGACCGGTCTTCGGGCTCTGGTACGACTTCCGCAACCCGGATCCGGAGCGGCCGTTCGGCTCCTTCTACCGCGAGGTCCTGGAGCAGATCGGCTGGGCGGAGCACAAGGGCCTGGGCTCGGTCTGGCTGACCGAGCACCACTTCTGCGCGGACGGGTACAGTCCCTCGCCCTTCGTGCTGGCGTCGGCGATCGGCGAGCGCACCGCGAACCTGCGGATCGGCACCAACCTGATCGTCTCCCCGCTGCACAACCCCGTGCGGCTCGCCGAGGACGCCGCCACCCTCTCGCTGCTCACCGGTGGCCGGTTCGACCTCGGCGTCGGGCAGGGCTACTGGGAGCGCGAGTTCGCGGCGTTCGGGCAGACCGTGCGCAACCGCCCGAGCCTGCTCGAGGAGGGCGTCGAGATCATCCGCCGGGCGTGGGCCGGGGACGACTCCGGCTTCGCCGGCAAGCGGTACAGCCTGCCCGCGGGGCTGGCGGTGACCCCGCAGCCCGAGACCGTGCCCCAACTCCTGGTCGGGGCCATGGCCGAGCCCGCGATCGCCCGCGCGGCCCGCATCGCCGACGGCTTCCTCTCCACCCAGAACGCCCACCAGCAGGCCTACCTCGACGCCGTCGCCGCGCTCGGCCGTCCGGTCGAGGAGGCCCGGATCTACGCCGGCCAGTGGGCGATCATCGCCGAGGACCCGGAGCGGACCTGGGCGCGGATCGGCGAGCACGCCCTCTACCAGCTCAACGAGTACATCTCCTGGGGCGCGTTCGGCCCGCCCGACGCGACCCCGCGCTTCACCGACCCGCAGCAGATCCTCGACGCGGGCGCCTACCAGCTGTGGGACGCCGACATCGCCGTCACCGAGCTGACCGCGCTGCTGCGCGAGCGCCCGCAGATCCGCGACGTGCACTTCTGGGCCCAGCTGCCCGGCGAGCCCGTCGACAGCGGCACCGAACGCATCGAGTACCTGGCCACGAAGGTGATGCCGCGGGTCCGCGAGCGCCTCGCGGGCTGAGCCCCCCGACCCCCGAGAAGGAGACGACATGGCGTACCTGGAGCGCGACGGCAAGCAGGTCTACTACGAGCACCACCGCGGCTCGGGCGGGCGCCCGGTCGTGCTGGTGCACGGCTGGGGTGCGACGAGCGAGTGCTGGGACACCACGCTGCTCGCGCTGCTCGACGCCGGCCGCGAGGTCGCGCTGATCGAGCACCGCGCCTGCGGGCGCTCGGACAAGGACTTCGACGACGTCTCCGTGGACGCCATCGCCTCGGACGTCGTCGCCCTGGTCCGGCACCTCGGCCTGGACCGCCCGGTGCTCAACGGCTGGTCGCTGGGCGGGGCGGTCGTGGTCGCCGCGGCGGCGGAGCTGGGCGACGAGATCTCCGGCGTGGTCCTGACCGGCGGGGCGAGCCCGCGGTACACCGCGACGGACGGCTGGCCGCACGGCGGCGCGCCCGCCGACACCGAGGCCGTGCTCGCCGGGCTGGCCGTGGATCGGCCGTCGACCTTCCGCGGCATCGCCTCGGCGGTGTGCGCCAAGCCGGTGCCCGACGACGTGCTGCAGGCCATCTGGCTGCAGTTCATGCAGACCGGCGCGCGGGCCGCCGACACGATGCGGGGGCTGATCGACCTCGACCAGCGCGAGCTGCTCGCCGGCCTGTCGGTGCCCGTGCTGTCGCTGCACGGCACGGACGACGCCTTCGTGTCGTTCTCGGGCGCGAAGGCGGGCATCGAGCTCTGCCGCGACGGCCGGCTCGTCGAGTTCGCCGGCGTCGGCCACGCGCCGTTCCTGGAGGACCCGGAGACCTACCGGGCCGAGCTCCTGCGCTTCCTGGCCTGAGCGGGGGCCGGAACCCCCGCCTCGCCCCCCACCAGCCGCAGTGCCAGCGCGGCGTACCGGGCGGCCAGCTCGTCGATGGCGAGCCGGCCGGCCGGTTCCCACCACTCGTTCGGCCCGTTGATCATGTCCAGCACGGCCAGCGCGGACAGCCGCGCGTCCTCGCAGGCGAACTCCCCCGCCGCGGTGCCCGCGGCCAGGAAGTCCCCGAGGGCGTGCTGGTAGCGGCGCCGGTAGACCTGCACCTCGTCGAGCTTCTCCGGTGACAGCGCACGCAGCTCGCGCCCGGCCACCCACCAGGCGTCCCGGTTGGCGCCGATGTGCCCCACGTGCCCGCGGACCAGCCGGGCGAGCCGCTCCCGGTACGTGCCCTCGGCCTCCAGGATGGGCAGCTGGTCCGCCACCAGGTCGCGGTCGACCACGTAGATCGACTCGAGGAGCAGCTCCTCCTTGCTCGCGAAGTGGTGGTAGAGCGAGGCGGCCTGGATGTCGGCCGCCTCGGCGATCGCGCGCATCCCCACGCCGTGGTAGCCGCGCTCGCGGAACAGCCGGCTCGCCACCGCCACCAGCTCGGCCCGCCGCGCGGCGGACCGCGGCCCGCGCGGACGGCCCGCCTGCGCCCGGGCCGCCTGTGCCTGGGTCACCGTGGATCCCTCCCCGTTCGGCCCCGCACCGGCGATCGGACCACGGGGGACCGGACCACGGCCCGGCGGATCACGCGCCCCCGCCCCGCGCCAGGTCGTCGACCTGCAGGGCGAGCTGGGCCGCCAGCAGGGCGTCGAACCGCCGCAGGTCGAGGCCGCCGACGTGCTCGATGCGGCCCAGCCGGTAACGGATGGTGTTCTCGTGCACCCCCAGCGCCTTCGCCGTGGCGCGGACCTGCGCGCCGCAGGCCAGGTAGTGCCGGAGCGTGTCGGTGAGGTCGCCGCCGGTCTCCGCGTCGTTACGGCGCAGCGGGCCGAGCAGCGTCTCGGCGAACCGGACGGCCACCGAGGTGCGCTCGCCGTTGACCACCAGCCGCAGGGTGCGGAAGTCCGCGGCGTCGAGCACACCGGGCCGGCCCCCGAACCCGGCGACGATGGCCTCGGCGTCGCGGCACTCGGCGTGGGCGGCCGGATAGTCCTCCACCCGTCGGCAGACCGCGGAGACGACGGCCCGGCGGCACCCGGTCAGCGGCCCGAGCCGGTCGAGCACCGCATCCAGCTGCGCCTTGACCCGCGCCTCGGGGGCGCTGCCGGCCGGCAGCCCGACGAGCAGGACCACGGCGTCGGGTTCGGCGATCGCCAGCACCGGCACCCCGAGCGCCTCGGCCACCACCGCGGAGGCCGGGGCGCGGCCGTCCCGGGCGCTGCGCCCGTCGGACACCGGCAACCGCACGAGCAGGTGCGGCCGGTCCACCTCCAGTCCCACGTGCGCGGCCATCCGCCGCAGGTCGTCCGGGGTGCGGGAGCCGCGCAGCAGCTCGCCGAGGACGTCGTCGCGGGCCTGCACCACGGCCTGCGCGCGCCGGGTCTCCGACAACGACTGCAGGGCCAGCACGGCCGCGGCGTACTCGACGACCACCGCGTCGGCCGGACCGAGCCGCCGCCCCGTCTCGACGACGTCGAGATACCCGGACACCTCCCCCTCGCCGACCAGCGCGGCGACCAGGTGCCGGCGCATCAGACCGGCGTCGGGCTCGGGGGGCAGCACCGTCGACGTGCGCTCCGGCCCCAGGTCGGCGAGCGCCGCGCGGACCCGGGCGGTGCCGGGCAGGAACGACGAGCCGTGCAGCACCGTGGGTCCCTCGGGCGCGCTCCAGCTCAGCGGCCGCAGCGCGGCGTCGAGCAGGGCCACGCCGGTGCCGAGCAGGTTCGCCAGCAGCGCGACCAGCGCGTCGCCCTCGGTCCCGCCGGCCACGGCCGCGGAGAGCCGCCGCTGCAGCTCCCGGGTCCGGGCCAGCTCCGCGAGCTCGCGGCGGCGCCGGGCGTCGACGCTCGCCTGGCGCTCCCGGCCGAGGATCGTCTCGGCGAGGCCGGCGTACGGGGCGGCGGCCGCGGCGTCCCGGTCCGCGGCGGTGTCGTCCGGCGGGTCGTCGGGCGGCCGGCCGCCGGTGGCGAGGCGCTCGACCTCCAGCACGCCGGCCACCTCGCCCTCGACGAGCAACGGCACCGCGGCGCTGGTGTACACGCCGCCCCGCGGCTCGCCGTCGGCGGCCAGGCGCACCAGGCGGCCGTCCGGGCGGCGGGCGTGCACCACGCAGCGTGCGGCGCCCAGCTCGGCGCGCACCGCCCGCGCGACCAGCGTCAACTCCGCCGTCACGTCCTGTTGCGGCGGCTCGGGGCGGACCGTTGTAGGACTCGCCATGGCTCTCCCTCGACGTCGTTGGTTCGGCAGGGCCCTGCGACTACCGTCACAATCTGCCTCCCTAACACTCGTTAGGCAAGAGTCGACGCGGGACGAGACACGGAAGGACGCCCACATGGATGTCGGTGTGCTGCTGGTGTTCCAGAACTGGCACGAGAACCTGTCCGACGGCGAGATGTTCCGGCAGGAGGCCGAGCTCGGCGTCCTGGCCGAGGAGTACGGCTTCGACTCCGTCTGGGCCGCCGAGCACCACTTCGACGACTACTCGATGTGCCCGGACAACCTGCAGCTGATGACCTACCTGGCCGCGCGCACCAGCCGGATCAAGCTGGGCACCGGCGCGGTGATCCTGCCCTGGAACAACCCGTTGCGGGTGGTCGAGAAGGCGATCATGCTCGACCACCTGTCCGGCGGACGGGTGCTGCTCGGGATGGGCCGCGGCCTGGCGAAGATGGAGTACGAGCAGTTCGGCGTGGACATGAACGAGTCCCGCCAGCGGTTCGACGAGGCCGCGCCGGTGATCGTCGCCGGCCTGCGGAACGGGTACGTCGAGAACGACGGGCCCTTCTACCCGCAGCCCCGGGCGACCGTGCGCCCCGGCCCGAACCCGGAGTACGACTGGACCGGTCGGATCTACGGCGTCGCGATGTCGCCGGACTCGGTGCCCGCCGTGGCCAAGGTCGGCGCCCGGATGATGACCTTCATGCAGTACCCGGCGGAGGTCCACGCCGAGTCGATCAACCGCTACCGCGACATCTACCGCGAGGAGCACGGCACGGAGCCGCTCCCGGTGCACACCCAGGACTTCGTGTACTGCCACGAGGACCCGGAGGAGGCCGAGAAGACCGCGCGCGAGTACCTGTCGCGGTACTTCCTGTCCGTGGTGAAGCACTACGACTTCGCCGGCAAGCACTGGCGCGAGACGAAGGGCTACGAGGCCTACCAGGTCGGCGCGGACATGATCCGGGAGGCCGGCATGGAGGCCGCGGCCGCCGGCTACGCCGACACCCAGGTCTGGGGCACGCCCGAGCAGTGCGTCGAGAAGTACAAGCACCGCCTCGAGGTGCTCGGCCCGCACCACCCGAGCATCGCGCCGTCGTTCGCCGGGCTGCCCTTCGACAAGGTCCGGGCCTCGCTGAAGCTGTTCGGCGAGAAGGTCGTGCCCGAGCTCAAGAAGCTCGGCGTCGAGGCTCCGGTGGGGGTCTGACGTGGGCGCGCTCGAGGAGGAGAACAAGAAGGTCGTCACCGAGTTCATGGAGGTCTTCTCCTCCGGTGACGTGAACGGGATCCTGGGCTCCCTGGCCGACGACGCCACCTGGTGGGTCGCCGGGAACATCCCCGGGATCTCCGGCACCAAGGACAAGGCGGGCTTCGGCGAGATGCTCGGCGGGATCGCCGAGGGCACGACGACCGGCGCCATCAGGCTCACGCCTCTGGCCTTCACGGCCGAGGGCGAACGGGTCGCGGTGGAGACCGAGTCCTACGCGGAGCTGAAGAACGGGCGGGTCTACAACAACCTGTACCACTTCGTCTTCACCGTCCGGGACGGCAAGATCAGCTCCGTGAAGGAGTTCCTCGACACCGAGCACACCACGGCGGTGTTCGTGGCGCCCTGACGCCGCTCCCTGGAGGAACGAACGGCACTTCCGCTCACGGCTGGTGAGCGGAGGTGCCGTTCGTGTATCCGGGGTCAGGCGTGGACGCCGGCGGACCAGTGCTCCCGCAGGGCGCGCTTGTCGAGCTTGCCGACGCTGGTGCGCGGCAGCTCGGCGGTCACCTCGACGCGCTCGGGCAGCCACCAGCGCGGCACCCGCTCCCCCAGCCGCGCCCTCAGCTCGTCGCCGGTCGCGGCCGAGCCGGGCTGCAGCACCACTAGCGCCAGCGGCCGCTCCTGCCAGCGCGGGTGCGGCACGGCGACGACGGCGGCCTCGGCGACCTCCGGGTCGGCCAGCAGCGCCTGCTCCAGGGCCACCGAGCTGATCCACTCGCCGCCGCTCTTGATCAGGTCCTTGGCGCGGTCGACGATCCGCATCCAGCCGTCCGGGTCGATGACGGCGACGTCGCCGGTCAGCAACCAGCCGTCGTCGAACCGCTCGGGGGCCTCGCCGAGGTAGTAGCCGGTGGCCACCCACGGCCCCTTGACCTGCAGCTCCCCCGCGGACTCGCCGTCCCACGGGAGCTCGCGGCCGGCGTCGTCGACGATCCGCCACTGCAGGCCGGGCAGCAGCCGGCCCTGGCTCTGCGTGCGGCGGCGGCGCTCCTCGCGGTCGGCGATCGGCCGGGGCGGGCGGGTGAAGCTCGCCATCGGGGACAGCTCGGTCATGCCCCAGCCCTGGTAGACCGGGATGCCGAGCTCCTCCTCGAGATCGCGGATCAGGGTGAGGCCGGGGGTGGAGCCGCCGAGCACCAGCGCGCGCAGGCTGCGCAGGTCGCCGCCGTGCTCGCGGACGTGCCGGAGGATGTCGACGGCCACGGTGGGGACCATCCCGACGTAGGTGACCTTCTCCCGTTCGATGATCCGGGCGATCTCGGCCGGCGTGGGGTGCGGCCCGGGCAGCACCTGCGCCGCTCCGGTCATGGTGGCCGCGTACGGGACGCCCCAGGCGTTGGCGTGGAACATCGGCACGACGTGCAGGACCGTGTCGGCGGCCGAGATCGCGTGCCCGTCGGCGAGGCAGGCGGCGAAGGTGTGCAGGTAGAGGCCGCGGTGGCTGTAGCCCACGCCCTTGGGCCGGCCGGTGGTGCCGGAGGTGTAGCAGAGGACGGCGAGGTCGTCCTCGCGCACGCCCGGCCCGCTGTCGTCCGGCGGCCCCTCCACCAGCAGGGCCTCGTAGGCGTCGCCGGTGTCGAGCACGCCCAGCTCGGGCTGGACGCCGTCGAGCAGGTGCCGCAGCTCCACGTCGGCGACGATCAGCCGGTCGTCGGCGTGCCCGACGATGTAGGCGATCTCCTCGGCCGACAGGCGCAGGTTGAGCGTGTGCAGCACGGCCCCGACCTGCGGGACCGCCGCGTAGAGCTCGAGGTGGCGGTGGTGGTTCCAGGCCAGGCTGGCCACCCGGTCCCCCGGCCGCACCCCGAGCCGGCGCAGCGCCCCCGCCAGCCGGTGGACCCGGTCGGCGTAGGCGGCGTAGTCGTAGCGCAGGACCTCCTCGCCGTGCGCGTACGCCACGATCTCGCGGTGGGGATGGTGCCGGCGCGCCCGGCGCAGGAAGTCGGTGATCAGTAGCTCGCCGGGGCGCGTCGTCATGACGTCAGGGTCCGCGGGCGGGCGGGGCCTGTCACCCGCCCGTGGCCGGCGGCTTGTGGGCTCCTTCAAGGTCGGCCCCGCGGCGGAGCGGTCAGCCCTGCTGCGCCCGGTAGTGGCCCGGGACCATCCGCGTGGACACGCCGAGGCGGTTCCAGGCGTTGATCGCCGTGATCGCGGCGACGAGCTGGGCCAGTTCGGTCTCGTCGAACCGTGCGGCGGCGCGCTCCCACACGTCGTCGGGCACGAACCCGTCCGTGAGCACGGTGATCGCGTCGGTCAGCGCGAGGGCCGCGGTCTCGCGCGGGGAGTAGAAGTGCGCCGACTCCTCCCAGGCCGACAGCTGCACGATCCGCTCGACCGACTCACCCTGCGCCAGCGCGTCCTTCGAGTGCATGTCCAGGCAGAAGGCGCAGTGGTTGAGCTGCGAGGCGCGGATCCTGACCAGCTCGACGAGGGCGGGCTCGAGGCCCTTCCCGGCAGCGGCGCCGAAGCGCGCCATGGCCTTGTAGACGTCGGGCACGAGCTCGGCGAGCACGAGCCGCGGGGTGTGCTCGGGGTTGCGGGTGGAAGCGGAAGTCTCCTCGGTGACGGTCACGGGAACGACGCTAGGCGCCGGCTGGCACACCGGTGTGGTCCACTTCCGGCATGGTTTCGCGGGCCACTTCGGACCTCCACCTCGATCTCGTGGAGGGCCACGGGGTGCGGAACGGCCTGATGGAGGCGGTGCGGGAGGCGGTGCGCAGCGGGCGGCTGGCCCCGGGATCACGCCTGCCGTCCTCCCGCTCGTTGGCCGCCGACCTCGGGCTGGCCCGCAACACGGTCGCGGAGGCCTACGCGGAGCTGGTCGCCGAGGGCTGGCTGACGGCCCGGCAGGGCTCGGGCACCCGGGTCGCGCCGCGCGCGGTTCCCGGCGGCCGCCCCGCGGACCCGGTGCGCCCGGAGCCGCCCGGCCTGGCGCGACCGGCACACGACCTGCGGCCGGGCCGGCCGGACGTCGCCGCCTTCCCCCGCGCCGCCTGGCTGCGGGCCGCGCGACGGACCCTGGCCGCGGCGCCCGACGAGGCGTTCGGCTACGGCGACGACCGCGGCCGGCCCGAGCTGCGGGCCGCGTTGGCCGACCACCTCGCCCGCGCCCGCGGGGTCCGCACGACCCCGGACCGGATCGTCGTGTGCGCGGGTGCGGTCCACGGGCTCGCCCTGCTCGCCGACCTGCTGCGGGCCCGGCGGGGAGGCCGGGTCGCCGTCGAGTCGCACTCGCTGCACCTGCACCGGGAGCTGCTCGACCGGCACGGGCTCGCGGTCGGCGCCCTGCCCGTCGACCACGCGGGGGCCCGCGCGGACCTGCTCGGCGACGAGGGGGCCGTCCTGCTCACCCCGGCCCACCAGTTCCCCACCGGGGTGGCCCTGCGGCCCGACCGCCGGGCCGCGGCGATCGACTGGGCGCGCGCCACCGGCGGGGTGGTGATCGAGGACGACTACGACGGCGAGTTCCGCTACGACCGGCGGCCCGTGGGTGCCCTGCAGGGCCTGGACCCCGAGCGGGTGGTGTACCTCGGGACCGCCAGCAAGGCCCTCGCGCCGGGGCTGCGGCTCGGCTGGCTGGTCCTGCCGGACGGCCTCGCCGCCGAGGTGGGACGGCTGGTCGCCGGGGAGGGCGGGACGCGGGTCCCGGCCGTGGAGCAGCTGGTCCTCGCGGAGCTGCTCACCTCCGGGGCGTACGACCGGCACGTCCGGCGGCGGCGGCAGGCCTACCGGCGGCGCCGGGACGAGCTCGTCGCCACCCTGGCGGCGCGGGTACCGGAGGTGGCCGTGCGCGGCCTGGCCGCGGGGCTGCACGCGCTGGTCGAACTGCCCGCCGGCGACGGGCCGCCCGGCGCGGCCGAGGCCGAGGCGCTGCGTTCGGCGGCCTGGCACGGCCTGGCGGTCGAGGGTCTGGGCCGCTTCCGCCATCCCGACGCCGCGCCGCGCCCGGACGCGCTGGTGGTCGGCTACGCCACGCCGTCGCCGTCGGCCTGGGCGGGTGCGCTGGAGGCGCTGTGCCGGACGCTCGCCCGGCCCGCCGGCTGACGGCGGGCGGGTTCGGCCGACTCCGCGGGGTCGGCGGGTTCAGTGCCGGCGGTGGGTGCGCACGTGGTCGAGGCTGTAGCGGCCGGCGCCGATCGCGCAGAGCAGCAGGAAGATCCAGCTGTACAGCGCGGCGGGCTCGCCCATGTTGTACAGCGGGTTCCACCCCTGCGGCAGGTGCATGGCGAAGTAGGCGAAGGCCATCATCCCGGAGAGCAGGAAGCAGGTCGGCCGCACGTACAGGCCGATCGCGACGAGCACCGCGCCGACGAGCTCGACCACCGAGACCCACCAGTAGAGCGTGAAGGGTGGCAGTCCCGTACCGGCGCCGTCGACGCCGCCGAAGGCGCCGAACCCGGCGACGGCGTGCACCGAGTACAGGAACCCGACGACGACCCGGAAGGCCAGCAGCACCAGCTGCGGCGCGGTCTCGCGCAGGCGGGTGGTCGCGGTGGCGGCGCCGGGGGCGTCCGTGGTGCGGCGGGTCAGGGCGCGGGTGGTGTCGAGCGTGCTCATGGCGGGTCCTCCGTCCGGTTCGTCAGTGCTGTCGTGGAGGTCGACCGGCCGCGCGCCGGGAAGTCATCGGCCGCGGTGGTTCGAGCACCGGCGGAACGGTTACCCGCACGCGTGGGCGCGGTTCTGGCGGTGGTGGCGGCGGTCCTCAACGCGGCCGCGTCCGTGCTGCAGCGCAAGGCCGCGCGCGACGAGCCGGAGGACCGGTCCTTCTCGATCGGGCTGCTGTTCGACCTGGTCCGGCGGCCCTCCTGGCTGGCCGGGATCGCCTGCGTGATCGTCGGGTTCCTGGTCCAGGCCGTGGCGCTGACGCTGGCCGGGGTCGCCGTCGTGCAGCCCCTGCTGGTGGCCGAGCTGCCGTTCACGGTGCTGCTGGCGGCGTGGGCGTTCGGCGCGCGGCCCGGGGTCCGGGAGTGGACGGCGATCGCGGTGCTCGCCGCCGGTCTGGTGCTGGTCGTCGTCGCGCTCGCGCCGCGCGGTGGCGACCCGGTCGCGGTGCCCGGCTGGACGTGGGCGCTCGGATCGGCGGGGGTCGCCGTGCTCGTCGGCGGGACGGTGGCCGCCGGTCGCGCGACGACGGGATCGCCGCGGGCCGGGTGGCTCGGCGTCGCGACCGGCACGGCGTTCGGCTACGTCGCCGTGCTCGTCGCGGCGGTGGGGGCGATCGCCGGGCGGGAGGGCGCGTCCGGGGTGCTCACCGCCTGGCAGACCTGGGCGGTGGTCGTGGTCGGACCGCTGTCGTTCTTCCTGCTCCAGACCGCGCTGCAGGCGGGCAGCCTGGTCGCCTCGCAGCCCGGCTTCACGCTGATGAACCCCCTCGTCGCGACGGCGTGGGGCGTGGTCGTCTTCGGCGAGCAGGTCCGCGGCGGCGCCTGGTACGCGATGGCCGCGGCCGGCGGCGCCGCGCTGGTCCTGGGCACGTTCGTGCTGGTGCACTCGCCGCTGCTCGGCGGGCAGGACGACCAGGACGACCCGGACGACCCGGACGACCCGGACACCCCGGGTGACGGGGGCGACCGGGGCGAGGAGACGGCGGCCGCGCGCTGAGATCCGTCCCCCGATCGCCCGACGCCGCGCTCCCCCGGCGGATCGGGTGCCGGGCCGACGGTGCCGGTGGCGGATCGGCGGGACCGTGTGTCCAGCGGGGAACGACCCCGTGGACCACCGGACCGAAAGGCACGGCTATGACCCTCACCCTGCCCCGCAGCCTGCACCGCACCGCGCGCCGCGCCGGGTCGCACACCGACCGCCCCGCCCGCCGCCGCAACCCCTTCCGGCTCGACCAGTTCCGCCCCGCCGCACCCTTCGCCGGGATCTTCCCGGTCGACCGCGACCGCGAGCGGGTGCTCGCCGACCTGCGCGCCCTGGGTGCGCCCGGCGACCTCGTCGCCCGTGCGCGCGTCTGACCCGCGCCCGCCCGATCCACGCTGTGGTGCCCTTCACGCTGCCGCCGACCACCCGGTCGTGGCTAGGGTGAGGACCACCCGGACCCGAGGACAGGAGGCCGCCATGACCGGTGTCCGCCTCGTCTCCCGTCGCTGGCTCGACGGGCTCGGCACGCCGCCGGGGCACTGTCCGCGCTAGTCGCGCACCGATTCGCCGCCTGATCCCCGCCGGATCCGCCGGCTCCGCACCGTCCGGCCCGCGCGCCGGCCCCGTCCCCGACGACCCGGGCCGGCCGCGCCGACCGCTGTGCACCCGACCCGTGCCCGACCCGTGCCCGACCCGCGCCCGACCCGCGCCCACCGTCGACAGGAGACCCCTATGCGCTTCCAGGTCCTCGACATCGTCCCGCACGCCCCGCACCCGGTCACCGGCGAGATCATCCCGGTGCACGAGCGGCTGGAGCGGGTGGTGGAGAACGCCGTGCTCGCCGAGCGGCTCGGCTTCGACTCCTACGCCGTCGGGGAGCGGCACGCCGGCGAGTTCGTCTCCTCCGCCCCGACCGTGCTGCTCGGGGCGCTCGCCCGGGCCACGCAGCGGATCCTGCTCAGCACCGGCGTCACCGTGCTGTCGCTGCTCGACCCGGTCCGCGTCGCCGAGGACTACGCGACCGTCGACCAGCTCTCGGGCGGGCGGCTCGAGATCGTGATCGGGAAGGGCAACGAGGACAAGCACTTCCCGCTCTTCGGCCTCGACCTGGCGAAGCAGTACGAGTACCTGACCGAGAACTACGAGCTGCTGCGCCGGCTGCTGCGCGAGGAGCGGGTGTCCTGGACCGGCGTGCACCACCACGACCTCGACGGCGTGACGACCTACCCGCGGCCCTTCGACGGCCCCTTCCGCATCTGGCACGGCTCGGCCACCTCCACCGCGGCCGTCGACCTGGCCGCGAAGTGGGGCGACCCGCTCTTCTCGGCCAACGCGCTGCAGCCGCGGGAGAACTACCTGGTCCTCATCGACCGCTACCGCGAGCAGCTCGAGGCGCACGGGCACGACCCCGCCGTCGGGTACGTCGGATCGGGCTCCGGCGGGCTCTTCCTCGCCGACACGGACGAGCAGGCGGTCGCCGAGTACCGGCCGATCTACGAGGCGCAGGCGGCCAAGCTCGCCGCGGCGCACGCCGGCGACCCGCGCAAGGGCAAGACGATGTCCTTCACGACGATCGAGGAGGCCGTCGCGCACGGCCCCGCACTGGTCGGGACGCCGGAGCGGGTCGCCGCGAAGATCCTCGACTACCACAAGTCCTACCGGCACGACGTCCAGTCGGTCTCGATCAACCCGGTGCTGCCCTACCCGCAGCAGCAGGAGGTGCTGACCCGGTTCGCCGAGGAGGTCGTGCCGCTGGTCCTGCGGGAGGTGTCGACGACGCTCTGGGGACCGCAGGACCGCGGCCGGGCGAAGGGGCTGACCCTCACCTGAACCGTCACCTCGCGGTGGCCGTCCGGCGCCGCGACCCCAGCAGCGGCAACGGGATCCGCCGCCGCCGGCCCTGCCGGCCGGGCAGCCGGCCCGCCGCGGCGTCGTCGATCAGGGCCTTGACGGTCTCCGCGGCGTCGGTGCGGTTCGCGCCGATGCCGCCGGTGGAGCCGCGCTTGATCCAGCCGACGACGTAGGTGCCGGGCATGCCCTCGACCCGGCCCTCCCGGTTCGGGACCGTGCCCGTGGCCTGGTCGAACGGCAGACCGGCGAGCGGCCGCCCGCGGTGGCCGACGGCCCGGACGACCAGCCCGGCGGGGATCTCCACCTCGCCGTCCGGGCCGGTCACCCGGACCGCCTCGACCTGGCCGGAGCCGGTGATCGCGGTGGGCGCCGAGTGGAAGCGCAGGACCAGCCGGCGCGGACCCCCCGTGGGCGGGGCCGACCAGTCGACGACCTCGCGGCGCGCCTCCTGCAGCAGCGCCGCGTGCTCGCCCGGCACGGCCTCGTCGATCGCCTTCCCGGTGCGCGGGTCGGCCTCGTCGACCACGACCTCCACGCCCTCCCGGCGCAGCAGCGCGAGGAGCTCGGGCCGGGTGTAGGCGGCCGTGTCCGGGCCGCGGCGGGCCAGCAGGACCACCTCCCGCACCCCCGAGCCCCGCAGCAGGTCCAGGGCCCCGCGCGCGATCGCGGTGTCCTCGAGGTCGGCGGGGTCCGCCGTGAGGATCCGCGCGACGTCGAGCGCCACGTTCCCGGTGCCGACGACGACCACCCGCCCCGACGACAGGTCGACCGCGCCGGGCGCGATCTCGGGGTGGCCGTTGTACCAGCCGACGACGGTGGTGGCGGGCAGGCTGCCGGGCAGGTCCTCCCCCGGCACGCCGAGCGACCGGGACTCCGACGCGCCCACGGCGTAGATCACCGCGTCGTGCTCGGCCGCGAGCCGCTCGGGCGTGACGTCCCGGCCCACCTCCACCCCGAGCCGCATCCGCAGCCGGTGGTGGCCGTGGTGGCGCGCGAACGTCTCGCCGATCCGCTTGGTCGACGGGTGGTCCGGGGCGACCCCGAACCGCACCAGCCCGCCCGCGACGGCGAGCCGGTCGATCAGGGTGACCCGGGCGTCGGTGTGCAGGAGCAGGTCCTGCACGGCGTACATGCCCGCGGGCCCGGTGCCGACCACCGCGACGTCGAGCGCCGGGAAGCCGGCCGGGATCGTGCGGTCGAAGGCGGGCGGGCCCCAGCGGTGGAACACGGGTGTGCGCTCCGCGTCCCCCACCGCCGAGGTCGGCCGGTCGGCGTAGAACTCCGCATTGACCTCCGCGTAGCCCTCGAGCGGGCCGCGCAGGGCGTCGACGGGGTGGATCGCGTCCACCGGGCACGCATCGGCACACGCACCGCAGTCGATGCACGACCGCGGGTCGATGTAGAGCATGTCGGTGGTGCCGAAGTCCGGCTCGTCCGGCGTCGGGTGGATGCAGTTGACCGGGCACGCCGCGACGCAGGACGCGTCGGTGCAGCAGGTCTGGGTGATCGCGTACGGCATCGCGGGAACCTGTCGTCGTCGGCGGTGGTCGAGGTCGGTCGGAGCAGGGTCGGAGCTGGGTCGGAGCAGGGTCGGAGCTGGGTCGGAGCAGGGTCAGAGCAGGTTCGCGCGGCGGTAGATCGCCCGCGCGGGCGGCGTGAGCAGCCCGGCCGAGCCGAGGAACTCCATGAGCCCGGCGCAGCTCGAGCGCAGCATCGCCTTGTGGTGCTGGTTGGCCCGCGCCTCGCGCAGCGCGCGCCTGCGGTCCAGCCCGGCCGCCTCGTACACGTCGTCGCTGACCATGCTGGTCACGATGTGGTAGGCGGCCCCGGCGATGACCACGGCGTCGGCCTGGCGGCGCAGCGCGCCCGCACCCCGCATCCGCTCGCGGACCTCGTCCCGGGCGAACTTCATGTGCCGGGACTCCTCGACCACGTGGATGTTGTTGATCGTGCGCACGAACGGGACCACGCGCTCGTCGCGCATCCAGTCCCGCTGCATCACGTCGAGGACCTCCTCGGCGACGAGGATCGCGGCGTAGGCCGCCTCGCCGCCGGCGAGCGCAGCGAAGGCCCGACCGAGCTCGACGACCGACCGCTTGGGCCGGTACGGCCGCGCGCCCAGCTTCGCCACGCCGCGCGCGAACATGATCGAGTGGCGGCACTCGTCGGCGATCTCGGTGAGCGCCCACTGGAAGGCCGGGTCGGTCGGGTCCTCGGCGTAGAAGTCCCGCAGCACCATCTGCTGCAGGATCATCTCGAACCAGATGCCGGTGCTGGCGACGGACGCCGACTCCTGCCGGGTCAGCTCGCGCTGCTGCTCCGGGGTCATCTCGTCCCAGTACGCCGTGCCGTAGAGCGTGCTCCACTCCGGGCTGGCGCCGTGGAAGCCGGTGTCCAGCGGGGTGTCCCAGTCGACCTCCCGGGCGGGGTCGAAGGACAGCATCTCCGACGACTGCAGCAGGCGGCGGGCGACGTCGGCGTGGTCGCCCTCGTCGGGAGGTCGGGTCGCGGCCCCCGCGGCGGGGCCGGTCGTGGTGCGGTCCAGGGCAATGGTGTCGTCCATGGTCGCTCCCTCGCGGATCGACGACGTGCTGGCGTTACCGGCGGTAACGTTACCGGTGGTAACACATGCCCGCAACCGCAGGGGTCACCCGTCCGCGTGATACGCCAGCAGCTCCCGGGCGTCGGCCTCGACGTCCTCGAGCGGCACGTCGGCGACGAGGGACTCCGCGTGCGTGCAGCCCTCGCCCCCGCCGAGCAGCGGCGCGCCGCAGCGCGGGCAGGCCGCGGTCCAGGACACGTGCGCGCGATGCCGGCTCCGGGTCAACGGCCCCGCGTTGACCACGTTCGGCCCCCAGAAGATCCCGACGGTGGGGGTGCCGACGGCGGCCGCCAGGTGCCGGGGGCCGCTGTCGTCGGCGACCACCACGGCCGCCCGCTCCAGGACGCCGACCAGCCCCGACAGTCCCTGCTCCCCGGCGAGCGCCCGGACCGGCGCCCGGATGCCGGCCGCCACCTCCGCCACGAGGTCCCGCTCGTGCGGCGACCCGACCACCACGACCGTCGCGCCGTCGTCCGCGAGCCGGCGGCCGAGCGTCGCGAACCGTCCGCCGGGCCACCGCCGCCGGGGGTCCCCCGCGCCGGGGTGCAGCACGACGACCGGCCCCGTGACCGGCCCCAGCGCCTCCGCCGCGGCCACCCGGTCGGCCTCCGTGACCGCCAGCCGCGGCTCCAGCCGAACGGGCGGTGCCCCGACCAGGGCCGCGACCTCGAGGAACCGCACGGCCTCGGCCTGCAGGTACACGTACGGCGCGGTGCGGTCGAGCGGCGGCGCCTCCGGCGCCCGCAGCCCGGCCGTCACCCGCGCGCCGACCCGGCGGACGAAGGGATTGGAGTACCCGCCCCCGCCGTGCAGCTGCAGGGCGAGGTCGATCGGGGGCAGCCCGGCGAGGAACGCGGCGATCTCCGCCTCGTCGACGGCCTCCCACGGGGCGGGTTCCCGGATCCCGCGGGTGCACGGGACCACCAGGACCCGGTCGACCGGGCCGGGCCGGTCCGTCATCAGCTCCGCGTGGATCGGCGCGCAGAGCAGGAGGATCTCGGCGTCGGGGTACGCGGCACGCAGGGCGTCGAGCGCGGGCAGCACGGCCACGAGATCGCCGAGCCCGCCCGCGCGCAGCACCGCGATCCGCCGGACGTCGGGCACCGGCGGGCCGGACCGCAGGTCGAGGCAGGGGTGGCTCACCGGGTACGCGCCCGGCTCGGAATCGGCGGCATGCCGGGGCACGTAGTCCTCCCGCACCCGTCCCAAACCTCACCCCGGACCTCACCACCCCCGACGTTTGTCCCGGCCGCGGGGAGGTACCGGGACCCGTCCCCGTCCCGCCGAGCGCCCCGGAGCCGCCGTGAGCCGACCGGAGCGGCAGCCCGCATCCGCCGGCACCATCCCCCGCGGGCACGTCTTCGCGGTGCAGGGGCGGATGGAGCTGCTGCGCCACGACGCCGCCGTGGTCCCCACCGGCCCCGCCCTGAGCATCTCCCCGGCGTGGCGGCCGCTGACCGGGGCGGACCCCGGCGTGCGGCGGCCGCGGACCTGGGGCCGCCCGGGGGTGCGGCACGCGCGCGCGGGCGAGGCGCTCTGGTTGCTCGACGTCGAGCGGCGCGACGACGCCGTCCTGTCCTGGCTGCTCGACGGCGTGCACGGCGTGCTCGAGGAGATCGCGTCGACCGGCACCCCGGCGGCGGGACGGGTGCTGCCACTGGTCGTCGTGCCCGTGGTGGGGATCGGCGCGGGCGGCTTCGGCGACGACCGCGGCGCGGTGATCCGCGGCCTGCTCGACGTGGCCGACGACGTCGTCCGGCGGCACGCGGTCGATCTCGCGTTCGTCACGCCGGACCCCGCCGTGCACGGCGCCGTGCAGCACCTGCGGCGGCTGCGCCACGAGTGGCCGCTGGACCCGGCGCTGCTGGAGTCCGCCGCCGGCCTCGCCGAGCAGGCGCGCCGCGGCGAGCTGGCGCTGTTCTTCGGCGCCGGGGTGAGCATCCCCGCCGGCCTGCCGAGCTGGGCCGACCTGCTGCGGGCCTGCCTGGCGGCCGCGCCCGACCTGGACACCGAGGACTTCGCCCGGCTGCACCCGCTGGACCAGGGGGAACTGCTGCGCCGGGTGCTCGGCGACCGGTTCGGGTCGGTCGTCGCCGAGCTCGCCGACGCCGACCGGCACGCGCTGGGGCACTCCCTGCTCGCCGCCCTGCACTGCCGCGAGGCCGCCACCACCAACTACGACCACCTCTACGAGCTGGCCGCCGCCGCGCACGTCGAACCGGTGGTGATGCCGTGGCGGACCCCGCGCGGCGGCGAACCCTGGCTGCTCAAGCTCAACGGCGACGTCGACCACCCGGAGAGCATCGTGCTGGCCCGCCGCGACTTCCTCCGCCAGGAGATGCTCGCCCGGCCGGCCGCGGCCGTCCTCGAGGCGATGATGCTGACCCGGCACCTGCTGATCGTCGGGGCCTCGCTCACGGACGACAACGTCCTGCGGCTGACCCACGAGGTCGCGGAGTTCCGCGCCGAGCACGGCGGCAAGGACCAGCCCTTCGGCAGCGTCCTCGACGTCGAGACCGACGGCGTGCGCCGGCAGCTGTGGGCGGGCGAGCTGGAGTGGCTGAGCATGCCCGGCCCGGACGTCGCGCACCGGTCGCGGGCCCTCGACGTCTTCCTCGACGCCGTGGCCGCGGAGGCGACGACCGACTCCTCCTGGGTCCTCGACGACCGGTTCGAGTCCCTCCTCGAGGACGGCGACGCCGAGACCGCCCGGCGGGCCCGCGCCCTGTGGGGCGCCCTCGGCGACCGCGAGCCCTGGGTGGCGCTGCGTGCCGAGCTGGAACGGCACGGCTCGGGCGACGAGCCCCCGGTACCGCACCACCGCTGAGAGACTCTTGAATCAACTGGTTGGCTCGTCCAGCGGCCCGGGATCGACCGGGGCGCGTCCGGTCGAGGAGCACGACCGCACCGCGCACGAGATCGCCCCGGACGCCGGCGTCACCGAGTTCTGATCCCGGACCGCGCGGACGTGCGTCGTGCTGCGCAGTCGTCGGGCACCTCACAGTGCCCGGACACGTCGTGCACAGCCCGCTCCTCGGTCCGGCCGCGAGGGTTCTCCCCGGCGCCGGACCCGGCGCCCGAGACGCTCCCCCACAGGAGGACCCGTGCACACACTTCCCCAGCTCGTCGACTACCTCACCGCCCACGGCGCCCCGGCGCAGCTCGTCGACCAGGTGAGGGGCCTGCAGCTCCGGCACGCCCTGACCGACCGGTCCTTCCAGGACCTCTGCACCCGCCTGGGCTGGCGGCCGCGCGGCGTGAGCGTCGCCGACGCCGTCGCCTGGGTCCGGCAGGGCGTCCGCGCCTGACGCCACCGCACGCGGCGGGGGCCGTCCGTACCTCCCGCAGCTCCTCGACACCTGGACGCTGAGGTCCGGCACGAGCGGTCGGACCCCGGGCCGGTCCCGTCCGGGTCGGCGCCGGCTACGACGTCGTGAACGGGGCCGGCGCCAGCCCGGACACGCAGCCGAGGTCCGGCCCGGCGAGCCGCTCGAGGAAGCTGCGCATCACGGCGACGCCGCAGGCCGGCGACCAGAGCAGGACGTCGTGGGCCGCGTCCGGGAAGGTCGACCGGGTCGCGGCGGGCAGGGTCTGCGCGACGAGGTCGGCGTTCGCCGGAGCGGTGACGGCGTCGAGCGCCCCGGCGAGGACCAGGACCGGCCGGTCGCTCGACACGGGGGTGCGCACCGACGGCGGGGCGGGTGGGATCGACCAGCGGGCGCAGTCGCCGACGAGGTACGGCGACTGCGGCACGAGCCGGAGCACCTGCTCCGGCAGCCCGGGCAGCGCGGCCCGCCCCCGGGCGAGCAGCGTGTCGGTGTCGACCGGGATCTCGCCGCAGAACACGCCGAACGTCAGCCCGTACGCCGTCACCCCGGTCGGGGGACGGTTGGCGAGCAGGGTGTCGGCGGCGATGCTCCCGTCGCCGCGGTCCAGGTTCGCGACCAGCGCGGGGAAGGCGGCGATGCCCCCCGGGGCCAGGCTCGCGACCACCGCGAGGTTGATCAGCTTGTACCCGTCGACGACCACCGGGACCGGACTGCCGGTCGCCGGGTCGGTCCGGGTGAGGGTCCGTGGCCGGGCGGTCAGGTCGCCGACGAGCCGGACGACGTCGTCGCGCAACGACGGGTGGTCGGCCCGGCAGGCGGGCTGCGCGGCGCAGGCGTCGGACAGGCCCGCCAGACCGGAGGCGGCCGACGGCCAGAAGTGGTCCGCGAGGGACTGCTGCGGCGGCAGCACCGAGTCGAGGACCACGCTCCGGATCCCGTCCGGATGGTCCCGCAGCGTCTGCAGGGCGAGGTCGGCGCCGTAGGAGACGCCGTAGAGGTTCCACTCCCCGATCCCGAGCGCCGTCCGCAGGTCGGCGACGTCGGCGGCGTTCTCGGTGGTGTCGAAGGCCGCCAGGTCCGCCGTGGCGGCGAGCCGGTCGCGGCACGCCCCCACGGCGTCGGCGCTGCGTTGCGCGGTCGCCGGGTCGAACGTGTCCAGCCCGACCCAGGCGTCGAGGAAGGCGTCGACCTCCGGGCACGCGAGCAGCGGCTCGGACTTCCACGTACCCCGCTGCTCCAGGAAGATCACGTCCCGGTCGGCGTTCCAGCCCGCCGCGATGCGGGGGACCGCGCCGATCAGGGCGCTCCCGCCGGGTCCGCCGGTGAGGTAGACGAGCGGATCCGGTCGGGGGTCGGGTGCGGTCGCCTTCGCGCGGGCCACCGCGAGCCGCACCGTCCCTCCGTCGGGCGCGGTCCGGTTCTCGGGCACGGTCAGGTACCCGCACTCCACCCCGGCCCCGAGGTCCAGCTGTGCCACCCCGGGGTAGATCGGGTTGGGGCACGGCGCGGCCGCGTAGGAGGCCGTGCCCGGCGCCGCCACCGCGGCCGACGCCACGGGCGCCACCCGCGCCGGGGCGGCCGGTGGGGCCGACGTGCCGGCCGGTGCCCCGCAGCCCGCCAGCACCACGAGTGCGGTCACGCTCCCGGTGAGGAACCCCGCCCGACCGGCGGTGAACCGCTGCGACCGTGCGATGGGCATCCCGCGGCTCCTCCGCCGGTTTCCTCGGGCGGCGTCCGGACCCCCCGCCCGGACGCCGCCCGCTCTGCGAAGATCCTCGGTCCGGTCCGTCCCGGCGTTAGCCCGGCGGCTGCGCCCGGTTCTCCTTCGCCGGGCGGATGGTGCCGCTGACCTCGCCGAACCCGATGCGGGTGCCGTTCGGGCCCGGCGCGGTGGCCGAGAGGGTCACCTCGTCGCCGTCGAGCAGGAAGGTGCGTTCCTCGCCCTTGACGACGACCGGCTCCTTGCCGCCCCAGGTGAGCTCGATGAACGCCCCGCGCTGGTGTCTGTCGGGTCCGGAGATGGTGCCGGAGGCGAACAGGTCCCCGGTGCGGGCCGAGGCGCCGTTGACGGTCATGTGGGCGAGCATCTGCGCCGGGGACCAGTACATCTCCCGGTACGGGGGCCGGGAGACCTGCTCGCCGTTCCACTCCACCACGAACTCGATGTCCAGGCCCCAGTCCTGGCCGCCGCGCAGGTACTCCAGGGGCTGCGGGTCCTGCCCGGGCAGCGGCACCCGCGCCGCCTCCAGCGCCGCCAGGGGCACCACCCAGGGGGAGATCGAGGTGGCGAAGCTCTTGCCCAGGTGCGGGCCCAGGGGCACGTACTCCCAGGCCTGGATGTCGCGGGCGGACCAGTCGTTGACCAGCACCGCCCCGAACACGTGCCGGGCGAACTCGTCCACCCCGATCCGGTCGCCGAGCGGTGAGCCGACGCCGACGAGGAACCCGAGCTCGGCCTCGATGTCCAGCCGCCGGCTCGGCCCGAAGCTCGGTGCGGGCTCGTCGGGGGCCTTGCGCTGCCCGCACGGGCGCACGATGTCGGTGCCGGAGACGACCACGGTGCCGGCGCGGCCGTGGTAGCCCACGGGCAGGTGCTTCCAGTTCGGCATCAACGGCTCGGCGTCGGGCCGGAACAGCCGGCCGAGGTTCGACGCGTGGTGCTCGGAGGCGTAGAAGTCCACGTAGTCGGCGACCTCGACGGGCAGGTGCAGCCGCACGTCGGCGGCCGGGTGCAGGGCCGTGTCCGGCAGGTCCCCGGCCACCAGCTGTGTGAGCCGCTCGCGGACCTGCGCCCAGCGCGCCGGGCCCTGGGCCATGAACGGGTTGAGCGACGCGGCCGCGAAGACCGGGTCTGCGAGGACCACGGACAGGTCGATCACGGTGTCCCCCAGCCGCGTCCCGACCCGCGGGCGGCCGTCGTCGACGGAGAAGATCCCGTAGGGCAGGTTCTCCACGCCGAACGGCGAACCGTCGGGGATCTCGACGACGCTCACGACGACGCTCCTTCCGGGACCGGGGCGGGGACGGGTGCGGTCAGCACGCCGAGTGCGAGGAGCTCGTCGCGCGGGTCGGTGATGCTGCAGGTGCCGAACGAGGTGAACGCCGCCCGGGCCCGGGCCACCCGGACCGGGTCCAGGCCGCGGACCAGTCCGGCGACAGTGGCGCCGTCGCGTTCGGCGAGCAGCGCGCGGGCTTCGGACTCGGTTCCCCCGGCGGCGAGGGCGTCGGTGGCCAGCAGCAGGGTGAGGAAGCCGTGCTGCTCGAACCCGGTCTCGGGGTCGGTGTTGCGCACGGCGTGGTGCAGCCCGGCGGTGGCCTTGAACGGCACCCCCGCCGTCACGACGGCCGCGACCGCCGCGGCCAGCTCGGCCTCGTCGGGATACAGATCCGCCCGGACCCCGCCGGTGCGGAACTTGGCCCGGTACCGGCCGTGCTCCCCGGAGGCCAGTGCGTCCAGCACCGCGACCCGGCGCGGATCGCGCGGCACCTCGACGAAGACGTCCAGGTCCCCGGCCCCGTCGAGCCCGGCGGCGAGCCGGTCGAGGAACGCGGGCGTGGCCAGGTCCTCGGGCATCGCGACCTCGACCGCGCGCAGCTCCACCGGTAGCTCCGCGCAGGCGCCCCGCACCGCCGGGAGATCCGCCGGCCCGCCGGGCAGGGTCACCGACAGCGGCAGGCGCGCCTCCCGCGGGAGCAGTGGTCCGAGCCCGGGCAGCGCGGACGCGGCCAGCACCAGTGGCCCGACCAGCCCGGCGTACCAGCTGTCCTGCCGGTCGCGGTACGCGCGCACCGCGTCGGGCAGCGGCGCGAGGCCGGGCGGGAAGACCGCGGCGTCGTCGCACAGCCCGGCGACGACGGCCGGTACGGCCCCGGCGATCCGGCCGGTCACGAGCCCGGTCCGCGCCCGGCCCAGGTCCAGGCGTAGGCGTCGTCCTCGGCGGCGATGCCGCCCTCGCCCAGCTCCATCGGCCGGAACGTGTCCACCATGACCGCGAGCTCGTCGAAGAACTCCACCCCCAGCGAGCGCTCGATCGCGCCTGGCTGCGGGCCGTGGCTGTGCCCGCCGGGGTGCAGGCTGACCGAGCCCTGCCCGATCCCGGAGCCCTTGCGCGCCTCGTAGCTCCCGCCGCAGTAGAACATGACCTCGTCGGAGTCCACGTTGGCGTGGTAGTAGGGCACCGGGACCGCCAGCGGGTGGTAGTCCACCTTGCGCGGCACGAAGTTGCAGATCACGAAGTTCTGCCCCTCGAACACCTGGTGCACCGGCGGGGGCTGGTGCACCCGCCCGGTGATCGGCTCGAAGTCGGCGATGTTGAACGTGTACGGGTACAGGCACCCGTCCCACCCGACGACGTCGAACGGGTGGGTCGGGACGACGTAGCGGGTGCCGACCACCCCGCGCGAGCCGCGGTGTTTGACCAGCACCTCCACGTCCGTGCCCTCGACCACGAGCGGCTCGGTGGGCCCGTGCAGGTCCCGCTCGCAGTACGGCGCGTGCTCGAGCAGCTGCCCGTAGCGCGACAGGTACCGCTTGGGCGGCGCGATGTGCGAGTTCGCCTCGATCACGTAGAGGCGCACCGGCTCCGAGCCGGTCGGGACCCAGCGGTGCGTGGTCGCCCGCGGCAGGAGCACGTAGTCGCCCTGCACCGCGTTCAGCACCCCGAACACCGTCTCCACGGTCGCGGTGCCGGACTCGACGTACACGCACTCGTCGCCCACCGCGTTGCGGTACAAAGGCGAGGACTCCCCCGCCGCCACGTACGAGATCCGCACGTCGCCGTTGCCCAGCACCAGCCGCCGCCCGGTCACCGCGTCCACGGCCTTCCAGTCCTCGCTGGCCAGCCGGTGCAGCTGCAGGTGCCGCGGCACCAGCGGCCGGTTCTCCCGGGTCGACTGGTCCGGCAGCTCCCACGCCGTGGCGTCGACGATCGCGGAGGGCACCCCGCTGTGGTAGAGCAGCGAGGAGTCCGAGGAGAACCCCTCCTCGCCCATCAGCTCCTCGTGGTGCAGCCCGCCCGCGGCGGTGCGGTGCTGGGTGTGCCGCTTGGGCGGAACGTCACCGAGTCGCCTGTAGAACGCCATCGCGGTTCTCCTTCCGGGTCGGCGACGGGCCGGCGCCGCGCGGCCGTGCGGCACGGGCCAGCGCCGCGGCGAGGTCGTCGCGTGTCAGGTGCGCCGGGCCGGCGACGACGGCGGCGACGTGGGCGTCCGGGCGGACGACCCACACCTCGTCGGGCCGGGCGGCCAGGGTGGTGGTGAGGGTGCCGTCGGGGTCGATCTCATCGAGGGCCAGGACCCGGACGGGGCCGGGTGCGGCGGCAACGGCCTCCCGGACGGCGGCGAGGTCGACGTCGGCGCCGGTCAGCAGCAGGAACCCGGCGCGGGCCAGGGCCCGGACCCGCCCGTCGGTCGTCGCCGTGGTCCGGACCGGTGCGTCGGGCAGCAGGACGCCCGGCCCGGCCGGCGGGACCTGGCCGCGCGGCGGGCGGCCGGCGAAGGGGCGCCGCGGGTCCGCCGTGGTCAGCGGGGAGTCGACGTACCAGAACGGCTCGGACAGCCGGCCCGAGTCGACCCGGCCGCGGGCCTCGGGGTCCGTCGCCGCGCGGGTGAGGACCTCGGCGCGGTGCCGCGCGCGGGCCTCGTCCGGCGGGACGAGGAAGTCCATGGTCGCGGTGGTGACCGCGATGTTCTCGACGGCCGCGGCGTGCCGCTCGGTGTGGTAGCTCTCCAGCAGCTCGTCGTCGGCCCAGCCGTGCCCGACGTAGGCGATCTTCCAGGCCGCGTTCTCCGCATCGCCGACCCCCGAGTTCAGCCCGCGGGCCCCGAACGGCGAGACGAGGTGGGCGGCGTCGCCCGCGATCAGGATGCGCCTGCACCGCATCCGGTCGACCACGCGGGAGTGGAAGCGGTACACCGACTTCCACACGATCTCGTGAGGCCGGTCGCCGATGATCGCGCGGATCCGCGCGTCCAGGGCCCCGGACGCGACCTCGACGTCGAGGTCGTAGTCCGCGGGGACCTGCCAGTCGATGCGGAAGGTCGAGTCCGGGCACGGGTGGATCAGCACCTGCCGGCCCGGGTTCCACTCCGGGTCGAACCAGAACCGGCGCTCGCTGGCCCAGCCGGGCAGGTCCGCGCGGATGTCGCAGATCAGGAACCGGTCGTCGAAGGAGTGCCCGTCGAAGCTCACCCCGAGCAGCGCGCGCAGCTCGTCGCTGCGGGCGCCCGCGCAGACGACGAGGTAGGAGCCGCGCAGCTCCCGGTCGTCGGCGAACCGGACGGTGACGCCGGAGCCGTCCTGCTCCACGTGGACGACCCGGTGGTCCCACCGCAGGTCGACCAGCGGCTCCGCGGCGATCCGCTCGTCGAGGATCTCCTCGGTGCGGGTCTGGGAGATGTTGACGAAGGGCGGGAACGCCGACCGGCCGGGGTCGGCGAACTCGACCGCGAACAGCTCCCGGTCGCGGTGGAAGGTGCGCGCCGTGGTCCAGGTGACGCCCTCGTCGGCGATCCGGCGGCCCGCGCCGACGGCCTCCCAGACGTCGAGCACGTCGCGCTGCTGACAGATGGCCTTGGACCCGACCCGGTCGCGCTCCGGGCGCTGGTCGAGCACGACCGTCGGCACGCCCCAGCGGGCCAGCAGCAGGGCCGTCGTCTGCCCGACCGGGCCCGCGCCCAGGACGAGCACCGGCTCGGCGGGCCAGGCGCCCGGCGGAACTGCGGTGGTCATCGGTACTCCCGTCGTCGCGAGTCCTGTGCGGGTCAGCCCTGCAGCTGCGCCCAGACCTCCTGGTCGCGCTCGGCGGTCCAGATGACCGGGCGTTCGACGCCGGACAGCTCGTCCCACAGCCGGGAGACGTCGAAGGGCAGGCAGTGCTCGAAGATCGGCCAGTGCCCGTAGTCGTCGACCAGGGCGGCGTGCGTGGCCTCGAAGGCCTCCTTCAGGGTGCCGCCCCGCTCCTGCACCGCGCCCACCTCGCGGATCATGACCTGCAGGAACCCGCGGGTCTGCTCGATCGCCGCGTCGACCTCGGCCCGGCCGCGGCTGACCGCGCCGCGCCCGCCGACCAGCTGCTCGGCCCCGAGCGCCTTCACCCGGTCCAGCGTCGCACCGGCCCAGTCGCGGTGGAAGGCGTCGCCCGTGTAGAGCGCGGCCTGCGCCTCGACAAGGTCGCCGGCGAAGAGGATCCGATGGCGGGGCAGCCAGGCGGTGATGTCGCCCTCGGTGTGCCCGCGGCCGTGGTACTGCAGCACCAGGTCCCCGCGGTCGCCGCCGAGGTCGATGGTCAGCCGGTCGGCGAAGGTCAGCGTCGGCCAGGTCAGCCCGGGCACCGAGTCCGCCGCCTCGGCCAGCCGCGGCATCCGCGCGAACTCGCTCTCCCAGTCCTGCTTGCCGCGTTCGGCCACCAGGTCCTTGGTGATCTCGTGGGACACGATCGTCTCCGCGTCGAAGGCGCTCGCCCCCAGCACCCGCACCGCGTGGTAGTGGCTCAGGACGAGGTAGCGGACGGGCTTGTCGGTGTGCTCGCGCAGCCTGTCCAGCCACTTGCGCGCGGCGACCGGGGTGGCCAGCGCCTCGAAGCAGACCAGGAAGTCCTCCCCCTCGACCGCCCCGATGTTCGGGTCGCCCTCCGCGGTCAGGGCGTAGACGCCGTCGGCGAGGACCTCGAGGGTCTGCTCCTTGGCCGCGGTGTCGGCGGAGGAGGCGAAGGGCTTGGCCATGGCAGCCGTCCTTTCGTGGAGAGCGGGACGGGAGGCACCACGGTGTGCATCGATGGCCCTTCCCGTCGTCGGGAGGTCTCGGGTCCCGACCGTCGCGAGCGACGATCAAAGGTTTGATTACCTGAGGGACGGTAGGGCCTCGACGCCGTGAGCGCCAGCACCGACGGGCGCTCCGACACCAATGGAGCAGTGGCGCACGCACCGCCGGAGCCGTCAGCCCCGCGGTCCCCGTCACGGTGCGTGGGGCAGGCGGGCGCGCTGCACACCCGCTCGGGCGCGACACGTCCGGGCAGACCCTCTACACCCGTCGTCGCGGTGTCGCACAGTCGCGGGGTGCGCGACACATCCCGTCGACCGGGTGTGAGGCGCCTGGTGGGGCGTGTCGCCGCACCCGCTCCCGTGGCGCGGTCCCCGCTCGGCACGACCCGACCGCCGAGATCGCGGTACGGACCCGAGATCGCGGTACGGACTTCGGGCCGGCCTCGCACACCCGCGGAGGCACGGCACACCCCGTCGACGGGATGTGGGAGCGATCTCCCGGGTGTGCGCCGGCGCCCCAGCCGGTGCGGCGCGCTCGACGGGGTGTGGCGCGTCCGACGGCGTGCAAGGCGGGGGGTGGGCTGTGCCGCCGGCGCGCAGAGCCCTCTCACCTGCACGAACGCGGCAACAGGAATGATCTGGAGACAGCGCCGCACCCGTTCCGCCCGGAGCCCGGGCGACCTACCGTGGCCTCGGCGGCGACCCGTCCGCACCGTCACCGACCGGGAGCGAGGACCATGAGCACCCCGCACGCGCACGAGCACAGCCACGGGCAGACCGCGCACACGCACGAGCACGTCGAGCACGACCACGAGCACGTCGAGCACTCGCACTCGCACACCCACGACGGCGAGACGCACGAGCACGCCCACGTGCACGACGCCGCCGCCGAGCAGGTGCACGAGCACGCGCACTGACCGGTCCCCGGCCGCGCGCCCGTGGGGCCCGGGTCAGCCCTCCTGCCGCCAGCGGGCGGCGTAGCGCTCCTCCTGCTCGCGCCGCTCGTCGGCGTGCGCCTCGTCGCGGACCGAGGCGGCGCCGCCCTGCGGGTAGCCGGCCTTGACCGCCCGGTGCTCGGCCGACTCGTACATGTAGGCGAACGAGTAGAAGTAGCCGATCAGCAGGCCGCCGAGCACCGCCATCGCGCGCACCCAGGACTCACCGGGGATGAACACGTAGAGCAGCACCGCGATCGGCGCCAGCTGGACGGTCGCGCGGGCGACGTGCCGCCACCGCCAGCTCGGCGCGGTCACGTCGTGCAGCACCCACTCCTTGTGCCGCGGGGGCAACCCGGCCCCGTACGCGTAGAGGAGCCATCGCAGCGGATTCGGCCTGACGATTCCGGACATCACCCTCACCCCAACACTTTGCGCACCAAGGATCGTACACTGGCCGCGTGGGTGACACGGGACGACGTGACGAGGGAGACCTCGCGACCGCCGACGGGACCGACCTGCTCAAGCTCGACCGGCAGGTGTGCTTCGCGCTGGCCGTGGCGGCGCGCAACGTCATCGCGCTGTACCGGCCGCTGCTCGAGCCGATGGGTCTCACGCACCCGCAGTACCTGGTGATGCTCGCACTCTGGGAGCGTTCGCCCCGCTCGGTCACGGACCTGAGCACCGCGCTCGCGCTCGATCCCGGCACGCTGTCCCCGCTGCTCAAGCGGCTGGAGGCGGCGGGCTACGTGACGCGGCGGCGGGTGGAGGGCAACGAGCGCATGCTCGCGGTCGGCCTCACCGCGGAGGGCCGGGCGCTGCGTGCCCGGGCCGAGCGCATCCCCCCGGCGATCATCGAGCGGCTGGGGATGCCGATCTCCGACCTCGAGCACCTGCACGCCGTGCTGACCGAGGTCATCGCGGCGACCAAGGCGACCCCGGACGGGGATTGACCCGCGCCCCGGCCCCACCTCCCACGTCGGTGGTGCGGCAGCGGATCGAGCTCCTGGGTCCGACCCCGACGGACGGCGCGACAGTGTGCGTGGCCGGGACCACATCTGAAGGAATGTTCAACCGTTGACCTGATCCACGCGCACGCCTTACCGTCCGACGGTCCGGGAGAAGGATCGACGGAGGAGCGGGACGTGCACATCGCCGAGGGCTATCTCCCACCCCTGCACGCCGCGGCGTGGGCCGTCGCCTCGGCCCCCTTCGTGGTGCACGGGGCGCGGGCGGTGGTGCACCGGGTCCGCGCGGACCCCGACTCGAAGCTGCTGCTCGGCGCGGCCGGCGCCTTCAGCTTCGTGCTGTCGGCCCTGAAGATCCCCTCGGTCACGGGCTCGTGCTCGCACCCGACCGGCACCGGGCTCGGGGCGGTGCTGTTCCGACCACCCGTGATGGCGTTGCTCGGGACGATCGTGTTGTTCTTCCAGGCCGTGCTGCTCGCGCACGGGGGGCTCACGACGCTCGGGGCGAACGTCTTCTCCATGGCGATCGTCGGGCCGTGGGTGGCCTACGGGGTCTACCGGCTCGTCCGGCGGGCGGGCGGCGGCCTCGGGCTCGGGGTGTTCCTCGCCGCGGCGCTCGGTGACCTGGCGACCTACTGCGTGACGAGCGTGCAGCTCGCCCTCGCCTTCCCCGACGCCCAGACCGGCATCGGCGGCGCCGTCGTGAAGTTCGGCTCGATCTTCGCGATCACCCAGATCCCGCTCGCGATCAGCGAGGGGCTGCTGACCCTGCTCGTGGTGCGGCTGCTGGTCCGGGTCGGCCCGGACGAGCTGCGGCGCCTCGGGGTGCTGCCCCGCCCGTCGGCCTCGTCCACCGGGGGGTCCACCGGGGGGTCCACCGGGGGGTCCACCGGGGGGTCCACCGGGGGGTCCACCGCGAAGGAGATCGGCGCGTGAAGCGCTCGACGCTGGTCAACTGGCTGATCGTGCTGGCGGTCGTGGCGCTCGCCGCGCTCCCGGTGCTGTTCGTGCAGGGCGAGTTCGGGGGCGCCGACGGCCTCGCCGAGGAGGCGATCACCGAGTCCCACCCCGACTACGAGCCCTGGTTCGGCTCGATCTACGAGCCGCCGTCCGGCGAGATCGAGTCCGGGCTGTTCGCGCTGCAGGCCGCGATCGGCGCGGGGATCGTCGGCTACTACTTCGGGGTGGCGCGCACCAGGCGCCGGCTCGCCCGCGACACCGCCCAGCCGGAACGCCCCGCCGCGGACCCCACCTGATGCTGCCGCTCGACACGGCGGCCTACACCAACCGCTGGCGACCGCGGCACCCCGGGGAGAAGGCGCTGCTCTCGCTCGGCCTGCTGGTCCTGACCCTGGTGCTGCCGACGTGGCCGGGGGCGGCGCTCACCGGCGGCGTCGCGCTGGTGCTGGTGCTCGGCCCGGCCGGGCTGGCGGTCCGGGTGCTGTGGCGGGCGGTCCGGGTGCCGCTCGGATTCGTGCTGACGGGGATGCTGCCGCTGCTGGTGTCGCTCGGCGGCGACCCGTGGCTGCGCTGGGAACCCGCCGGTCTCCCGCAGGCCGCACAGCTGGCCGGCCGCGCGGTCGCCGCCCTGCTGTGCCTGCTGCTGTTCGCCGCGACGACCCCGCTCGCCGACCTGCTGCCCCGGCTGAACCGCCTCGGGGTGCCGCCCGCGGTCACCGAGGTCGCCGCGCTGACCTACCGCTTCCTGTTCCTGCTGCTCGAGTCCCTGCGGGCGGTCCGCGACGCGCAGGCCGGCCGGCTCGGCTTCCGGACCTGGCGCACCTCCTACCGCTCGCTCACCGGGCAGGGCGCGGCCGTCTTCGTGCGCGCCTTCGACCGGGCCCGACGGCTGGAGCAGGGGCTGGCCTGCCGTGGCTACACCGGCTCGCTGCGCGTCCAGGCGCAGGCCCGCCCGCTCTCCCCCGCCTTCGTCGCATCGACCTGCGTGCTGCTCGGCGCCGTCGTCGCGGCCACGGCCCTGCTCACCGCGCGATGAGGCCGCCGATCCTGCGGGCCGACGGGCTGGTCTTCGGCTACGAACCCGACCGCCCGGTGCTCACCGGGGCGACCCTGGACCTCCACGAGGGCCACCGCCTCGCCGTGCTCGGCCCCAACGGCGGGGGCAAGACGACGCTGTTCCGGCTGCTGCTCGGCCTGCTCGCGCCGGGCGAGGGCCGGGTGCTGCTCGACGGCGAGCCCGTCCGCCGCGACCGCCGCGGCCTGACCCGGCTGCGCGAGCAGGTCCAGCTGGTCCTGCAGGACCCCGACGACCAGCTCTTCGCCGCCGACGTCGCGCAGGACGTGTCGTTCGGCCCGCTCAACCTCGGCCTGTCCCCCGCCGAGGTCGGCGTCCGGGTCGACGCGGCGCTCGCCGCGCTGGGCATCGCCGACCTCGCCGACCGCCCCACGCACCTGCTGTCCTTCGGGCAGAAGAAGCGCACCGCGATCGCCGGGGCCGTGGCGATGCGCCCGCGCCTGCTGGTGCTCGACGAGCCGACCGCCGGCCTGGACCCGGCCGGCGTCGAGGAGCTGCTCGCCACCCTCGACGAGCTGCACCGCTCCGGCACCACGGTCGTCCTGTCCACCCACGACGTCGACCTCGCCCACCGCTGGGCCGACGAGGTCGCCGTCGTCGCCGAGGGCCGGGTGCGGGTGGCCCCGGTCGACGAGGTGCTCGGCGACGCCGAGCTGCTCCGCTCGGCGAGGCTGGGCCCGGCGTGGGCGCCGGGGGTCCACCGGCTCCTGCAGGCCCTGGGCGCGCCCGCGCGCCCGCGCACCCCGGCCGAGCTGTACGCGGCGCTCGCCGACCTCGGTGTCTCCGTATCCGTCTCGCCCGGTCCGTCACCGGGACGCTGACCAGGGTCCCGACCGGACCGGAGTGGCCTCCGTCCTCCCGCGGCGGGCCGTTGGCCCCTGCTGACCACGTGCGGGACGGGGGACCGTCGGCCGGCGGACCCGACCGGCCAGGTCGGCCTCCCGCGGCGGAGCACGAACGGGGCGCCCCCCGTCCGGCTCCGGGCCCGGTCGCCTCGTCGGGCGACCGGGCTGAGTCGCGCCGACCCGTTGCACACCCTGCGTGACCCGACAGGGCCGAACGACGGAGACGGGCCGGGCGGCCAGGGGGCGACGCCGCCCGACCCGTCACGCTCCGTATCGCCCAGGTCGCTCGCGGTGTTACCGGCCCCGACGGCTCCTCTTACGCGGTCATTTCCGCACCGGCCGGCCGGCGGCCGCGGCGATCCCGACGACGGCGAGCACGACGGCCAGCGCCCCCAGACCGGCGGCGACCGACGCGGCCGCGGCCACCGCCCCGAGGAGCAGCGGCCCGCCGGCGTCGCCCAGCTCGCGCCCCACCTCGGCCGAGCCCATGGTCTGGCCGAGGCGCTCGGGCGGCGACGACGCGGCCAGCGAGGCGAAGGCGACCGGGGTCGCGACGCCGACCCCGAGCCCGATCACGACGGCCGACGCCACCAGCGCCCCGATGCCCGTGACCGTCGCGGCCAGGACGAAGCCGGCGACGAGCAGGGCGAACCCGGCCGCCAGGGCGGTCCGCGTGCTCAGCCTCCCGCGGTCGTGGGCCCGGCCGGCCCGCGGCTGGACCAGCGTGGAGGAGAGCGCCAGGCAGGCCACGACGGCACCGGTCACGATCACGCTCAGTCCGGCTGCCGTGCCCAGCGCGGGCAGGAACCCGACGGCGGTCGCCAGCGCCGCGGTCGTCCCTGCGAGCGCCGCGGTCGGGCGCAGGAACGCCGGTGCGCCGAGCCGGCGGGCGAGGTCGGCCACCGTCTGGCGCTCCCGCGGCAGCGGCGGGAGCGCGGGGACGGCCAGGGCCACCCACACCGTCACGACCGCGGCGATCGCGGCGAGGAGGACGAACAGGGCCGTGAACCCGGACAGCGCGATCACCACCCCGCCGAGCAGCGGGCCGCCCGTGTAGCCGAGGCCCTTCCACGCGCCGTAGGAGCCGAAGACCCGGCCCTGGCGGCCGCCGGAGCCCAGCCGCCCCACCATCGCCCCGGCGGCCGGCGAGAAGGCCGACGCGGCCGCCCCCTGCCCGAGCCGTGCCACGGTCAGCGCCACGGCGGAGCCCGGCCCCGACGCCATCCCTCCGAGGAGCGCCACGAGCGCGTAGCCGAGGGACACCACGGCGAACGCGGCGAGGCCGCCCAGCAGCACGCGTCGCGGGCCCCACCGGTCGGCGAGCGAGCCGAACACCGGCTTGAGCAGGACCTCCGCACCGTCGTACACGGCGAGGACCAGGCCGAGGGCGAGCACGGACAGCTGCCCCGACCCGGTCTCCGCGCCGGCGCCGGTCGCGACGGCGTGCGAGCCGAACGCGGTGACGAACCCCGCGGCGTACAGCGGCAGGAGCACGGCCCGGCGGGGTCCGGGCCCGGCGGGCGGGGCGCCCGCCGCCGGGGCGCCCGCGGTCGCGGTCTCCCGGCCGTCGCCGGGCTGGGCGGGGGTGTCGGCCATGCGCGACGGCGTTCCCTTCCTGCGTCGGCCCACACGGGACGGTGGGCCGGGAGCGGGGCCGACCGTACTGGTGGGGTGGCCGGTGCGGGAGACCCGCTCAGCCGCCGTCGCGGTCGTCCAGCGGCAGGAACAACGTCATCACCGGCGGGCTCTCCCGCGAGACGACCACCCGGCCGCCCTGGTCCCCGGCCAGCCGGGTGGCGAGCGGGAGGCCGATGCCGGTGCCCGTGCCGAGGCCGTCGGGCGGCGCGCCGGGGCCGGGCGGGCGGCCGCGCTCGGGCTTGCCGTTCGCGAACCCAGGCCCCTCGTCGCCGACGTCGACGGCCACCGCGTCGCCGACCTCGCGCAGCCCGACCCGGACGGCGCCCTCGCCGTGGCGCACGGCGTTGTCCAGCAGCACGGCGAGGACCTGCTCGACGGCGGTGCGCGAGCCCACGACCGCGGGCACCCCGTCCGGCTCTCCGCTCCCGTCGAGGTCGAGCTCGAGGCTCCGCCCCTCCGCGGCCAGCCGGGGCCGGTAGGTCTCGGCGACCTCGTCCAGCACGGCGGGCAGGTCGACCGGGCCCCGCCGGTCGCCGCCCCGGGCGCGCGCCAGCCTCAGCAGCTCCTCCACGGTGCGGGTCAGCCGCTCGGTCTCCGCGACCGCGGCGTCGAGGGCGGTGCCGACGTCGGCCCCGGGGTGCGCGCGGGCGTCCGCCCGGGCGTTCTCGAGGCGCAGCCGCAGCGCCGCCAGCGGTGTCCGGAGCTGGTGGGACGCCTCGGCGGAGAAGGCCCGCTCGCGGGCGAGGAGGTCGTCGAGCCGGGCGGCGGTGGTGGTGAAGGCGCCGCCGAGGGCGTCCACCTCGGCGAGTCCCGCCCGCGCCGGCCGCACGCTGAAGTCGCCCTCGCCCAGCCGCCCGGCCAGGACGGCCAGGTCCTCCAACGGCTGCGCGAGCCGCCGGGCCTGCCGCCGGGCGATCACCCACGCGGCGGCCAGGACGAGCGCGGCCAGACCGAGCATGCCCAGCCAGAGCGGGACCAGGGCCGTGTAGACCGCCGAGACCGGGTGCGCGGCGCGGACCGCACCGACGATCTCGTGCTCGCCCATCACCGGGACGATCGCGACCAGGTCGCCGCCCCGCTCCGCGACCCGCGGGCCGCCGCCGGCGAGCACGGCCATGACGTCCCGGTCGGCGGTCGGGGCGCCGTCGCCGACCGCGAGCAGGCCGTCGGCGTCGAACAACGCGAGCGACGTCCCGGGCGGCTCCGCCACGGGCAGCACGGCGGGGATCCGGTCGTGCGCGAGGTCGGTGAGCACGGCCGCGGCGGTGAGGTCGGCGAGCCGCTGCAGCGCGACGCCCTCGTCGGCCACGGCGTACCGGGCGAGCCCGAGGCCGAGCGGGACGCCGAAGAGCGCGACGGCGATGGCCGCGATCGCCACCGACAGCGAGACGATCCGGGTGCGGACGCGCGCGGCACCTTTCACGGTCACCCCCCAGCCCCACCGTCACCCCGGCCCCACCGTCACGCCCGGCCCCGCGGAGCGACCACCCGTCGTCGACGTCGCGGAGGGCTGCAGGCTAGGACGTCGGCGGCTCGAGGCGGTAGCCGTGCCCGCGCAACGTGTGGATGCGGGGCAGTCGGATCCCGGCCGGGAACCCGGACAGCCGCCGGCGCAGCGCCGCGACGTGCACGTCCAGTGTCTTGGTGGAGCCGCCCCAGTGGTCGTCCCACACGTCGGCCATCAGGGTGCGGCGGCTCAACGCGGCCCCGGCGTCGCGGACCAGCCGTTCCAGCAGGTCGAACTCCTTGGCCCGCAAGGTCACCTCGCGCCCGGCCACGAGCAGGCGACGCTCCCGCAGGTCGAGCTCCAGGTCACCGAGGCGCACGGGATCGCCCGGCGAGCCGGGCCGCACCCGGCGCAGGTGGGCGCGGACCCTGGCGAGCAGCTCCTCCCGCCGGACGGGCTTGGTCAGGTAGTCGTCGGCGCCGGCGTCGAGCCCGACCACGACGTCCATCTCCGCGCCCCGCGCCGTGAGGATGACGACCACGGCGTCGGTGGGCAGCGCCCGCAGCGAGCGGCAGACCCGGATCCCGTCGATGTCGGGCAGGCCGAGGTCGAGCAGGACGAGGTCGATCGGCTTCCCCGCGCCGGCGTGCTCGAGCGCGGTGCGGCCCGTCCGGGCCCACACCACCTCGTGCCCGTGCTGCGCGAGGCTCTCGACCAGGCCCTCCCCCAGGCCCCGGTCGTCCTCGACCAGCAGGATGTGTGCCCCCACGAGGCCATCATCCCCGGTCGCGGCCGGTTCGCCGGCGGATTGTGTGGCCGAGCTGAGAGGCCGGTTAGCCGACGGCAAAATCTCGCCCGGCGGGGCCGGCAGGTCTTGCCCACGCCCCCCGCTCGTCGTACACACGGACCTGGTGGAAGGTTCCCCCCGTCCACCTGACGGGCCGGGCGCCGCCCCCCAATGATCGTGCGGCCCCGGCCCCACGACCTCCGTGCCCCGGGCCCGTCCCGGCCCGGTCAGCCGGCGGGTGTGGTCGGCTGGAGCACGGCCTCGACAAGCGCCTCGGTCCGCAGGTGCGTGCCCTTCTGGTACTCGGGGTCGCGCACCATCTCGGAGAACGCGCGGCGGCTGGGGTAGTGCACGAGCAGCACCGCGTCCCAGTCCTGGCCCGCCTCGGCGACGACGGGGGCGTGGCCGTACCCGAAGTAGACGACCTCGGCGCCGAACCGGGCCGACGTCGCGCGGAAGTGGGCCACGTACTCGTCGTAGCGGGCCCGGCCGCCCTCGGCGAAGCGCAGCAGGTTCAGCATCGTGACGGGTCGGTCGGGCGCCTCCGCGAGGAAGGCCTTCATGTCCGGGCCGGTGGGGTCGACTGCCATGGGGTCAGTGTGGCGGATCGTCGGCGGGGTACGAGGTGAGCGACCAGGCGAGCACACCCGGGCGAGATGCGTACGCTCGGTGGGCACCGCCGGCCAGCAGGAGGGACCCCATGTCGGAGCACGACCGGTACGACGAACCCGGGCCGCCCGCCCCGCTGGTCGCCGAGTTCGTCGCCCTCGCCGAGAAGCTGCTCGACGCGCCGACCGTGCAGGACGTGCTCGAGCGCATCGCCGAGGCGACGCTGCGCGTGGTGCGGGGGGCCGACGTCGTCAGCGTCTCGCTGCGCTCCCGGGACGGCACGCTCGACACCCCCGCCACGACCGACCCGGTCGGCGTCCGGCTGGACGAGCTGCAGAACGAGCTGGACGAGGGCCCGTGCCTGGACGCGAGCCGGCTGCCGGGGATGGGGATCGCGTTCTCGCCCGACCTGCCCGGCGGGGAGGTCTTCCCGAAGTGGGGCCCCGCGGCCGCCGAGCTCGGGATCGGGAGCGTCATGGCGGTCGGGCTGTTCCCGGCGCAGGACCCGCCGCGGATCGGGTCGCTCGACATCTACTCGCGGCGCACGGGCGGCCTCGACGAGGCCGACCGGGACGCCGCGCTGGTCCTCGCCGCCCACGCCTCCACGGCGGTCGCGGGCTCCCTCGCCACGAGCCGGGCCGAGCTGCAGGTCACCCACCTGAGCGAGGCGGTGCGCAGCCGCGACGTCATCGGGCAGGCCAAGGGGATCCTCATGGAGCGCCGCGGCGTCGACGCCGAGGAGGCCTTCGCGATCCTGCGCTCGGCCTCCCAGTCGCTCAACGTCAAGCTCGCCCGCATCGCGGAGACCCTCACCCAGCGCCGCGGCGAGCTCTGACCGATCCGGATCCTCAGTCGGGCAGCAGCACGGCCGCGCCGGTGATCCGGTCCCCCGCCAGGTCGGCGAGGACCCGGTCCGCCGTGGACAGCGGGCGCGGGTCCACGGTGGGCCGCACGCCGAGCGCGGCGGCGAGGCGGAGGAACTCCTCGCCGTCGGCCCGGGTGTTGGCCGTGACGCTGCGCAGCTGCTTCTCCCGGAACAGCTCGCGCTCGTAGTCCAGCGCCGGGACGTCGGTGAGGTGGATGCCGGCGATCGCCAGCGTGCCGCCGGCGTCGAGCGCCCGCAGCGCGACCGGCACCAACCCGCCGACCGGGGCGAAGGTCACCGCCGCGTCCAGGGGTTCCGGCGGCATCGCCTCCGCCGGACCCGCCGACGCCGCCCCGAGCGCCAGCGCGAGTTCCCGCGCCTGCGGCGAGCGGGTCAGCACGTGCACGGCCGCGCCCTGCGCGATCGCCACCTGGGCCACCACGTGCGCCGAGGCCCCGAACCCGTAGATGCCCAGCCGCCCGCCCGGGGGCAGCTCGGCCCGCTTCAGCGCCCGGTAGCCCACGATGCCGGCGCACAGCAGCGGGGCGGCCGTGGCGTCGTCGAGCTGCGCCGGCAGGGCGTAGGCGTAGGCCTCGGGGACCACGGCGTACTCGGCGTACCCACCGTCGGCGTCCCAGCCGGTGAACCGCGCGTCGGGGCAGAGGTTCTCCCGCCCGGTCCGGCAGAACCGGCAGCGCCCGCACGTGCCGCGCAGCCAGGCGATACCGATCCGGTCGCCGACGGCGAACCGGCGCGTCCCCGTGCCCAGCGCGTCGACCACCCCCACGACCTCGTGGCCCGGCACCGTGCCCGGGTGGTGCGGGCCCAGGTCCCCCTCGGCCAGGTGCAGGTCCGTCCGGCACACGCCGCAGGCCGACACCCGCACCCGCACCTCACCCGCGCCGGGCTCCGGGTCCTCCCGGTCCACGCGGACCAGCGGGGCCGTCACGATCGGGCCGGGCCTGCCGACGATCCACGCCTTCACCCGGCCAGCATGCCGCGCGGCGGCGCCGTCGTCACCGCCCCGGAGGGGCGCCGTCGTCACCGCCCCGGAGGGGCGCCGTCGTCACCGCCCCGGAGGGGCGACCCGGTAGACCGCCCCGGCCTCGTCGTCGGTGACGTAGACGGCGCCGTCCGGGCCGGTGACCGCGGCGACCGGGCGGCCCCACCGGGAGCCGTCGGCGCCCTGGAAGCCGCCGACCAGCGTCTGCTGCGGCCCCAGCCCGCCGGCGCGCCAGGGGAAGAACGACACCTCGGGCGCGCGCGGCGGCGAGGCGTTCCACGAGCCGTGCACCCCGACCAGGGCGCCGCGGGCGAAGTCCCCGGGCAGCCCGCCGTCGACGAAGGCGAGACCGAGCGGCGCGGAGTGGCCCGGGAGCGCCTGCTCGACCCGCGGCAGGGCGGCGCAGTCGAGCGCGGCGCCGTCCGGGTTGGTCTGCACGTCCCGGGTGAACGGGACGTGCGTGAGGTCCTGGGCGGAGCCCGGCACGCCGGGCTCCACGTCCGCGTCCGGGTTGCAGTACGGCCAGCCGAGGTTGCGCCCGGGCGTGAGCCGGGCCAGGGCCTCGGCCGGGTGGTCGCGCACGTACTCCTCGATCACCTCCCCCCGCGCGGACCCCGACGTCTCGCCGTACGGCCGGTCGTACGGGTACCGGATGTTGTCCCGGTTGTTCACCGCGGTCCACACCGACCCGTCCGGGGCGATCGCCAGCCCGGTCCCGTTGCGGACCCCCACGGCGAACGGTTCGGGCGCCCCGCCACCGGGCGGCACCCGCAGGATCGACGCCCGCGGCGGGACCGCCGTGAGGTCCGCGACGGAGATGTTGGCGGTCGAGCCGACCGACACGTAGACGGCACCGTCCGGGCCGACGGCCACGCTCTTGAGCGCGTGCCCGTACCGGCCCCGCAGCTCGGGGCTCTTCGCGCTCGGCAGCCCGAGGGCGACGGGGCGCGGTGCCCCGGTACGCCCGTCGGCGTAGGGGTACGCGTCGACCCGGTCGCTCTGCGCCACGTACAGCGTCGCCCCGGCGAACGTCAGGCCGTGCGGCTGGTCCAGCCCGCGCAGCAGCTCCGTCTCCGACGCCGTGCCCCGCCCGTCGGGCACCAGGCGCACGACCCGGCCCTCCTCGGGGACCGAGACCAGCAGCGCGCCGTCCGGGGCCCACACGGCCAGCCGCGCGGAGGGCACACGGGCGAACACCGACATCGCCCAGTCCGGCGGCACCAGCGCCTGCCGGGGAACGTCCAGCGGCGCTGTTCCCAGGCCCTCCGGCACGTGCACCGTGACCGGCACCAGGCCCGCCGGCGCCGCCGCGGTCGGCGCCGGGGAGGGCCCGGCCCCGTACCCGCCGGAACACCCGGCCAGCAGGACCGCCGCGACCAGCAGGAGCACCCAGCGGGACGTTCGCATCGACAGCCCTTCCCCCGACCGGCAACCGGACTTATCGTCGCCCACCGGACGTCGGCTCGGCGTAACGCCGCCCTCGTGCGCTGCGAGGACGGCCAGGACGCCGACGCGAGGGCGGGGGGACGCGTGGAGGACCTGATCGGTCGCGGCACGGTCGTAGAGGCCCCCCTGGGCGAGCGCGGCCTGACCGCCGCGGAGGTCGCGGAGCGGATCGCCGCCGGGCGCACCAACGCGGTCGACGACCGGACCAGCCGCAGCGTCGGCCAGATCGTGCGGGCGAACGTCGTCACGCCGTTCAACGGCCTGCTGTTCGCGCTCTTCCTCGTCATCGCCGCCACCGGGCGCTGGCAGAACGGCCTGTTCGGGCTGGTCATCGTGGCGAACACCGCGATCGGCGTCGTCCAGGAGGTGCGCGCCAAGCGCACGCTGGACCGGCTCGCCGTGCTCAACGCGCCGCACGCGCGCGTGGTCCGCGACGGCGAGGTGGCCGAGATCGAGGTGGCGGACGTCGTCGCCGACGAGCTGCTCGAGCTGCGCTCCGGCGACCAGGTGCCCGCCGACGGCACGGTCACGGCCTCGGCCGGGCTGGAGGTCGACGAGTCACTGCTGACCGGCGAGTCCGACCCGGTCGCGAAGGTCCCCGGCGACCAGGTCCGCTCCGGGTCCGTCGTGGTCGCCGGGCAGGGCCGGTTCCGGGCCACCGCCGTCGGCGCCGAGGCCTACGCCAGCCGGCTCACCGCGGAGGCGAAGAAGTTCACGCGGGCCCCCAGCGAGCTGGTCTCCGGGACGAACACGCTGCTGCGGTGGATCTCGGTGATGATGCTCGTCGTCGCGCCGCTGCTGGTGTGGAGCCAGTTCCGGACGAGCGACGCCGACACCTGGCAGGACGCCGTGACCGGGACCGTCGCCGCCCTGGTCGGCATGGTGCCCGAGGGCCTGGTGCTGCTGACCAGCCTCGCGTTCATGCTCGCGGCGGTGGCTCTCGCCCGGAAGCAGACCCTCGTGCAGGAGCTGCCGGCGGTGGAGGTGCTGGCCCGCGTCGACGTCGTGTGCCTCGACAAGACCGGCACGCTCACCCACGGCGACATCGTGTTCGACCGGCTCGTCCTCCCGGCCGCGGCCGACGCGCTCGCCGAGGCCGAGGTGCGCGAGGCGCTCGCCCTGGGCTGCGCGGAACCGGGCACCAACGCGACCGCGGCCGCGCTCGCCACCGTGTTCACCGCGAGCTCCTGGACCGCGACGACGGGCGTCCCCTTCTCCTCGGACCGCAAATGGTCGGCGGTCACCGCCGGCGAGCACGGCACCTGGGTGCTCGGCGCACCCGAGATGGTCCTCCCGGAGCCCGGCGACCCCGGGTCCGTGGACCTGCTGGCGATCGCCGCGAAGACCGCGGAGGAGGGGCGGCGCGTGCTCGTCCTCGCGCACGCCGGGTCCCCGCCCGACGGGCACCTGCTCCCGGCGGCGCTCGAGGCGCGGGCGCTCGTCGTGCTCGCCGAGCGGATCCGCGAGGACGCCGCCGACACCCTGCGCTTCTTCGTCGAGCAGGGCGTGTCCCTGCGGGTGATCTCGGGCGACAACCCGCGCACCGTCGGCGCGGTGGCCACCGCGGTCGGCCTGCCCGGCATCACCGCCGCGGGGGATGCCGTCGACGCCCGGACCCTGCCCGAGGACCCCGACGCGCTCGCCGACGTCCTCGAGGAGAACCCCGTCTACGGCCGGGTCACGCCCCAGCAGAAGCGGGCGATCGTCGGGGCGCTGCAGCGCCGCGGCCACGTCGTCGCGATGACCGGCGACGGGGTCAACGACGCGATGGCCCTCAAGGACGCCGACATCGGGGTGGCGATGGGCAACGGCGCGGCCGCCACCCGGGCGGTCGCGCAGCTCGTGCTGCTCGACGGCCGGTTCGCGCACCTGCCGGCGGTCGTCGCCGAGGGCAGGCGGGTGATGGCGAACATCGAGCGCGCGGCGAACCTGTTCCTGGTCAAGAACGTCTACTCGCTGCTCATGGCGCTGGTCGTCATCGCCACCGCGGCGGCCTACCCGCTCGCGCCCATCCAGCTCACGCTGATCTCGGCCGTCACGATCGGCATCCCCGGCTTCGTCCTCGCGCTCGCCCCCAACCGGCGGCGCTACGTCCCGGGGTTCCTGCACCGGGTGCTGTGGTCGGCGATCCCGATCGGCGTGGTGATCGGGACGGCGGCCTACTCCGGCGACCGCACCGTCCGTTGGCTCGAGCCCGCGGGCGGGCTGGTGGCCGGGCAGACCGTGGCGACCGTGACGGTGCTGGTCGCCTCGCTGTGGGCGCTCACCCTGTTCGCCCGGCCCCTCACGCTCTGGAAGGTCGGTCTGGTCGGCGGGCTCGCCCTGGTCGTCGTGGTGATCCTGGCGGTGCCCGCCCTGTCGCACACGGTGTTCCTGATGGACGTCACGTGGCTGCGGGTGGGCGTCGGGGTGGGCCTCGGCGCCGTCGCGGGCCTGCTCATCGAGCTCGTCGGGCGCGTCGTCCGGACCCGGTCCGCCGCCGTCGAGCCGCTCGGCGCGACCACCCGGAACGGATGACGAGCTCCGGGCCCCCGCTCCCGACACTCCACGCAGACGGCACCGGGGGCCTGCCCGGGAGCCGCGTCCGCGAGGGGAGAAGGCGATGTCCGACGTCGAGGTCACCTACGCGGAGCCGGTGACGCGCAAGGAGACCGCCCGCACGCTGTCCGCGCTCGCTGCGGCGCTCGGCGACGCGGGCAAGGTCGAGCTCACGCTCGGGCACACGCGCATGACGGTGCGGGTACCGGACGAGGTCCGGTGCAAGGTCGAGGTGGAGATCGACGGCGACGAGGTGGAGTTCGAGGTCGAGCTCCGCTGGTCGACCCGCGAACGGGCGCGCCTCGGCCGCCCGGAGGCGCCCGGCGAGGAGAACGGGGGCCGCCGGCAGGACGGCGACGGGGCCGAGCCCTCGCCGGACGCCGCCCGGTCCGACGCCTCCGAACCCGAGCCCGCCGAGCCCGAGCGCACCGAACCCGAGCGCACCGGGCCCGAGCGCACCGGATCCGAGAGCGCCGGGTCCGAACCCGAGCCCGCCCGGCGCTCGTCCCCCCGGCGGAAGGCCGGGGCCCGCTGACCCCTGTCCCGGCCGGCCGCGCGGCCGGCCGGGACAGGGCGATCAGCGGGCGTCCCGCGGAGGTCAGACGACGACGGTGTCGATCTCCTCGTGGTGCTTCTCGAACTTCACGTACTCGTCCTCCATGATCGCCCGCGGGTTGAACAGCGGGTCGGCGAGGATGCCGTGGACGCGACGGCGCTGCATCCCCATGTTGCCGCCGTCGTAGATGGGCAGCACCGACGCCTCCCGGAGGAGCTTGCCGAAGCCGCTGGCCCGCTCCAGGCTGTTCACCCCCACGATCTGCATGCACTTGTACACGCAGTCGAACATCAGCTCGGTGACCTGGATCTTGTTCATCGCCCCGACCAGCTCGGCGTGCTGGTCGTGCTTGTCGAGGTAGTCGGCCGCCCGCCAGGAGAAGTACCGGCCCATCTCGATCTTCCCCGCGACGTCGCCGAGGACGTAGCCGACGTTCTGGAAGCCGATGATCGGCTTCAGTGCACCGGCGGTGTTGTTGCGGGCGAAGTCGAGCGCCATCTCGTAGGCGGCGCGGGCCATGCCGACCGCCGCGATCGCCGCGATCGGGCCGGACCAGGCGAAGTTGCGGTTGATGACCAGGTCGCCGTTGCCCTCCGCGCCGGGCAGCAGGTTCGCGACCGGGATGCGCGCATCCTCGAAGACGATCTCCGCGTTCGAGGCGAGGCGGTGGCCGGTCTTGTCGAGGGTCCGGTAGGTGACGCCGGGCGTGTCCCGCTCGAGGACCAGGGCCGAGAGCCCCTGCGTGCCACCCTTGTCGGGGTCGGTGCGGACGATCATCGTGCCGGCGTTGACACCACGCTCGTCCCACCCCGCCGACGACGGCCAGTACTTGCGGCCGTTGACGACGAACTCGTCGCCGTCGCGGACGGCCGTCACCCCGACCCCGGCCGGGCGCGGCAGCGGGATGTCGAAGTTCGCCGTGCCGGACGGGTTGCCCGGCGGCTCGCTCGCGGTCCACCCGCCCAGGTACTCCCCCGTCGGGTCCGAGGTCGCGGCCCGCAGGAACCTCTCCTTCTGCTCCTCGGTGCCGTACCAGGCGATCGGCATCAGGCCGAGACCGTTGCACAGGACCGTGCAGGCGAAGCCCGGGTCGACGACGCAGAGCTCCTCCGCCGCGACCGTCAGGTCGACGCACGACACCCCGCCCCCGCCGTACTGCCTCGGCAGCATGCACATCGCGATCCCGGCCTTGTACGCCTCGACGTAGGCCGGCTTGGTCATCTGGAAGCCCTTGAGCGGGTCCGGCTCCGCGTCGGCCTCGGCGACGATCGGCTTGAGGACGTTCTCGGCGAACGCACGGACCTCGTGCTGCAGCTTCTTCTGGTCGTCGGACATCGTGAAGTTGATGGTCATCGGAACTCCGGATGGCATCGGCCGTGCTCGGTACTGGTGGTGATCGCCTGCTCCGCGAGCGGAGAGGGCGGACGACGCTACGCCGCGGATCTCCGTGTCCCTAGGTTCGAAAGCCCCTCGCGCGGTGACTCCCGAGGTGTTGCGGGCCTGCACGGCGAGGAGGGGACATGTCCGACGGCCACCGGACCTTCGTGGTGATCGGCGGCGGTGTGCTCGGGCTCTCGACCGCCCGCCGGCTGGCCGCGACGGGCGCGCGGGTCACGCTCCTGACCGAGGGGCCGCTCGCCGACGGGGCCTCCGGGCGGTCGCTGTCCTGGCTCAACTCGGCCGCCATCCGGGACGCCGGCTACCACGCGCTCCGGATGCGGGGCGTCGACCGCTACCGGGACCTCCTCGCCGAGGAGGGCGGCGCGGCCGGCCGGTGGCTCGTCTTCGGCGGCGGCCTCACCTGGCGCTCACCCGGGCAGGAGGCCGACCTGCAGGCCGTTCTCGACCATCAGCGGTCGGTCGGCTATCCCGTCCGCCGGATCGGCCGCGACGAGGTGGCCCGGCTCGTGCCCGGCGTCGAGCCGGCGGCCGTGCCGGAGGCGGGAGCCCTCCTCAACCCGGACGAGGGCTGGGTCGACCTGCCGAGCCTCGCCGGCCTCCTGGCCCGGCAGGTGGTCGCGGCGGGCGGCGAGGTGCGCACCGGGTGCGGACCGGTCCGTGTCGATGTCCGCGAGGGACGGGCGACCGGGGCGGTGACCGCCGACGGGCAGCGCTTCGCCGCCGACGGCGTCCTGCTGGCCACCGGCGCCGCCGTCCCCGGCGCGCTCGCCGAGCTCGGTGTCCGGATCCCGGAACGGAGCCCGCTCGCAGTGCTCGTCCGGACCGAGCCCGTCGACACGCCTCTCCGGGCGGTGCTGAACGTGCCCGGCGTGTCGCTCCGGCCCGCGCCGGACGGCGGGCTCGCCGTCGACGCCGACTGGCCGACCGAGCACGTCCGGGACACCGGATCGGGCCACGAGGTCGCCGACGACGTCGTCGCGGACCTCCTGGACAGGGCGGGCGCGGTGCTCGCGGGCCGGCCCGCGCTGACGGCGCGCCGGGTCCACGTCGGCCCCAAACCCGTTCCCGGGGACGGCCGCCCGGTCCTGGGCGAGCTCGCCGCCGTGCCGGGCCTCACGGTCGCGTTCACGCACAGCGGGGCCACGCTCGCCCTGGTCGTCGGCGAGCTGCTGGGGGACGAGATGAGGACCGGGAACCGGTCCGAGCTCCTCGCGAGCTTCCGCCCGGAACGCTTCTCCTGACCGACCGGCAGGGGTGGCGAGGCTTCCCGCCACTCTCACCGTACAGCGCACCGAGGGCCTTGCGGCAAGGCCCGGGTCACGCCGCAGAATCGTCGGTCGGCGCCGGGAGCTGCGGAAACGAGGGACCGGCGGCGGACGTGTCCCTGATGGGGTCTCGCGGTACCCGGAACCGCGCGGGGGGAGTCGACGTGATCGACGTGATCGTCGTGGGCGGCGGGCCGACCGGCATGATGCTGGCGGCCGAGCTGCGCCTGCACGGCGTGCACGTGCTGGTGCTGGAGAAGGAGGCACGGCCCGCGCCGTTCGTCCGCTCGCTCGGGCTGCACGTGCGCAGCATCGAGGTGATGGCCCAGCGTGGCCTGCTCGAACGGTTCCTCGCGCACGGCCAGCGCCACGAGGTCGGCGGCTTCTTCGCCGGCATCCCGGTGCCCTGGCCCCGGCTCGACAGCGCCCACGGCTACGTCCTCGGCGTTCCGCAGACGACCACGGACCGGCTGCTGGAGGAGCACGCCGCCGAGGTCGGCGCCGAGATCCGGCGCGGCCGCGCGCTCGTCGGGCTGGGCCAGGACGCGGACGGCGTGACCGCCGAGCTGGCCGACGGCACCACGCTGCGCGCGCGCTTCCTCGTCGGCTGCGACGGCGGCCGCAGCACGGTGCGCACGCTGCTCGGCATCGGCTTCCCCGGCGAGCCCACCACGGTCGAGACGCTGCTGGGCGAGATGGAGGTGGCCGCGCCGGCGGAGACGGTGGCCGCCGTGGTGGCGGAGGTCCGCCGCACGCAGCAGCGGTTCGGCCTGGGGCCCGTCGGCGACGGGGCCTACCGGGTGGTCGTCCCCGCCGCGGGGGTCACCGAGGACCGCTCGGTCCCACCGACCCTCGAGGAGTTCCGGGCGCAGCTGCGGGCGGTCGCCGGCACCGACTTCGGCGTGCACTCCCCGCGCTGGCTGTCCCGCTTCGGCAACGCCACGCGCCAGGCCGAGCGCTACCGGGCCGAGCGCGTGTTCCTGGCCGGCGACGCCGCGCACGTCCACCCGCCGACCGGCGGGCAGGGCCTCAACCTCGGCATCCAGGACGCGTTCAACCTCGGCTGGAAGCTCGCCGCGGAGATCGCCGGCTGGGCGCCGGAGGGCCTGCTCGACACCTACGAGGCCGAACGCCACCCGGTGGCCGCGGACGTGCTGGACACCACCCGCGCGCAGATGGAGCTGATGTCCACAGAGCCGGGCCCCCGCGCCGTGCGCCGGCTGATGGCCGAGCTGATGACCTTCGAGGAGGTGAACCGCCACCTGATCGAGAAGATCACGGCGATCGCGGTCCGGTACGACCTCGGCGGGGACCACGACCTGGTCGGCCGCCGGATGCGGGACGTGCAGCTGGAGAAGAGCCGCCTCTACGAGCTGATGCACGGCGGCCGCGGGTTGCTGATCGACCGGACCGGCCTGCTCTCGGTCGCGGGCTGGGCGGACCGGGTCGACCACGTCGTCGACGTCGGCGAGGAACTGGACGTGCCCGCGGCCCTGCTGCGCCCGGACGGCCACGTCGCGTGGGTCGGCGAGGACCAGCAGGACCTGCTGACCCACCTCCCCCGGTGGTTCGGCGCGGCCGCCACCCCACCCCGCAACGGCCCCTGCAGTCGGACCGACGCTCTCACTTCGGACGCTCGTCGTCTCGCCCGTGCGGGCCGGAGCCCGTGCCGGCCTCCGCGGGACGGAGGGGAACCACCCTGACGGCGAGATCCCGCAGCGTGCGGTAGGCGCGCCGATCCCGGCGGTAGTACCACAGGTCGTAGATCAGCAGGTTGATCGGTACCCACAGGACCACCCAGGCGACCGTCTGCAGCCCGGTCGACAGGGCGTCCTCGATCGAGCCCGGTTCCGTCGTCCCGAGGACGCCGACCGAGCCGTTGATGAACAGCACGGCGAACAGCCCCCACAGGAGCGTGCGGATCCCGAGCCGCCGGACGCCGTCGAGGTCGTCGTCCAGTACGGCGATCCGGCGGCGGCACTCCCGGGCCAGGGCGGCCCGGACATGTCCCTCGAGGCCGGGCGTGAGGACCTCGCCCGGCAACCCGACGGTCACCCGCAGCGTGGCCCTCCGCGCGGCGCGCTGAACCGCCCGCACCATCACCTCGAGGCCGGGTCGCGGGTCGTAGCCCTCCAGCTCCGGGGCGAAGGGGTCGAGCCGCGGAGCCTCGAACAGGTGCTCGATCCGCCGCATCGGCAGGTACAGGGTGACCTCGCGCGGTCGGCGACGCCAGAGCCTCATGATCCGACACTAGCCGGTCGGACAGGCCGGATCGTCGCGCCGGGAGAGCCGGGACCCCGCCGGAAGCCGAGCCCTGCTCGGGCTCCCGGCCACGGCGGTTCCCGTCGGCGCAGGGCGGGGCGCGGGTCGTCCGTGTCCGCGATCTCCCTCGAGATGCGTCCGACGGCGAGGGATGTGGCTGTTCGGCACGCCGGGCCGAGCGTCCGGCGCGCGGGACGCGGGTCGAACGACGCCCTGTGTCCCGTCCCTCCGACCGGGGTGGCGCGGCGGAGCGCCGGACGAGACTCGACCTGTCGGAAGCAGGTCCCGCCGAGGACGCGGAGGTCGGAATGGGACACCACGAGCACGGAGCGGCGGTGCGGGACGACCTGCGCGAGCTCGGTCGGGAGCTGCGCCGGGCGATTCCGGCGGTCTACCGCGGCTACGCCGGGTTGCACGAGGCCGCGCTGGCCGAGGGCGCTCTCGACCGGCGCACGAAGGAGCTCATCGCGCTCGCGATCGCGGTGACCCGGGAGTGCGACGGCTGCATCGCCTCGCACGCGCAGGGCGCGGCCGCCCAGGGCGCGAGCGAGGCCCAGGTCGCCGAGGCGCTCGGCGTCGCGATCCTCATGAACGGCGGGCCGGGAACGGTCTACGCCCCGCGCGCCTTCGACGCCTTCCGCGAGTTCGCCGCGGCGTCGACCTCGTGAGGACTGCACGCTGTGCGACGCCTCCGTGATCGAGGTCGGCGGGTCCCTTCCGCCACGGCTGTGGGTGCGTGAGAACGCCGCGTGGGGCCGGAGAAGACTCCGGCCCCACGCGGTGACCGCTCGCGTGCTCCCCAGCCGACGAGCGGTGAAGTGTTCCGGTCGCCGTCGAGGTCCGACCCGGACCACCCAAGCATCCAGCGGCGGGGCGGCCCCTTCCCGGGCCCAAAGCCCTGAGACCGGGGGCCGAAGGCCCACGTCCGTGGTCCCGGCTCGAGGACACGAGGCATCCCGCAAAGGACTTGAGCTGAACCACGGTCGAGGTTCTAGCGTTGTCGCCAGATCGCCGGCGGCCGGCGCCACCGAGCCGCTGCCGGCGGCCTCCGACCGGCGCGGACCGACGAGGGGACAAGGATCATGGCCGTCGAGCTGAACCACACGATCGTCGCGAGCAAGGACAAGGTGGCCGGGGCGGAGTTCCTGGCAGAGCTGCTCGGCCTGCCCGAGCCACAGCCGTTCGGGCCGTTCCAGGTGGTGACATTGGCCCACGGACTGAGCCTCGACTTCGCCAGCACGGACGAGGACGTCCATCCCCAGCACTACGCCTTCCTCGTCACCGAAGCCGAGTTCGACCAGATCCTCGCCCGGATCACCGACCAGGGCATCCGGTACTGGGCCGAGCCGCACCCGCCGCACCGGGAAGGCGAGATCAACACCAGGGACGGTGGTCGGGGTCTGTACTTCGCCAGCCCGGACGGCCACTACCTGGAGATCCTGACGCGCCCCTACGGCAGTGGCGGCTGAGCACCCGTGCTGCGTCAAGCGATCCTCTCGTAGCGCAGGTACACGGTGCCGCCGCGGAAGGCGCGCTGCTCGACCAGCCGCAGCCGCAGGTCGACGCCGAGCGGGACGTAGGGCTTGCCGCCGCCGGTGAAGGCCGGCACCACCCGCGGGCGGAACTCGTCGATCAGGTCCAGCAGCGACGCGGCCAGACCGGCGCCGCCGACGGCCAGGGCACCGTCGGTCTCCTTCTTGAGCCGGACCACCTCCTCGATCGCGTCGGCGCGGCGCACCAGCCGGCACCCGGGCGCGACCGAGGCCAGCGAGTCGGAGAACACGATCCGCGGCGTCGCGGCGTACAGCTCCGCGAACTCCGCCTCCGTCTCGGGCCCGTCGGCCCGCTCCGGCGCCGTCCAGAACTCCTCCATGACCTCGTAGAGGCCGCGGCCGAACAGGAACGCCGCCGTCTCGCGGGTCTCCTGGTTGGCGAAGCGGTGCACCTCCTCGTCCGGCTCCGAGAAGGCGATGCCGCCGGCCGGGTCCTCGATGTAGCCGTCGAGGGAGATGCTCATCGAGTAGCTCAGAGTTCCCATGGGCCGGTAGACCGCCCGGCGCACCCGAACTCATCGTCGGCGAGCCTGGACGAGCACCGAGATCGACGTCCGGTCTCCCGGGGTCGCCGGTCCGGCCCTTGCGCACCCCGGGCGTGCCGGGGCTTCTACGTCGACAGACCGAGCCGCGGCCGTTGTCCGGACATTCGCCGGCCGATCGAAAGGACCGGTCAATCGATCAGTGCGGTCCCGACGGCGGCGGCCACGCCCGCGAGCGTCTCGGCCGGCATCCCGACCCGGCAGCGCACGGACATCGGCAGGGCGGGGACGGGCGGCAGGTCGTCGCGGCGGACCAGGCCCTCGGGGATGCTGTCCATCGTCGCCAGCAGGGCGACCCCCAGCCCCGCCCGAGCGGCCGCGAGCACCCCGGCGAGGTAGGCCGCCTCGCAGGCCACGGTGACCGGGCGCGCCGCCGCGGCGAGGGTGGTCAGGGCACGGTCGCGCACGGCGCAGGGCTCGTCGAGCGCGACGAGCGGGAGCGGACCCTCCGGTGGCCGCCACCCGGGCGCGGCGAACCAGTGCAGCTCGAGCTCGCCCGCGTCGGCGGACCGGTCGTCGACGGCCTCGCCCATCACCAGCGCCAGGTCCAGGTCACCGCGGTCCAGCGCGGCGCGCAGGTTCACCCCGCGATCGAGGCGGTAGCGCACGTTGCCCCCGAGCACCCCGGTCAGGCGCGGGAGCAGCAGGTCCGCGGCGTGCTCGGTGGAGCCGAGGGTCAGCGACGCCGGGGCCGGGGCCGAGAGCCGGGCGAGCACCTGGTCGTGCAGCGCGAGCATCCGGCGCGCCTCGGGCAGCAGCACCTCTCCGGCGGCGGTGAGCCGCGATGCGCGTCCCACTTTGCGGAACAAGGACTGGCCACAGGCGGCCTCCAACCGCCGGACGTGGTGGCTCACGGTCGGCTGGCTGACGTGCAGCACCTCGGCGGCGCGGTGGAACCCACCGTGGTCGCAGACCGCGACGAAGCTCCGCAGCGCGACGACGTCGAGCGTCCGGTTCGGGGCGGTCACGGCATGAGTCACTGCGCCAGTGCAGCACGACCGATAGAGCTTGCCTATCGACTGTGATCGGATTCCCGAGTTGGACGTTCCGCGCGGCGGAGTGTCACGATTCTGGACGTGACGAGCGACGAGCAGCGCGTGGCGCACCCCCGCGTGGGTGGCGTCCCTGCCGTCGTGATGACCTTCCGTGTCGCGGCCCCCCGGCTGACGCGCCGGCTCGCGGTCGATCTCGGCCGCACCTCGACCGCGACGTGTCGTCGCGGGCCGCGCCGTGTCTGATCCCTGCGCCTGATCGCAGACCTGTTCCACCCCGTCGGCCCCGCCGTGTTCCGCGGCGGACGGCCTCGAGAAATCCGCGCGCCCGTCACCCCGTCGTCCCCGCCTCACGAGGACGCGGTCGGCCGTGCGCGCTCCACCCCGTGAGAGGACCGACCCATGGGTCGACAGTTGAAGCTCGGCGCCGTGCTGATGGGCGTCGGTGGCCCCGGCCAGCACGACGTCTGGCGCCATCCCGAGATCCCCGGTGACGCCAGCGTGGACATCCGCTGGTACACCGCCCGTGCCCGGCAGGCCGAGGACGCGTTGTTCGACCTGGTCTTCATCGTGGACAGCCAGTTCATCACGCCCGATTCGCCGCCCCACTACCTGAACCGGCTCGAGCCGCTGACCCTGCTGTCCGCGGTCGCGGTGTCCACCACCCACATCGGGCTGGTCGGCACCCTCACCACCAGCTACAACACCCCGTTCAACCTCGCGCGGCGGCTCGCCTCGCTGGACCTCATCAGCGGCGGCCGGGCGGGGTGGAACGTCGTCGCCACCGGGGACGGCGGCACCGCGGCCAACTACAGCCGGGACGAGCACTACGACTACCCGTCCCGGTACGGCCGCGCGCTGGAGTCCGTGCAGGTCTGCCAGGGCTTGTGGAACTCCTACGAGGAGGACGCGTTCCCCCGCGACCGGGAGACCGGCGTCTTCCTCGACCCGACGCGCCAGCACCGCCTCGACCACGTGGGCGAGCACTTCCACGTCCGCGGCCCGCTGAACATCGTCCGGTCCCCGCAGGGCCAGCCGGTGATCTTCCAGGCCGGTGACTCCGACGAGGGCCGCGACCTCGGGGCGACCGTCGGCGAAGGGATCTTCACCCACTCCGCGACGATCGAGCAGGGCGTGGCGTTCGCCCGGGACATCCGCAGCCGGGCGCGGGCCAAGGGCCGCAACCCCGACGAGATCGTGATCATGCCGGGGATCACCCCGGTCATCGCGGACACCGACGCCGAGGCCCGGGCGATCGAGCAGGACACCCGGCTGAACAAGGACTTCGCGAAGACCCTGGCGCAGTTCGGCCGCCCGTTCGGCTGGCACGACTTCAGCCGCTACGACCTCGACGCCCCGTTCCCGGAGCTCGGCGACCTCGGCAACGACAGCTTCCGGACGCAGGCGGACCGGATCAAGCAGGTCGCGCGCGCGGAGGGCCTCACCCTGCGCGAGACCGTGCACCGGTTCAGCACCTCGACACCGGCGCCGTTCGTCGGGTCCCCGGTGACCGTGGCGGACCGGATCCAGGAGTGGTTCGAGGCCGGCGCGCTGGACGGGCTGAACGTCCACGTGACCGTGCCGAGCGAGTTCGCCCGCTTCACCGACGAGGTCCTGCCGATCCTGCGGGACCGCGGGGTGGTCCGGTCCTCGTACGAGGCCACCACCCTGCGCGGCAACCTCGGGTTGCCGATCCCCCGCAACACCCATGCCGTCGCGCGAGAGCGCGCAGACGTCACAGCGCGCGAGCGGGCCTCCGTTCGCGTCCCCGCCTGATCCCGGAGACCCACACCCATGTCCCGCCTCATCCGGCTCGCCGCCGCCGTCGCCGTCCTGGTCGTCACCCTGGCCGGCTGTGCGGGGGCCAACGCCGGCGCCACCTCGCAGACCCTCAAGTGGGGCTTCAACCTCCCCACCAGCTGGGACCCGGTCACGTCCAGCACGGGCAACGACATCAACACGATCAGCCTCGTCTACGCGTCGCTCACGCAGCTCGACGAGAAGGGGACGGCCGGGCCCGGCCTGGCCGAGTCCTGGACCTACAACGCGGACGGCACCGCGGTGACGTTCGTGCTGCGGCCCGGGCTGACGTTCACCGACGGCACCCCGCTCGACGCCGACGCCGTGCGGCAGAGCCTGCTCCGCGGCAAGACGCAGGAGAACTCGCTGCTCAAGGACCAGCTGGCGACGATCTCCGACGTCACCGCCGACGATCCGACGCACGTCACGCTGCACCTCGCCGCGCCGGACTACCAGGTCCCGAACCTGTTGGCGGGCAAGACCGGCGCGATCGTCAGCCCGGCCGCGTTCACGAAGGATCCCGGCGCGATCCCGACCGCACCGGTCGGAGCCGGCCCGTTCAAGTTCGAGAGCTTCGTCCCCGAGTCCAAGGCCACCCTGGTCAAGAACCCCGACTACTGGGACGCGGCCGACGTGAAGATCGAGCGACTCGAGCTCACCGCCGGGACCGACCCGACCTCCGTCATCGCCGCGGTGCAGTCCGGCGCGCTCGACGTCGCGACGATCACCGGCCGGCAGGTCGAACAGGCCAAGGCGGCCGGCCTGGAGGTCGACGTCGTCGACTCGTTCACCGTCAACCAGGTCGACGTGCACTCCGGGCTGGCACCGCTGACCGACCGCCGCGTCGTCGACGCCCTCAAGTACGCCGTCGACCGGCAGGCGATCATCGACGTCACCAACGGGGGCATCGGGAACGTGACCTACCAGCCGTTCCCACAGGGCTACGTCGCCTACAACCCGGCCCTGGACCAGGCGTACGCCTACGACCCGGCGAAGGCGAAGTCGATGCTCGCGGCGGCCGGGTACGCACCCGGCAGCCTCTCCCTCACCGTCACCGTGAACTCCGTCGCCCAGTCCACGGCCGAGCTGGTGCAGCAGCAGCTCCAGGCGGTCGGGGTGAACGCCACGATCAAGGTCGTTCCGCCGGGATCGTCCACCTGGCAGCAGGAGGTCTACCTGGGACGCAGGGCGCAGTTCGCTCTCGACGGCACCGTCGGCCGCGAGTCGCCGGTGCAGAACCTCGGGGTGGTCTACGGGCCGCAGGGGCTGATGAACACCTCCAAGGAGGCGTCCCCGGAGTTCCTCGCCGCGCTCGACGAGGTACGCCGCACCCCGCTGGACGACCCGCGCTACCCGCAGGTCCTGCAGCACGCCGTCGAGCTCGGCGTCGAGATGTCCCCCAGCTTCTCGCTGGGCACCAGCCCCCGCATCGCCGTGCGCAACCCGCGCGTCTCGCCCCTGCCGCACTTCCTCTCGCAGTACCGCTGGGAGGGCGTGACGGTGGCCGCGCCCGGGAGCCGGGCATGACGGCTCAGCTGACCGAACCGCTCACCGCCGGGCCGACCCTCACGACCCCGGTCGCGCCGCAGCCACCGGCCCGCCGGCGCCCGGGTCTCGCGCTCCTCGCCTGGCTCGGCCGGACACTGGCCGTGACCGTCCCGGTGTTCCTGCTCGCCACCCTGGTGACCTTCCTGCTCGGCGCGTTCAGCGGGCTGAGCCCGGCAGGGCGGCTGCTCGGGGACGCCGCGACCCCCGAGGACGTGGCCCGGGTGAACGCGCAGCTGGGCCTCGACCGGCCGGTGCTGGTGCAGTACGTCGACTGGCTCGGCCACGTCGTCCGCGGCGACCTCGGCACCTCCTGGCTCAACGGCGTCGGCGTGGCCGAGCAGATCGGCCAGCGGCTCGAGGTCTCCCTGTCGGTCGCCGGGTTCTCGCTGCTCATCGGAGTCGTCGTCGGCACCGCTCTGGGCGTGCTCGCCGCGGTGCGCCAGGGCAGCTGGGCAGACCGGGCCGTGACGGCCTTCTGCACGCTGATCTCCACCCTGCCCCCTTTCGTCGTGTCGATCGGGTTGATCGTGGTGTTCTGCGTGTTCTTCCCGCTGTTCCCCTCGGCGGGCTACGTCTCGCCGACCGAGGACCCGAGCGCGTGGCTCACCCTGATCACGCTGCCCGCGATCGCGCTCTCGCTGGACGCGGTGTCCGACATCGCCCGCCAGCTCCGCACGGGGCTGGTGGCCGCACAGCGGGAGAACTACGTCGTCGGGCTGGTCGTCCGCGGCCTCCCGCCGCGGCGCATCCTGCTGCGTCACGTGCTGCGCAACGGCTCCGGGCCCGCCCTGTCCGTCCTCGGTCTGCGCGTGCCGATGCTGATCGGCGGGGCCGTGGTCACCGAGAGCATCTTCGGGATGGCCGGGTTCGGCCGGTTCGCCGCGGACGGGGCCGTCCGTGGGGACGTGCCGGTCGTGCAGGGCACGCTGGTCGTGGCGATCGTCGTCGTGCTGCTGTTCAACCTGCTGGTCAATGCCGCGCTGGTCCGGCTGCGCCCGGCCGCCCAGCGGGGGTCGTGATGAAGGCCGTGTTGCGCCACCGCATCGGCGCCGTGTCCGTGACGTTCCTGGTGCTCGTGGCCCTCCTCGCGGTGTTCGGCCCGCTGCTCGCCCCGCACGACCCGCTGCAGCAGAACCAGGGCGCTCTGCTGCAGGGGCCCTCCCCGCAGCACCTGCTCGGCACCGACAACCTCGGGCGCGACGAGCTGTCCCGGCTGCTCGCGGGGTCGCGGCTGTCCCTGCTCGCGGCGCTCGAGGCGGTCGTCGTCGGGCTGGTGCTCGGTACCGTTCCCGGCCTGCTGTCGGTCTACCTCGGCCGTGCGTTCGAGTGGACGACGCTGCGGGTCATGGATGCGTTCGTGACGCTGCCGTTCCTCGTCTTCGCGGTCGCCATGACCGCGCTGCTGGGCAACGGGCTGACCCAGGCGATGCTCGCCGTCGGGATCCTCGTGTCGCCGGCGTTCTACCGGGTCACCCGGGCCGCGGCGTTCCCGGTGGTGGGCTCGCAGTACGTCGAGGCCGCCCGGCTGGCCGGTGCGCCCGCCTGGTTCGTGCTGCGCCGCCACGTCTGGCCCAAGGTGCTGCCCGCCGTCGCCGTGACCACCGCGGCGACGCTGGGCAGCAGCCTGGTCATCGTGTCCTCGCTGACCTTCCTGGGGATCGGGATCCGGCCGCCGGAACCCACCTGGGGCGGGATGCTGGCCACCTCGCTGGAGTACCTGTTCCAGCGGCCGACCGCGCCGCTGGCGCCGGCCCTGCTGGTGATCCTCACCGTCGGGGCGTGCAACGGGCTGGCCGACACCCTGCGGGACGTGACCGGGGTGTCGCCGCGGACGTCGCGGAAGGAGAAGGCCCGTGCCGCTGCTTGAGATCCGGAACCTCGCCGTCAGCCTCGGTCCGGGGCACCTCGACGAGCCGCTGGTCTCCGGCGTCGACCTCGCGCTGCCCCGCGGCGGCACCCTGGGCATCGTCGGGGAGTCCGGCAGCGGCAAGTCGCTGACCTGCCGCTCCGTGCTCGGCATCCTCCCGCCGGAGCTGCACACCGGCCCGGACACCTCGATCCGGTTCGACGGCGTGGAGCTCACCGAGCTGGATGCGACGGGCTGGCTGCCCTACCGCGCCGACCGCATCGGCGCCGTCTTCCAGGACCCCGGCTCCTACCTGGATCCGTCCGTCCCCGTCGGGCGCCAGCTCGCCGAGGTGCTGCGGGTCCGCGGCGGGCTGCACAAGCGGGAAGCCCGCGACCGGGCCCTCGAGCTGTTCACCGAGGTCGGGCTGCGCGAGCCCGCCCGGGTCGCCGGGCAGTACCCGTTCGAACTGTCCGGCGGCATGCTGCAGCGGGTCCTGATCGCCATCGCGATCTGCCGGGACCCGGACCTGCTGATCGCCGACGAGGCGACCACCGCACTCGACGTCACCGTCCAGGCCGAGGTGCTCGACCTGCTCGCCGACCTGCGGGAACGGCACGGGCTCGCGCTCGTGCTCGTGTCCCACGACCTCGCCGTGGTCGCGCAGGTGTGCGAGGAGGTCGTGGTCATGCGCTCCGGGCGGATCGTCGAGCGCGGCGCCGCGGAGCAGGTCCTGCGCGCGCCGCAGCACGAGTACACCCGCTCGCTCGTCGAGGCGCACGCCCGCTTCGGCATCGAGCACGTCCGGGAGGCCCACCGTGTCTGACCTGGTGGAGGTCCGCGATCTCGCCGTGTCCCTCGGCCGCGGGCGGGCCCGGCGGGAGATCCTGCACGGGGTCGATCTCACCGTGCGGCCAGGCGAGATCCTCGGGCTGATCGGCGAGACCGGGTCGGGGAAGACCACGCTGGCCCGCAGCCTGCTCGGGCTGAACCGCATCGACCGCGGCACCGTCTCGGTCACCGGGACGGACGTCGGCGGCCTCCGCGGCGGGGCCCTGCGGGCGTTCCGGCGCGCCGGCTCCGTGCAGTACGTCTTCCAGGACCCGCTGCAGAGCCTGGACCCCGACCTGCCCCTCGGCCGCTCCGTCGGAGAGGCCCTCGAGGTGCGCGGCTCGTCGCAGATCGCGGACCGGGTCGCCGAGGCGCTGGTGCGGGTCGGGCTCGATCCCGCACTCGCGGCCCGGCGCCCCGCCGAGGTGTCCGGCGGCCAGCGTCAACGCGCCGCGATCGCCCGCGCGCTGATCACCGAACCGCGCCTGCTGCTCTGCGACGAGCCGGTCAGCGCGCTGGACGCGAGCAGCCGCACCGCGGTCCTGGAACTGCTCCTGCGGCTGCGGGACTCCGGCCCGGGGCCGGAGGCCGACGGAGCCGGCGGAGTGGGCGGGCACCGCGTGGGGCAGCTCTTCATCTCCCACGACCTCGGCTCCGTCGCCGGCGTGACGGACCGGATCGCCGTGCTCTACCACGGCCGGATCGTGGAAGCGGGCCCCACCGCGCAGGTCATCGGCGAGCCCACTCATCCCTACACCCGGCTGCTCGTCGGCTCCGCCCCGACGCTCGACGGCGCCGGACTCGACCGCACCGCCCGGGCCGCCCTGCGCGCCCAGCTCGTCTGAGAGGAACAATCATGACCGTCTCCCCCGCCGCGGTGCCCGTCGTCGCCTCCTGGCGCGAGCCCGAGGCCGTGGCCACCCGCGGCACCGTCCTCGTCGTCCCCGGCCGCGGTGAACACGCCGGCGTCTACGAGCGCTTCGGGCGCCGGATCGCCGCCGACGGCTACCGGGTCTGGGCCGTCGCCGACCCGACGGCCGACCCCGGCCGCACCGAGCACCAGGTCCGGGCGCTGCTGGAGTCCGGACCGGACTCCGACACCGGCCCGCACCCGCGCGTCCTGGTCGGCTCGGACGCCGGCGCGCTCTTCGCCGCCGGGCTCGCGGCGGACCTGCCCGGCGTGGCCGGACTCGTCCTGGCCGGTCTCCCCCTGGGCCGCGGCCCCGCACCCGAGGACGAGATCACGGCGCGCACCGCCTGCCCGGTCCACCAGGCCCGGCTCCGGGACGACGACGGCGTGCGGCACGGCGCCCTGGAGATCCCGCCGCCCGCCGAGTGGATCTCCCGGGCGGATCCGGCGCGCGTCCGCGTCCCCGTGCTGGGACTGCACGGGGAGGCGGACAGCATCGCCCCGCTCGACGACGTCCGCGGCTGGTACTCCGGCCTGGACGACGTCGAACTGGTCACGGTCTCGGGCGGACGGCACGACGCCCTCAACGACGCCACCCACCGGAGCGCCGCGGCCACGCTGGTCCTGTTCCTGGAGCGGCTCCGCGCCGGCGTTCCCGCCCTCGTCCGCCGAGAGGTGCTCTGACCGTCGCCCGAGCCGGAGAGTGGGGCAGGTCGGGCTCGAACCGACGACCTGACGGATTATGAGTCCGCTGCTCTGACCAACTGAGCTACTGCCCCTCGGGCGACAGGCTAGCGGCCGGGCCCGAGTGCGCGGCGCCGCCCGTGCAGTGCACACGCCCGAGCGGCTGACGCGTGGAGCGCGACCGGCCGTCGCTCGGTGCGCGAGCCGCGGTGCAGCAGCAACCTTCACTACGGTCTCTCGTTGAAGCTTCAACTGGAAGGTCGCAGGTCACCGCGGGCGAGATCACCGTGCAGCTCGCCACGGTGGAGAGCGACCAGGCGCGCCGGGACGACCGGTTCACCGGGAACATCATGAACGTCGCGGAGTACCCGACCGCGACCTTCCGGCTCACGGAGCCCCTCGACCTCGGGGAGGGCTGCACCGGTGGCGACCGCGCGACCGCGGACGCCACCGGCGAGCTGACCGTGCGCGGCGCCACCCGGCCCGTCACGTTCCCGCTCACCGCGGTCCGCAACGGCACCGGGATCGACGTCTCCGGCTCGGTCCCCGTCGCCTTCGCCGACTTCGGCATGACCCCGCCCAGCATCGGCGACTTCGTGAAGGTCGACCCGACGGGTCAGATCGAGTTCCTGCTCACGCTCGCGCCCGCGAGCTGATCAGGCCAGCTTCTTGCGCAGCCCGTCGATGCCGCCGGCGTAGACGCCCTGCGCGAAGGTGCGGTCGAGCTCCTCCTCCTGCCCCGCGTCCGCGTCGTACTCCGACCACCACTCGACGAACGACTCACCGGTGTCGGTGACCGGGGCGACGCGGACCGTGGAGACGTAGCGGCGCGCGTCGAAGGGGTTCGCGCCGGTGAAGGCGTAGGTCAGGGTGCGGCCGGCGTCGTCCATCGCGAGCAGCTTCTCGTCGAAGGGGTCGCCGCCGTCGGCGAGGGTCAGCCTGCGCACGGCCCCGACCGCCCCGTCCGTGCCCTCGACGATCTCGCTCTTCGCGACCGCGGGCAGGAAGTCGGGCAGGCCGTTGAAGGCGCGCAGCAGCGCCCAGACCTGGTCGGCGGGGGCCTTGACGACGCCACTGGCATAGGGACGGGGCATGGTCACTCCAATGTGTCAGAGGGCGTTCTTGAAAGCGCGGGTCTGCTCGACCAGCGCGGTCTCGGTGGGCAGGCGCTCCATGGAGGAGGCGCCGTAGAACCCGTGGCAGGCCTTCGTCCGGCCCAACACGTACGCGGCGTCCTCCGGCATGGCGATCGGGCCGCCGTGGCAGAGGACCAGCACGTCGTCCCGCTCCTCGAGCGCGGCGGCGGACCACTCGTCGATCAGCGCGACGCAGTCGTCGAGCGACTTCGCGGTCTCCGCGCCGATCGAGCCGCCCGTGGTCAGGCCCATGTGGCACACGACGACGTCGGCGCCGGCCCGGGTCATCGCGCGCGCGTCCTCGGCGGAGAAGACGTAGGGCGTGGTGAGCAGGTCCTGGGCGCGGGCCGCCGCGACCAGCTCGACCTCCAGCCCGTACCCCATGCCCGTCTCCTCGAGGTTGGCCCGGAACACGCCGTCGATCAGCCCGACGGTCGGGAAGTTCTGGATCCCGGCGAAGCCGAGGTCGGCCAGCTCGCGCAGGAAGCGGTCCGTGAGCATGAAGGGGTCGGTGCCGTTGACGCCGGCCAGCACCGGGGTGTGGCGCACGACCGGCAGCACCTCGGCGGCCATCTCGACCACGATGTCGTTGGCGTTGCCGTAGGCGAGCAGCCCGGCGAGCGAGCCGCGCCCGGCCATCCGGTAGCGGCCGGAGTTGTAGATCACGATGAGGTCGATCCCGCCGGCCTCCTCGCACTTGGCCGAGAGCCCGGTGCCCGCGCCCCCGCCGACGATCGGCTCGCCGCGGCGCGCCATCTCCTGGAACCGCTCCACCAGCTCGGCCCGGCGGAACCTCATGCCGTCACCTCCCGCTGCACCTCGCGCCAGGCCGCGACGACGGCGTCGGCGAACTCCGGATCGTTGATCGCCACCGGAACCCTCCGCAGGACGGCGCGGTGCTCCAGATCGGACTCCAGGGCGGCGAGCAGCGCGGCGTCGGCCTCCGGGTCGTGGAACGGCTGGCCGGGCACGTCGAGCAGCGAGACCCCGCCGGTCGGGACGAGGAACAGCGCGGGCCCGGTGAACGCGTTGATCTTGCGGGCGAGGAAGGCGCCGATCTCGGCGTTCTCCTCCGGGGTGGTCCGCATCAGGGTGACCTGCGGGTTGTGCTCGTAGAAGAGCCGGTCCGCGAAGCGGGCCGGCACCGTGTCCCGCGGGCCGAAGTTGACCATGTCGACGGCGCCGACCGAGCCGACGTACGGCACGCCGGTGCGGGCGATCGCGTCGAGCCGGTCCTCCCCCGCCGCCATGACGCCGCCGACCAGCAGGTCGGCCACCTCGGTGGTGGTGAGGTCGAGCACGGAGGAGACCAGGCCGTCGTCGACGAGCTTCTCCATCGCCTTGCCGCCCGTCCCGGTCGCGTGGAAGACGAGTGGGTCCACCTCGCTCCCCAGCCGCTCGACGACGGCGGTGACCAGCGGCGTCGTCACGCCGAACATGGTCAGCCCGACGGCCGGCCGGTCCTCCCCCGCCGGGATCTCGCGGGTCATGGCCCCGGCGAGCATGTGCGCGGCGTTGCCCAGGACGAGCCGGGAGATGCGGTTGAGGCCGGCCACGTCGGTGACCGAGTGGAGCATCGCGATGTCGGCGGCCCCGACGTACGGTGCGGTGTCGCCGGACGCGACGGTCGAGACCATCACCTTGGGCACGCCGACGGGCAGTGCGCGCATCGCGGGAGTGACCAGCGCGGTACCGCCGGACCCGCCCAGGCCGAGCACGCCGCCGACCTCCCGGGCCGGCAGCCAGCGCTCCAGCGCGACGGCCATCGCCGCGACGGCGCTGCCCCGGTCGCCGGTGAAGACGGCGCCGGCGCCGTCGGGGTGTGCCGCGGCCACCTCGGCGGCGGGCACGTCCGCCCCCGCGGCGCTCTTGTCGGAAGTGGACACGTCCACCGAGGTCACGGCCAGGCCCGCGGCGCGGAGCAGCTCCGCGACGTGGCGCAGCTCCGCGCCCTTGGTGTCGTGCGTGCCGATCACGTACGCAGGACCCATTCCCGGAGTCCTACCGCACGATCACTCCTCGCGCAGCCGGTACTCGCCGCCGTGCCCGGCGACCTCGTACAGGTCGTAGTGGTGGACGATCTTGGGGCCGCCGTGCAGGTGGACGTGCCGGACGACGGCCGGCGCCTCCTGCTCGGCGGGGCGGGTGCGGACCCGGCCGTCGAGCGGGCCGCCGACGAACCAGTAGGTGTCGGGCGGGGGCTCGTCGGCGGGGTCCGGCCGGGGCGTCCGGGCGGCGACCCAGTCGTCCCAGTCCTCCTCCGAGGCTGCGGGCATCCGGCCACGGTACGTGACCGTCCGGGGACGTCGCACGGTCGGCGGGATCACGGAGCGGCCGCACAGCTCCCGACTCGCGGTGCCGGAACTCCCGACTCGCGTAGTCCGGGGCCGGCACGCGGAGCGGCCCCGCCACCGGGACAGGCGTCGGTGGCGGGGCCGTGAGCGTCGAGCTCGAGCCCGTGGATCGAGCGGGATCAGGCGGGCGGGCTCAGCGGGATCAGGCGAGAGCCTTGGCGCGCTTGCGCGCGTCCCGGGCGATCCCCTCGACGGCCTTCGCGCCGGCGGCGGAGGCGGTCGTGCCGGCGTCCGCGGCGCGGTGGGCCACGTCGCTGCCGAACTTCGACACCTGCTCACCGGCCTGCGCCGCCAGCGCGGTCAGCTGGTCGACGTAGCCCGGCGCCTTCTTGCGGGCCTGCTTCGCGGCCCGGTGGGCGGCCTTCTCCCACTCGGCGCGCTTCTTGTCGGCCGCCTTCTCCCACTGGGCCCGCTTCTTGGCCGCGGCCTTCGTCCACTCGTCGCCCTTCTTGTCGGCGAGCTTCTCCCAGGCCCTGCCGCGCTTGTCGAGCTCCTTCTGCCAGGCCGCGCTGCGCTTGTCGACCTCCTTGCGCAGCGCCGCACCCCGCTTCTCGGCGCGCGCCGCCGCCTTCGCGGCCCGCGTCGACAGGTCCTCGCCCCACTCCGAGGCGCGGTCCGAGGCCGTGGCCCCGAGCGCGGTGGCCGCGGCGCCCAGGGCGGCGGCGCGCTCCGCGGCGACGGTGCTCAGCTCCGCGGCGCGCTCCGCGGCGATGGTGCTCAGCTCCGCGGCGCGCTCCGCGGCGACGGTGCTCAGCTCCGTGGCCCGCGCCTTCACGACCGGCGCCTTGTCCGCGACGGTGGCCGACAGCGAGTTCGAGAGCGCGGACGCCTTCCCGACCAGGTCCGACCCGGTCGACGAGCCCGACCCGCCGAGGCCCGAGACCAGCCCGGACACCGAGTCGGTGGCGGTGTGCGCGGCCCCGGAGATCGCCTCGGCGCGCTTCTCCAGCGCCGCTGCGGCGGCCTCGGCGGCCTTGCGGCTGCGCCAGGCGACGGACGGCTTGCCGTGGGTGTCGGCGGCGGCGATCATCAGGCCGCCGAGCAGGCTGACGTTCTTCAGGAAGTGGATCTGCTGGGCCTGCTTGGCCTCCGGGTCGCTCTCCTCCCAGAAGCGGTGCGCGGCCAGGGTGGTCGGGATCAGGGTGGCGGCCAGCGCGGCCGACGAGGTGCGGGGCATCTTCCCCAGCGCGAGCAGCGTCCCGGCGGCGACCTTGACGCCGGCCTCGACCTTCACCAGCGTCTCGTCGTCGGGGCGCTTGTCCAGCGGGGAGATCTCCACGGCCTTGTCGATCGCGGGCGCGGCGTAGTCCAGGACGGGCTTGGCGGCCTCGGCGTGCGCCTGGGGTTGACGCAGCGCGTTGATTCCGCCCGAGATGAAGATGGCGGCCAGCATGGGACGGGCCACACGACGCAACAGAGGCATGGGGCCGCGTTCCCCGTGCCCGCGCGCGGCAAACACGGGGGTACCGCTGGCGGGCGACCCCCCACGTTCGGAATCATGCCGGGGTGGCGAGACACGCGATCGGGTTGGACATCGGCGGCACCAAGGTCGCGGGCGCCGTGGTGGCCGAGGACGGGACGGTCGTCGAGGAGCTGACCGAACCGACTCCCGCGACCTCGGACGCGACGACCATGTCGCGCCTGCTGCTCGGCATGATCGACACGTTGCGGAGCACGAACCCGGAGGTCGCGGCGGTCGGTGTGGGCGCGGCGGGCACCGTCGCGTGGCCGAGCGGGCGGATCCTGTGGGCGCCGAACAACGCCTACCGGGACTGGGCCGTGCGGGCCGAGATCGAGGAGGCGACCGGCCTGCCCGCGGTCGTCGACAACGACGCCAACGTCGCCGGGCTGGCCGAGGCGCGCCTCGGCGACACCCTCCACAAGGAGATGGTCCTGGTCACCGTCGGGACCGGGGTGGGCAGCGGGATCGTGCTGGGCGGGCGCATCTACCGCGGCCCGCACGGGCTCGGCGCCGAGCTGGGGCACATCATCGTGGACCCGGACGGCCCGCCCTGCGGCTGCGGCAACCACGGCTGCCTCGAGTCGCTCGCCTCGGGCACCGCCCTGACCCGCACGGGCCGGGAGGCCGCGGCCGCCGAGCCCGACGGCCTCATCGCGCGGCTGGCCCGCGAGAAGAACGCCGAGGTCACGGGCCAGATCGTCACCGAGGCGGCGCTGCAGGGCGACCCGACGGCGCGGCGGCTGTTCCAGACCCTGGCCCGCTGGCTCGGCATCGGCATCGCCTCGGTCACCACGATCTTCGAGCTCGACGCGGTGGTGATCGGCGGCGGCGTGGTCGAGACGGGCGAGCTGCTGCTCGCCCCGCTGCGCGAGGCGGCCGCCGAGTTCGCCTACGCGAAGACGGTCCGGCCCCTGGTCCCGGTCCTGCCGAGCAGCTTCGGCAGCGCCGCGGGCAAGATCGGGGCCGCCCTGCTCGCGCTCGACCACGCGGACGACCCGGCCACCCGTTAGCGTGCTCGGGTGACCCTCCTCCTCGGCCCCGTCCTGCGGCACGTCGGCGAGACCACGGCCGTCGTCTGGGTGCAGACGGCGGCGCCCGCCACGGTCGAGGTCCTCGGCAGCAGTGCGCCCACCTTCGAGGTCGCGGGACACCACTTCGCGCTGGTCGTGGTGACCGGGCTCGAGCCGGACTCGCGGATCCCGTACGAGGTGCACGTCGACGGCGAGCGGGCCTGGCCGCTGCCGCACAGCCCGTTCCCGCCGAGCGTGATCCCCACCCGCGGGCCGCGCACCGCCGGGAGGGCGCGGATCGTGTTCGGCTCCTGCCGGTACGTCAAGCTCTCCGACCGCAAGCAGGCCGCGCTCTACGGGCTCGACGCGCTCGACGCCTACGCGGCCCGGATGGCCGGCGCCCCCGCCGAGGAGTGGCCCTCGGCGCTGCTGCTGCTCGGCGACCAGGTCTACGCCGACGAGCTCACGCCGCAGACCCGGCGCCGGATCGCCGGGCGCCGGGACCGCCACCCCGACTGGCCGGACGACGAGATCGTCGGCTTCGACGAGTACGTCGGGCTGTACCGGGACTCCTGGATCGACCCGGAGATCCGCTGGGTGATGTCGACCGTGCCGACCGCGATGATCTTCGACGACCACGACGTCCGGGACGACTGGAACACCTCGGCGACCTGGCGCGCGCAGATGGCCCGCACGCCCTGGTGGCGCGACCGCATCCGCAACGCGCTCGCCTCGTACTGGGTCTTCCAGCACCTGGGCAACCTCTCCCCCGAGGAGCTGGCCGAGAACCCGGAGTGGACGAAGGTGCAGGCCGCGGAGGGCGACGTCTGGCCGTTGCTCAAGGACCTCGCCGACCGCGCCGACACCGAGGTCGACGGCAGCAAGGGCCTGCGCTTCAGCTTCCGCTGGGACATGGGCCGCAGCCGGCTGGTGATGATCGACTCCCGCAACGCGCGGATCCTCGACGGCGGCGAGCACCTCATGCTCGGCGACCACGAGTTCTCCTGGGTGGAGGAGCAGGCCACGGAGCCGGGCGCCGCGGGCGGCGAGGTCGACCACCTGCTGCTCGGCACCTCCGTGCCCTGGCTGCTCGCGCCCGCCCTGGGCGACCTGGAGACGGTCAACGAGATCGCCGCGGACCGCCCCGGGCTGCGCGGCCGGATCGGCGAGGCGATCCGGCAGGCCGCGGACATGGAGCACTGGCCGGCCTTCCGGTCCTCGTTCGACCGCCTGACCGCACTGGTCGGACGGGCCGCCCGGGGTGTCCCGGGCCGGCAGGCGCCGGCGACCGTGACGGTACTGTCCGGTGACGTGCACCACAGCTACACCGCCCGGGCGGAGCTGCCCGGCGTGCCCGCCGGCGCGGCGCGCGTCCACCAGGTCGTCTGCTCCCCGGTGCACAACCACGTGCCCGGGGCCGTCCGGGCCGCGTTCCGGCTCGCCTGGTCGAGGCCCGCCGCCGCGTGGGCCCGGGCCTGGGCCGCCCACCACGACGCCCCGGCACCCGGCCCGGTCTGGGACCGGGTCGGCACTCCCCTCTTCGGCAACCACATCGCGACCCTGCTCGTCGACGGCAGGCGCGCCGAGGTGATCTTCGAACAGCCCCGGTCCGCCGCCGCGCTCGACGAACGGGCCCGCGTCACCCTCAGCGCGGAGGACCACGCATGAGCATGCTCGGACACCCCGGACCCGGCGCCGTGCCGCTGCGCGGCGACGAGCCGCCCGGGACGGACGGCACCGGGGCGCTGGCCGGGCAGACCGTGGTGCTGCGGCCGACCGAGCCGCGGCACGTCGGCGAGTTCCTGCAGATCCTGCAGCACCCCGAGGTGGCGCGCTGGTGGGCCGGCTACGACCTCGAGCGCGTGCGCCGCGAGCTGCTCGGCCCGCACTGCTACGCGGTCGAGGCCTACCGCGAGACCGTCGGGCTGATCATGTTCCACGAGGAGGAGGACCCCGACTACCGGCACGCGGGCATCGACGTCGCCCTGCACCCCGACGCGCACGGGCAGGGCCTCGGCGCCGACGCCGTGCGCACCCTGGCCCGGCACCTGTTCGACGTGCGCGGGCACCACCGGATCGTCATCGACCCCGCCGCGACGAACGAGCGGGCGATCCGCAGCTACGAGCGGGTCGGCTTCCGGCGGGTCGGCGTGATGCGCAGCTACGAGCGCGGCGGCGACGGCACCTGGCACGACGGGCTGCTCATGGACCTGCTCCCCCAGGACCTGTAGCCAGCGCGGCCAGGCCGTTCACCAGCAGCTCGAGGCCGAACCGGAACCGCTCCTCGTCCGTGCCCGTGGTCAGGTGCGGCAGCAGGGAGACGAAGGTCGGGAACCGGTCGGCGGGGAGCGCGGCGAAGAACTCCTGCATCTGCCGGGCCTGGTCGTCCCACTGGCCGTGGCCCTCCTCCCGCTGGGCCCGCATCGACCCCTCGACGGCGCTCGCGCTGACGTACAGCCCCACGACGTCGGCGGACCACGCCGCCGCCTGCTCCGGCACGCCTCCCAGACGCAGCAGCTCCAGGGTCGTCTCGGTGACGCGCAGCGCGTTCGGCCCCAACGGGACCGACCCCAGGGCGGCGCGGGCGATGTCCCGGTAGCGCATCAGCGCGGCCCGCGAGTCCACCCACAGCTGCGTGACCTGCTCCCGCCAGCGCCCCGGGTCCGGCTCGGGCAGCGGGATCTCGGCGGCGACCTCGTCGAAAAGCAGCTCGACGAGCTCGTCCTTGTTCGCGACGTGCGCGTAGAGCGAGGCCGCGCCGGTCGACAGCTCGGTCGCGACGCGGCGCATGCTCACGCCGTCGATCCCCTCCTTGCGCAGCACCCCCATCGCGGCCTCGACGATGGCCTCCCGCGACAGGGAGCGCCGCACCGGCTGTTTGCGCGGGGTGCGCCAGGGCGGCTCGGGCAGGTCGTGCTCCACGGCTCCGATTCTATTTGACACGAACACCGTTCGTGAGTAGAACGGCGTTCGTTCCGAACGCTGTTCGTCGAAGGGGTCTCGCGGGCGATCACCGGCGGGACGGTCGTCGGCCTGGTGTTCCTCGCCGGCATGACGGGGCTGGTCCGGGTGCTCCTGGTCCGGGTGCTCGGGCTCCACCTGCAGCTCGGGCTCGGCTTCACCCCGCCGCAGGCCGCGGGAGGACCGCCGGGCTTCCGGGTCGTGCTGGTCGAGGTGGCCGTGACGACCGTCGTCGCCGGCGCGCTGACCGTGCTCCTGCCCCGGCGGGCCGGGACGACGGGCCGGCGCCGGCGGAGGCGCCGGAGCCCGCCGCCGTCCGACCCCGGCTCAGAAGGGGGTGGCGGCGAGCCAGCCGTCGAAGGCGGACCGGTCGCCGAACACCTCCAGGCGCGGGTCGTCGACGGGCAGCCGGCGCAGGGTGGCGAGGTAGAGCACGGCGGCGGGGCCTCGCACCGCGACGGTGCCCTTGGCGTGCCCGTGCTCCCAGACGATCCCGGCCCGCTCACCCACGCCGTCGGGCCGGATCGTCCACTCCCCCGCCGCGCCGAGGTCGCCGTCCGTGGCGTGCAGGTGCAGCGTGCCGCCCTCGGGCAGCAGCGTCCGCCCGCGGCGGGCGGCGACCAGGTCGAGCCACTCGGACAGCCCGTCCGCGGCCAGCGCCGGGTCGAGGTCGCTGTCCTGCCCCAGCGCGAGCTGCGCGTCCGCCCGGTGCGCGGTCTCCTCGTGCAGCCGCCGGCGGATCCACCAGGCGGCGGGCTTCGGCCCGGTGAAGGTCCAGACGGGGGCCTCCGGCCCGACGGCGTCGACGGCGTCGAGCACGGCCTGCGCGCTCTCGCGCAGCCACGCGACGGTCCCGTCGAGGTCCGCGGGTGGCTTCCCGCCGGGGACCTGGCGCGGGTCGAGCGCCTCCGTGACGCGCTCGCTGATCATGGTGGCCGCCCAGCGGTGCCCGCGGCCGACGTGGCGCAGCAGCTGGGTCAACGTCCAGCCCGGGCAGGTCGGGATCTCGGTGCCGTGGTCGGCGGTGCGCACCAGCTCGGCGAGCCGGGCGTTCTCGCCCAGGAGGGCGGCGCGGACGTCGAGCGCGGGGGCGGTGGGGGCGGCGTCGCTGCTCATGGTCCGCGAACCTAACCCACCTCGACGCGGGCACCGCCATGTTCCCGACCGCAGGCATGATCCCCGACCGCGCGGGGTAACCGATCACCATGGCGCCCGAGCATCACGACTGGACGCGCCACGGTGCGGGACGATCCCTGCTGTGGTGGCCGCTCTCCTCGTTCGTGCTCATGGCGGTCTTCCCCGACGCCGGGATCCTTCCCATCGTGCTGTCCGGGGCCGCCCTCGCCCTCGTCGGCGCCACGGGCGCCGTGGCGGCCCGGGTGCTGCGCCGGCGAGTCCGGGCCCGGCGCGCCGCCGGGGCGCCCGCCGCGCTCACCGCGGCCACGGGTGTCGAGGTCGTCGAGGCCGTCGGGGCCGAGGTCGTCGGCACGGTCAAGGAGACGGTGTCCGAGATGAGCGACGCCGTGTCCTGCGCCGTCGAGGAGGCGGTGGAGTCCGTCGTCGACCCCGTGGCGGAGCGCCGCGCGGCCTGAGCCTCGCACCTGCCCCCGCCGCGGATCCCGCCGCGGCCTGCCGGAGCGTGACCGCAGGAGGAGCCGGGCGTTCCGGGAGCTCCGTCGTGACGGCATTCACACCACGCACTCCGGCGATCCGACGCGGCCGGTGATCGATCACGACCGGATCACATCACTCGTTCGTGGCCCGCTCGCCCGGTCGCCCCACACCGCTCGTTCACCCGCTGTTTAATCCGATCGAGTGGCGTGTCGAAAACGTCGCAACCTCTTTCGCTCTCGCGCTTTAGGCGGGATACGCGGTGCGAAGAGCGCCGCGTCCCCGGAAGAGGAGAAGAGAGATGGACCCCTTCACTCTGCTGTTCCCCGGTCACGGTGGCCCGAAGAAGCCGAAGAAGCACGACGAGTGCTCGCACTCGAAGAAGTCGTGGAGCAAGTCGCACGGCAAGAAGCTCAAGAAGCACAAGTGACCCCGGTGCTCTGAGAGCGATGTTCGTGCGGCGGCCCCTCCCGCGCTGCGGCGGGAGGGGGCGCCGCCTTCTTCCGCTCCTCCGCCCTGCTGTCCCGCACCACCCGCTCGCCCCCTGTTCCGGCCCCCGCACTCCCCCGATCCCTCCCGGACCACCGGAGGCACGTGACGATGCCGTCCCCCACCGCCCGTCACCGCGCGACGAGGCGCGGATCCCGCCGTGCGGCCCGACCCGTGGCCGAGGCCACCGAGGTCACCGAGCCCACGGAGGCCACCCCACCGGAGGCCACCCCGACGGAGGCAACGCCGACGGAGGCAACGCCGGCCGCCGAAGGCTCCGGGGGCCCCGGGGCCCCCGCGCCCGCGGCGACCGAGGCCGGTCGAGCGCCCGAGGCCGATGTCGCCCCGGTCACCCCGGCCACCGCGGTCACCGCGGTCATCGACCTCACCGCGGTCACCGACGTCACCGCGGTCACCGACGTCACCGCGGTCACCGCGGTCACCGGGTCCGCCGGACCGGCCCCGACCGCCGAGCCGCTGCCGGCGCCCGAGCCGACCCCCGAGCCGTTCCCGGCCGTGACGGTCGAGCCGCGCGGTGAGGCCACCGACGCCGACGCTCGCCGCGTCACCGGTACCGGTGCCGGGCCCGACGTCGAGCCCGCCGCAGTCGCCGTCGCCGGGGCCGGGGGCGAGCCCGACCGCGTCGGCCCGCTGCGCGACGCCGGCCGCCTGCTGCCCGAGGCCCCCCACCTGACCGTGCGGCAGATCTTCCGCCGCTTCTGGCCGCACACGGCGGGCTTCCGCGGCTGGTTCGCGCTCGGCCTGTTCCTCTCCGCACTCAGTCCGCTGGCGATCGCCGCCAGCCTGTGGCTGTTCAAGATCCTGATCGACGACGTCCTGACGCCGCAGGACTACGCGTTGCTGCCGTGGGTGATCGGCGCCTATCTGGTGATCTCCGTCGTGGGCGGGGTGATCGACTATTTCGACTCCTACGTCTCCGCCTGGGTCGGCGAGCGATTCGTCCTCGGCCTGCGCACCCACGTGTTCGCACACCTGCAGCGGCTCTCGCTGGGGTTCTTCGAACGGCGCCAGCTCGGCGACGTGATGTCGCGGTTGTCGAGCGACATCGGCGCGATCGAGGAGCTGATCCTGACCGGCGTCGCGGTGGCCGTGACGTACGGCGTCCAGGTGGTCGTCTTCACCGCGTTGCTCTTCTTCCTCAACTGGCAGCTCGCCCTGATCGCGGTCGCGGCCGCCCCGGTGTTCGGCCTGGCGTCGCGCTTCTTCGCCCGCCGGATCAAATCGGCCTCGCGGGAGAAGCGGCGGCGCACGGGCGGGATCGCGGCCGTCGCCGAGGAGAGCCTCGGCAACGTCGCCCTCGTCCAGGCCTACGGCCGGCAGGCGAGCGAGACCGAGCGCTTCCACCGGGAGAGCCGCGGCGCCTTCGCCGCGCAGATGGTGGCGGTGCGGCTCAAGTCGCTGTTCGGGCCGCTGGTCGGGATGCTCGAGGTCGTCGGTGTGCTGACCGTGCTCGGCGTCGGCATCTGGCAGATGACCCGCGGCAACCTGACGCTCGGCGGCCTGCTCGTCTTCACCGGCTACCTGAGCCAGCTGTTCGGGCCGGTCCGCGGTTTCGGCGAGATGGGCACCACGATCTACGCCGCCGCGGCGGGGGCCGAGCGCGTCATCGAGCTGCTCGACGAGAAGCCCCAGGTCACCGACCGTCCCGAACCGGTCCGGATCGAGCGGGCCCGCGGCGACCTGCGGCTCGAGGACGTCACCTTCACCTACCCCGGCACGACCGGGCCGGCGCTGGAGCGGGTGTCGATCCTGGTCCCGCGGGGCCACACCGTCGCGGTGGTCGGCCCGAGCGGCGCCGGGAAGACGACGCTGACCAAGCTGCTCCTGCGCTTCTACGACCCGGACACCGGCTCGGTGGTCCTCGACGGCCACGACCTGCGCGAGCTCGCGCTGGCGGACGTGCGGCGCAACGTCGCGGCGCTGTTGCAGGAGACGCTCGTGTTCGACGGCACGGTGCGCGAGAACATCCTCTGGGGCCGGCCCGACGCGAGCGAGGCCGAGATCGTCGAGGCGGCGCGGGCCGCGGACGCGCACGAGTTCATCACCGCCCTGCCGGACGGCTACGACACCCGGGTCGGCCAGCGCGGCCGGTTGCTCTCCGGCGGGCAGCGGCAGCGGTTGGCGATCGCGCGGGCGATGGTCCGCGACGCCCCGGTGCTGATCCTCGACGAGCCGACGACGGGGCTCGACGCCGCCGCGACCGAGCGGGTACTCACGCCGCTGCGCCGGTTGATGGCGAGCCGCACCACGCTCGTGATCAGCCACAACCTGCTGACGGTGACCGAGGCGGACCAGATCGTGTACCTCGAGGGCGGCCGGATCACCGCCACCGGCCGGCACCGCGAGCTGCTCACCCGCAGCCCCGGCTACGCCGAGCTCTACCGGCTGCACCACCCCGGGGAGGAGTCCGCGGCCGAGCACCTGCCGGCGGCCCTGCGGGACGACCTCGCCGAGCTGTCCGCGCTCGACGAGCTCGACGCCGACCTGGAGGCCGAGTTCGGGGAGGCGCTCACGGCCTCGTGGCCGGCCGACCCGTGGGCCGAGACCACGGTGCTGCCGGCCTTCCGGACCCCGGGCCCGCACGTCGGGCTGTCCGAGCTCGCCCCGGTGTCGGGGCCGGAGGCGCTGTCCCGCTGGGCGCTGCCGGCCCGCCGGACGTCGGTCGTCGAGCCGCTGCCGGACCCGGTGGCGGAGCCCGCACCGGGACCGGAGGCCGCACCGACGGAGCGCTTCGCCGCCGTCGACCGGAGCTCCGAGGTGCCCGGCGGGCGGCATCGCGCGAGGATCGGTCGCGTGGGCTTCGACGGTGCGGTGTTCGACGGTGTGGGGGTCGACGGTGTGGGAGTCGACGGTGTGGGGGTCGACGGTGCGGACCTCGACGGAAGGTGCGGGACGGAGAGCCGGGAGGCCGAGGTGTACGGCGTGACGACCGGGTGGAGCGTGCGGCGCGGCGGTCCGCGGTGACCGATCGCCGGGTCGCCCCGCGTCCGGGCCGGTGGGGAAGCCGGCCCGGGCCGGGCCGTCGCGGGGCCGCGCGATGAGTGCGGCCGCCCTGGAGCCGGATCCCCGCCGGGATCCGGCTCCCGGCGGGTTCCGGGAGGTGCAGGCCCGCCGGGCGCGCGGCCGGACCGCCGGGGCGGCGGAGACGACCCGCCGCCACGCCCGGCGCGCGCCCGCGGGCCCGGTCGAGGAGCCGGCCCCCGCTCCCGAGCCGGTGGCCTCGGACGTCGACGCGACGGCCGAGCCGTCCGAGCCGTCCGCCGATCTCGACGGGCCCGCCCCGCTCGCGCCCGGCCGCGAGGTCGCGCCGGGGTACACCGTGGTCCAGCACCTGCGCCGCGGCGAGGACTACGACACCTACGACGCGTGGAGCGCCGTGCACCACTGCCACACGGTGGCGAAGGTGCTCCGCCCGGACCTGGTGGGCGACGTCCGGACCCGGCGGGGGCTGCTGCGCGAGGCCAAGCTGCTGCGCGCGCTGCGCCACCCGTACATCGTGCGGCTGCTGGACCTGGTCGACGAGCGCGGCCCGAACCCGGTGATGGTGCTGGAGTCGCTGCCGGGCGGCACCCTGTCCGACGCGCTCGACAGCTACGGCCGCTTCCCGGAGGCGGCGCTCGCGCACCTGGGCCAGCAGCTCGGCGCGGCGCTGCGGTACCTGCACGAGCACGGCCGGGTGCACTGCGACGTCAAGCCCAGCAACATCGTGGTGAGCGCCGGCGTGACCCGGGTGATCGACCTGGCGCTCGCCCGCGCGCCCGGCCCGGCACCGGCGGAGGTCGGCAGCGCACGGTACATGGCCCCCGAACAGATCCTCGGCGGGATCGTCACCCCCGCGACGGACGTCTGGGCGGTCGGCGTGGTCCTGCACGAGGCCGCGACCGGCGTCCGGCCCTTCCCCGACGGGGTCGCGGACCCGGAGCAGACCGGCTCGCACAGTCTCTCCCGGACCGACTCCACGCACCCGCGGGCGGAGCTGGGCCGGCTCTACCCGCAGCTGCGGGGGCCGGCCCCCCGGCTCCGGTCCCGACGGCGGCTCCCGGTGCGGGTGGCGAGCGTCCTCGACGGCTGCCTGCTCACCGATCCGGCCTCACGCCCCACGCTGGCCGAGGTGCACACCGCCCTCGACGCCCTCCTCTGAGGGGGCCGGCGGCGGGGGCGGCCAGGGATTCACGGGCCGCTGACCTGGGTAAACATCGTCCGACGGACATCACATCACGATCTCTTGCAAGCCCGATACTAGGACGTCAAACTAAATGTGTCCGTCGTCGTGCAGGAGGAACCGTGGGCGAGCTCAGCGCCGATCTCTACGTGCCGAAGAACCCCATCCGCTTCGTGACGGCCGCGAGCCTGTTCGACGGGCACGACGCGGCGATCAACATCATGCGGCGGATCCTGCAGCGGCAGGGCGCCGAGGTGATCCACCTCGGGCACAACCGCTCCGTCGACGAGGTCGTCACCGCCGCCATCCAGGAGGACGTCCAGGGCGTCGCCATCAGCTCGTACCAGGGCGGGCACGTCGAGTACTTCTCCTACCTGGTGGAGCTGCTGCGCGAGCGCGGCGCCGGGCACGTCAGGGTCTACGGCGGCGGGGGCGGCGTGATCGTCCACGAGGAGATCGAGCTGCTGCACTCCCGCGGCGTCTCGCGCATCTTCTCCCCGGACGACGGCCAGCGCCTGGGCCTGCCCGGGATGATCAACCTGATGATCCGGGAGTGCGACACCGACCTCACGGCCGAGCCCCCGGCGTCGTACGACGGCGTGTTCACCGGCGAGACCGCGACGCTGGCCCGGGCCCTGACCCTGGCCGAGTCCGGGAAGCTGCCGGCCGAGGTGCTGGAGCGGGTGAAGGCCTCGGAGAAGCAGGTCCCGGTCCTGGGCATCACCGGCACCGGCGGCTCCGGCAAGTCCTCGCTCACGGACGAGCTGGTCCGCCGCTTCCGGCTCGACCAGGAGGACAAGCTCCGGATCGCGGTGCTGGCCGTGGACCCGACCCGGCGCAAGGGCGGCGGCGCGCTGCTCGGCGACCGGATCCGGATGAACGCGCTGAAGGGCGACCAGGTCTACTTCCGCTCGCTGGCCACCCGCGGCAACGACGGCGTCATCCCGGAGAATCTCGGCGACGTGATCTCGGTGCTCAAGGCGGCCGGGTTCGACCTGGTCGTCGTGGAGACGCCGGGCATCGGCCAGGGCGACGCCGGCATCGTGCCCTTCGTCGACCGCTCGCTGTACGTGATGACGCCGGAGTTCGGCGCCGCGTCACAGCTCGAGAAGATCGACATGCTGGACTTCGCCGACGTCGTGGCGATCAACAAGTTCGAGCGCCGCGGCGCTGAGGACGCCCGCCGCGACGTGGGGCGCCAGCTCGTGCGCAACCGCGAGGAGTTCGGTGCGAGCTGGGAGGACATGCCGGTGTTCGGCACCTCCGCCGCCACCTTCAACGACGACGGCGTCACCGCGCTGTACCAGGAGCTCGGGCGCCTGCTCGCGGAGAACGGCCTGACGCTGCACGAGGGCCGGCTGCCGAAGGTGGACCGCAAGACCTCCACCGAGTACGCCGCGGTGATCCCGCCGGAGCGGGTGCGCTACCTGGCCGAGATCGCCGAGACGGTGCGCGGCTACCACGCCGAGACCGAGTCCGAGGCCACCAAGGCCCGCGTCCGCCAGCACCTGCGCACCGCGCGCGAGCTGGTCGGCGAGCCGGTCGACGACGCCCTGCAGAAGGCCGAGCGGGACCTGTCGGGCGAGGCCGCGCAGCTGCTGGACACCTGGCCGCAGGTCGTCGAGGACTACTCCGGCGACGAGCTCGTGGTGAAGGTCCGCGACAAGGAGCTGCGCACCCAGCTGACCCGGGAGACCCTGTCGGGCAACAAGGTGCCGCGGGTGTCCCTGCCCAGGTACACCGAGGACGCCGAGCTCCTGCGCTTCCTGCGCAAGGAGAACCTGCCCGGCAGGTTCCCGTTCACCGCGGGCGTGTTCCCGTTCAAGCGGGAGGGCGAGGACCCGGCCCGCATGTTCGCCGGCGAGGGCGACCCGTTCCGCACCAACCGCCGGTTCAAGTACCTGTCGGAGGACTCCGAGGCCAAACGGCTGTCCACGGCGTTCGACTCGGTCACCCTCTACGGGCACGACCCGGACACCCGCCCGGACATCTACGGCAAGGTCGGCACGTCCGGCGTCTCGATCGCGACGCTGGACGACATGAAGGAGCTCTACGCGGGCTTTGACCTCTGCTCGCCCACGACGTCCGTCTCGATGACGATCAACGGCCCGGCGCCGACGATCCTGGCGTTCTTCCTCAACGCGGCGGTGGACCAGCAGATCGACAAGTTCCGCGAGGAGGAGGGCCGCGAGCCCGACGAGGCCGAGCGCGAGGAGCTGACCGCCTTCGCCTACGCGAACGTCCGCGGCACGGTGCAGGCCGACATCCTCAAGGAGGACCAGGGCCAGAACACCTGCATCTTCTCCACCGAGTTCTCGCTCCGGATGATGGCCGACATCCAGGAGTGGTTCATCCAGCACAAGGTGCGGAACTTCTACTCGGTGTCGATCTCCGGCTACCACATCGCCGAGGCCGGGGCGAACCCGATCAGCCAGCTCGCGTTCACGCTGTCCAACGGCTTCACGTTCGTGGAGAGCTACCTGGCGCGCGGCATGGACATCGACGACTTCGCGCCGAACCTGTCCTTCTTCTTCTCCAACGGCATGGACGCCGAGTACACGGTCATCGGCCGGGTCGCGCGGCGGATCTGGGCCATCGCGATGCGGGAGCGCTACGGCGCGAACGAGCGCTCGCAGAAGCTGAAGTACCACGTCCAGACCTCGGGCCGGTCCCTGCACGCGCAGGAGATGAACTTCAACGACATCCGGACCACGCTGCAGGCCCTCTGCGCGCTCTACGACAACGCGAACTCCCTGCACACCAACGCCTACGACGAGGCGATCACCACCCCGACCGAGTCCTCGGTGCGGCGCGCGATGGCGATCCAGATGATCATCAACCGCGAGTGGGGCCTGTCGATGAACGAGAACCCGCTGCAGGGCTCGTTCATCGTCGACGAGCTGACCGACCTCGTCGAGGAGGCCGTGCTCGCCGAGTTCGACCGGATCGCCGAGCGCGGCGGCGTGCTGGGCGCCATGGAGACCGGCTACCAGCGCGGCAAGATCCAGGACGAGTCGATGCTCTACGAGCACCGCAAGCACACCGGTGAGCTGCCGATCATCGGCGTGAACACCTTCCGCAAGCCGGAGGCGGACGAGGAGCCGGTGGAGATCGAGCTGGCCCGCGGCACCGAGGCCGAGAAGCAGTCCCAGCTGAGGCGGCTGGCGGACTTCCAGGCCCGGCACAAGTCCGAGGCCGAGCAGGCGATCCGCCGGCTGCAGGACGTCGCCACCGGCGAGGGCAACGTGTTCGACGAGCTGATGCGCGCCGCCCGGGTCTGCTCGCTCGGGCAGCTCACGGACGCCTTCTTCGAGGTGGGGGGCCAGTACCGCCGCAACATGTAGTGCGGCTGCACCTCCCCCACCCCGTCGCCCCGCACCGTGGTCGGTGCGGGGNNACACCTTTTCCACGCCCCAGGAGCGAGCGGCACTCCCGCTCGTTCCTGGTGAGCGGGAAAGCCGTCCGCCGACCGCCGGCCCGTTGGCTCAGCGGGCGTGCGCGGCGAGGACGCGCTGCAGGGCGGCGGCGATCGTGTCGCGTTCCTCGGCCGTGAGGTGGTCGGCGAAGTGCTTCGCGATCCCGTCGAGGTAGCCCGGCGCCGCGGCGCGCAGCCGCTCCCGGCCCGCGGGCGTCAGGACCGCCCAGCTCCCCCGCCGGTCGGCCGGGTCCTGCTCGCGCACGACGAGCCCCGCCCGTGCCAGCTCGTCGACGATCCGGCTCACCCGGGAGCGCGACACCACCGCCCGCTCCCCCAGCTCCTGCATCCGCAGCCGCCGCTCCGGTGCCGAGTTGAGCTCGAGCAGCACGTCGTACCAGGTCATCGGCATGCCCTGGGCGCGCTCCATGTCGCGTTCCAGCTCGCGGAGCACCGCGGCGTGGGTGCGCAGGAGGGCGGCCCAGGCCGCCACGCCCGCGTCGTCGGGATCCATGCGGGCAGCATAGCTTGTGCGTGCGCACGCATCGTGGTTACTATGTGCGTGCGCACGCACTTCCATTGGAGGAGTTCCCATGACCCGCCTGCTGCACGTCGCCGCCTCGCCCCGCGGTGCCGCCTCCGAGTCCCTCGCGATCGCGAGCACCTTCCTGGACGTCTACGCCGAGACGCACCCCGAGGCCGAGATCACCCACCGCGACCTCTGGGACGGCACGCTGCCCGCCTTCGGTCCCCCGGCGGCCGCGGCGAAGATGGCGGTCTTCGCCGGCCGGGAGCCCGAGGGCGAGGGCGCGGCGGCGTGGGCCGCGGCCGTCGCCGAGTTCCGCCGGTTCGACGCGGCCGACCGCTACCTGTTCAGCGTCCCGATGTGGAACGCCGGGGTGCCCTACGTGCTCAAACAACTGATCGACGTGATCAGCCAACCCGGCCTGGTGTTCGGCTTCGACCCGGAACGGGGGTACACCGGGCTGCTGCAGGGGAAGAAGGCGGCCGTGGTCTACACCAGCGCGGTCTACGGCCCCGCCCGCGGACCGGCGTTCGGCCGCGACTTCCAGTCCACCTTCTTCACCGACTGGCTGCACTGGGCCGGGATCGAGGAGGTCGAGGAGATCCACTTCCGCCCGAACCTCGTCACGGACGACGCCGCGACCGCCCGCGACGCCGCCCACGCCCGCGCCCGCGAGCTGGCCAAGACCTGGTGACCCATGAGGGCGGCGCTCTCGCTCACGCGGCAGGAGCGAGAGCGCCGTTCGCTCGTCGAGGGACGGGCAGGTCGACGGCATGCCCCCGCCTCCCGCCGGGTACGCGTGGACGAGCGACTCGAAGGGGGAGCACATGGCGCGGCCGAAGGTCGTGGTGGTCGGCGGCGGGTTCGGCGGGGTCTACGCGGCCCGTCGGCTCGCCGAGGCGGACGCGGACGTCACACTGCTCGACCGGACCACGACCTCGCTGTTCCAGCCACTGCTCTACCAGTGCGCCACCGGCCTGCTGTCCGAGGGACAGATCACGACCCCGCTGCGCACGCTGATGCGCCGGCACCGCAACGTGCGCGTGGTCCTCGGCGAGGCGTGCGACCTCGACGCGACAGCGCGGGTCCTCACCGCCCGCCGTCCGGACGAGACGACCTTCGAGCTGCCCTACGACCAGCTGATCGTCGCGGCCGGGATGCGCCAGTCCTACCTCGGCCATCCCGAGTTCGCGGTGCACGCGCCGGGCATGAAGACGATCGACGACGCCCTGGCCATCCGCCGCCGCGTCCTCGGAGCGTTCGAGATGGCCGAGACGCTGCCGGACCCGAGGGACCGGGCGGAGTGGCTGACCTTCGCGGTGGCCGGCGGCGGCCCGACCGGCGTCGAGCTGGCCGGGCAGATCCGCGAGCTCGCCCTGCACGCCATCGAGCACGAGTACCGGCACATCGACCCGCGCGAGGCGCGGGTGGTGCTGTTCGACGGCGGGGACCGGGTGCTGAAGTCCTTCGGCCGCAACCTCACCGCCAAGGCGCAGGAGGCCCTGGACGAGGTCGGCGTCGAGACCGTGTTCGGGGTGCACGTCACGGACGTCGACGAGCGCGGCGTGGTCACCACCGCGAAGAAGCCGGGGCCCGACGGCCGGCGCGAGCAGCGGCGCTACGACGCGCGCACCGTGCTGTGGACCGCGGGCGTCGAGGCGGTGCCGTTCCTGCAGGTCGTCGCCAAGGAGACCGGGGCGACGCAGGACCGGCAGGGCCGGATCCCCGTCGAGCCGGACCTCACCGTCGCGGGACATCCGGAGATCCGCGTGGTCGGCGACGTCATGAGCCTCGACGACCTGCCCGGCGTCGCCGAGGTGGCGATGCAGTCCGGGCGGCACGCCGGCGAGGACGTGCGGCGCGTCCTGGCCGGGCGGCCGACGCGACCCTTCCGGTACCGCGACCTCGGGAACGCGGCCTACATCTCCCGGCGCCACGCGCTGCTGGAGAAGGGCCGGGTGCGGGTCGACGGGTTCGTCGGCTGGGTGCTCTGGGGCGCGATCCACATCGCGTTCCTGGCGGGCGTGCACAACCGGTTCACCACCCTGCTGAACTGGGCGACCGCGCTCGCCGCGAACCGGCGCGGGGAGCGGGCCTACCCGCTCGGCGAGCCGACGACCGCCGAGCGGCCCTACGACCGGGAGTACGTCAGGCCGGACTCGGGATCCGGCGCAGGGTGAGGGCCAGGGCGAGCGCGCCGGCGAGCAGCACCGTGAGGTAGCCGACGACGCCGGTCCAGCCGGCGTGGTCGAACACCACCCCGCCGACCGTGCCGCCGACGCTGCTGCCCGCGTAGTAGCCGAACAGGTACAGCGACGAGGCGATGCCCGGCGAGCCCTCGGCCAGCATCGACGAGCGGCGCCCGACCCAGCTGCTGGCGAGCGAGTGGCCGGCGAAGAACCCGACGGTGACCAGGAGCAGCCCGGCCAGGACCGTCGGCAGCCAGGCCGGCGTGGTGAGCCACGCGCCGGCGGCGGCGACCGCGATACCGATCCACATGATCGTGCGGCGGCCGAACCGGTCGCCGAGCCGGCCCGCGGCCGTCGACGCGTAGGAGCCGGCCAGGTAACCGAGGAAGATCAGCGCGACGAGCGCCGCGGGCAGCCCGAACGGGGCGCGCAGCAGCCGGAAGCCCAGGTAGTTGTAGACGGTCACGAACGCGCCCATGAGCAGGAAGCCGATCCCGAACAGGCACAGCAGGCCCGGGTCGCGCAGGTGCCGCAGGATCGGCACGCCGAGCTCGCCGAGGCGGACCCGCGGGGCGGCCGGCGCGAGCGACGGCGGCAGCAGCAGCCGGAAGGCGACGGTGCAGGCCAGCGACACGAGCCCGACGGCCAGCAGCGCGACCCGCCAGCCTGCGACGTCGGCGACCGCGGTCGCGATGAGCCGGCCGGAGAGCCCGCCGATGGTGTTGCCGGCGATCAGCAGACCCACCGCACCGCCGAGGTGCCGCGGCGCCACCTCGCGGGTCACGTGCGACATGGCCAGGGCCGGCAGCGCGGCGAGCGCGATCCCCTGCAGCGCCCGGATCCCGACGAGCACCCCGAAGGTCGGGGCGAGCGGGGCCAGCAGGCCGAGGACCGCCGAGGCGGCCAGCGCGACGGTCATCACCCGGGCGCGCCCCCAGGCCTCGGCGACCGCGGACAGCGGCACGACCGCGAGCGCCAGGGTCAGCGTGGTCGCCGAGAGCGCCAGGCTGGAGGTCCCCGAGGAGACGCCGAACTCGTCGGCGAGCGTGGGCAGCAGCCCCTGCACGGCGTAGACCAGGACGAAGGTCGCCAGCCCGGTGCACCACATCGCCAGCCCGAGCCGGCGGTACCCCGGGCTGCCGCGCTCGTGGCCGAGCGCGGGCGGGGTGGCGGGGGCAGGGGCGGTCGTCGTCATCGCTCCCGACCGTACGAGGCGGGCGAGCATGCGTCCAATGCATCTTGACCAATGCCATGATGCACAGATGGATGAGTCGGTAGTCCTGACCGCGCTCGCACCCCGCCTGCGCTGGTTCGTCGCCGTCGGGCGGACGGAGCACGTCACGCAGGCGGCGGACGAGCTGGGTGTGCCGCAGTCCACGCTCTCCCGCGGGATCGCCCGCCTCGAACGGGAGCTGCGGACCTCGCTGTTCGTCCGCAGCGGCCGGTCGGTCCGGCTCACCCGCGAGGGCCGGCTGCTGCTGCGTTACGCCGAGCGCGCCCTCGCCGAGCTCGCCACCGGTGCCCGCGAGCTGGCCGGCGAGGTCGACAGCGTGAGCGGCCGGGTCACGCTGGCCTTCCTGCCGACGCTCGGCGCCGAGGTCGTCCCGCGGGTGATCGGCGAGTTCCGCGCACGCCATCCCGGCATCCGGTTCGACCTGGTCCAGGACGCGCACGCGGTCCTGCTGCAGCGGCTGCGGGCCGGGGAGGCCGACCTGGCGCTCACCTCCCCGCTGCCCGAGGAGGCCGGGCTGGCCGCGCAGCCCCTCGGCGAGGAGGAGCTGCGGCTCGCGGTGCCGGCCGACCACCCGCTCGCCCCCCGCGCCGAGGGCATCCCGCTGGCCGACGCGGCGGGCGAGGCGTTCGTCGGCTTCCTGCCGGGCTACGGCCTGCGCACCATCGTCGACGCCTGGTGCCGGGAGGCCGGGTTCACCCCGCGGCTGGCCTTCGAGGGCGGCGACACCGCGACGCTGCGCGGGTTCGTCGGCGCGGGTCTCGGTGTGGCCCTGCTCCCGGTGTCGCACCGGGAGCCGCCGCCCGGCGTCGTCGAGCTCCCGCTGACGAGCCCGCGCACCAGCCGGGTGATCGGCGTGGTGTGGCCGCGGGACCGGCCGGCCAGCGCCCCGGTCCGGGCGTTGCGCCGGTTCCTGCTGAACCGGGACGCCCCGCTGTTCCCGGCATGAGAGGCTCGGCGCATGGTGATCGACGACGAGGGCCGGGAGGTCGAGGTCCCGGCGGGGGTCGAGCGGATCGTGTCGATCGTGCCCTCGCTGACCGAGGCGGTCGGGGCCACGGACCGCTCGCGGCTCGTCGCCGCCACGGACTGGTGCACCCACCCCGCGGACCTGGACGTGCCGCGGGTGCGCGGCACCAAGAACCCCGACGTGGAGGCGATCGTCGCGCTCGAGCCGGACCTGGTGCTGGCCAACCAGGAGGAGAACAAGCCCGGCGACCTGCAGCGGCTGCGGGACGCGGGCCTCGCGGTCTACGTGACCGACATCCGGACGGTCGACGGCGGGCTGGACTCCCTCGGCCGCATGCTCGCCGCCTGCGGGTTCGACGAGCCGGCGTGGCTCGCCGAGGCCCGCCGGCTGTGGGCGGCCCTGCCGGAGCCGGCCGAGCGGCGCCGCGCGGTGGTGCCGATCTGGCGCAAGCCCTGGATGGCGTGCGGCTCGGACACCTTCACCGGTGCGGTGCTCGCCCGGCTCGGCGTGGACAACGTGCTCGCCGGCTCCCCCGAGCGCTATCCGCGGTTCGACCCGGCCGACCTGCCCGCGCACGATCTCGTCGTGCTGCCGGACGAGCCGTACCTCTTCACCGCCGCCGACGGCCCGGAGGCCTTCACCGCACCGTCCGTCCTGGTCAGCGGGCGGTTGCTGACCTGGTACGGGCCGAGCCTGGTGGAGGCGGCGCGGGTGCTGCCCGAGGCCCTGGGCGGCCGGGAGCGGCGCGGTTAGGAGGCCTGCGGGAGGCGGGCCTCCCGCAGGGCGCTGCGGCGGATCTTCCCGGCGTCGTCGCGCAGGGGGTCGGCGGTGAGCTCCACGGTCCGCGGCACCTTGTACGGGGCGAGCCGGCCGCGCACGAACTCGCGCAGCTCCTCCTCCCCCGACTCCCCCGGCTCCTCGCCCGCCACCTGCACGATCGCGTGGACCACGTTGCCGTAGTCCTCGTCCGGCAGGCCGATCACCGCGGCCGAGAGCACCGCGGGGTGCTCGCACAGCGCGGCCTCGACCTCCGCCGGGTACACGTTCGCCCCGCCGACCAGGATCATGTCGGTCTGCCGGTCGGCCAGGTAGAGGTAGCCGTCGGCGTCGAAGGAGCCCATGTCCCCCAGCGACTCCCACCCGTCGCGCTCCCGGGCCTCGGCGCCGATGTAGCGGTAGGTCGGCGCCTCCCCGTCCGGCCGCATCCAGATCTCACCGACCTCGCCCGGCGGCAGCTCGCGGAAGTCCTCGCCGCGCACGCTCATCCGGCCGCGCTGCACCCGCCCGACCGAGCCGGGCCGCGCCAGCCACTCCCGGCCGTCGATCATGCAGTTGGCCTGCGCCTCGGTGCCCGAGTACAGCTCGACGACGGTCTCCGGGCCCACCCAGTCCAGCCAGCCGCGCTTGACGTGCGGCGGGCAGGGTGCGCCGACGTGCAGCACGGTCCGCAACGACGACAGGTCGGCGGCCTCGCGGACCGCCGCGGGCAGCCGCAGCATCCGGCCCATCATCGTCGGCACCACGTACAGCCAGGTCGCCCGGTGCGCGGCGACGAGGTCCAGCGCGCGGGCGGCGTCGAACCGGCCCATGAGGACGACGTGGTGCCCCTGCAGCAGCGCCATCAGCGAGAACATGTACGGCGCGTTGTGGTAGAGCGGCGCGGTCGACAGGAACACCCCGTCCCGGTCGATCCGCAGCAGGGGCGCGCGGGCGAGCACGGCCTCCACGCTCGCCTCCTGCCCCGCGACGATCAGCTTCGGGCGTCCGGTGCTGCCACCCGAGGTCGGCGCCTTCCACGAGGGGCCGACGACGTCGGGCAGCGGCGTGGCGTCGCCGGCGGACAGGTCCTCGTCCCCGGTCAGCCACGGCCGCCCGTCGCCGGGGTCCAGGCCCACGACCAGGGCCGGATCGGCGAGCCCGACCAGCGCGGCGAGCTCCGCGGGCGGGAGCCGGTGGGACAGCGGCTGCGGCACCGCCCCGAGCTTCCACGCCGCCAGCGAGCACTCGACGTGCCGGATCCCGTTCGGGAGCGCGATCGACACGAAGTCGCCGTACCCGACCCCGAGCGCGGCGAAGCGGCGGGCGAGCCGGGTGGAGCGGTCGTCGAGCTCGCGGCGGGTCACAACGCCGTGCTCGTCGGTCAGCGCGGGGCGGTCCGGCCCGGCCGCGGCGAGCTCGCGCAGCCGGACGGCGAGGGCGGTACTCATGCGCAGGCCTCCCCCCCGACGGGCAGTGTGACCGGTTCGCCGGGCGGCGTCCCGGTGAGAGCGTCGGCGCGGGAGTGCGCCGGGTGGCGCAGGTGGGGCCGGAGAGCGTGGGCAGGCATCTCCGCGAGCATCGCCCACCGGCTCGTGTGCGGCAAGGTCGCCGAGGGCGTGCCGAGCCCCGACCACACCACCGATCCGTCCCGTACCGGTACCGATCGTGCCGCGACGCCCTCCTCGGGGCTTCCGCCCCTCCCGATCGGCCGCCGGGCACGGTCCCTCGGCCCTGTCGGCCGCCGGCGCGGGCTCCCTAGCGTGGGCGCGCCCTGTCCGGATCCCGGAGGAGACGACGATGGACCTGAGGACGACGTTCGACCGCCTGACCGACGCCTGGAACGCCCACGACGTCGACGGGTTCGTGGCCCCGTTCGCCGAGGACTGCGAGCTCACGCTGCCCGGTTTCGACGCCAAGGGCCGCCAGGGACTGCGCGACTTCTGGGCCGAGAACGAGAAGGCCTTCCCCGACAACCAGGTCGTCGTGCACCGCACCTACGTGGACGGCGACACGGTCGTCGAGGAGTCGCTGTTCCGGGGGACGAACACCGGACCGCTGGGCAACCCCGACGGCACGGAGACCCCGCCGACCGGCGCCCGCATCGAGGTCCCGTTCGCGGCCGTCTACACGGTGCGGGGCGACGAGGTCGTCCGCGTCCGGATGTACTGGGACCAGCTGGACATGCTGGCCCAGCTCGGCCTGCTGCCGGAGTAGAGGATCGTGCCGCGCGCCGCCGAGGAGCCTCGTCGAGCCGTCGCGGGCTCCCCCACGGCGCGCGGCGGCCCTACCGGCTCGCCTTCAGCAGGTCGGCGCACTTCTCGCCGACCATCATCGTGGTGATGTTGGGGTTGATCGCGGGCAGGAAGGGCAGCACGGAGGCGTCGGCCACCCGCAGGTTCTCCACCCCGCGCACCCGCAGCTGCGGGTCCAGCGGCGCCCTCGGGTCCGTCGCCGGGCCCATCTTCACCGTGCAGGCCGGGTGGTAGACGGTGTTGTGGGTCTTGACGACGTAGTCCTCGATCTCGTCGTCGCGCACGGCCTCGGGCCCCGGCGCCAGCTCGCGGGCCACCCACTCCTTCAGCGCGGGCTGCTCGGCGATCCGCCGGGCCAGCCGGATGCCCTCGGTCATGACGCGCATGTCGTGGCCGTCGGGATCGGTGAAGTACCGCGGGTCCACCCGGGCGCGGTCGCGGAAGTCCCGGCTGCGCAGCCGCACCGTGCCCCGCGACCGGCCGCGCGTGACGTTCGGGGTGAGGCAGAAGCCGTTGTCCGTGGTCGGGTAGCCCCAGCGCACCGTGTTGAGGTCGAACGGCACGGAGCCGTAGTGCATCATCAGGTCCGGCCGGTTCAGCCCCGGCAGCGTGCAGTGGAACAGCCCGATCTCCCACCACTGCGTGGACCGGGCGACCATCGGCCGGCCCGCGTCCCACATGACCAGGCCCTCGACGTGGTCGTCGAGGTTGCCGCCCACACCGGGGGCGTCGACGAGGACCTCGACCCCGAACTCCCGGAGGTGCTCGGCGGGGCCGACCCCGGAGAGCATCAGCAGCTTGGGCGTGTCGATCGCGCCGGCGGAGAGGACCACCTCGCGGTTCGCCCGCACGATCTCCCGGCCCGGTCCGATGCCGCGCTGGTACTCCACGCCCGTGGCCCGGGTGCCCCCAGGACTGTCCGGGCTGAAGAGCACGCGGGAGGCCCAGGAGTCCGTGCGGACCTCGAGGTTCGGCCGGGTGTCCATGACCGGGTGCAGGTAGCTGACCGACGCCGACGCCCGGGTGCCGTCCGGGAACGAGTTGATCTGGAAGAAGCCGGCGCCCTCGGTGATCGTGACGCCCTCGTTGAACCGCACCGTCGGCAGCCCGACGGCCGCGCACGCCTCCAGCACCGCGACGCCGCACGGGTCGTCCGGCGGGATCTGCATGATGTTCACGGGCCCGGAGCGGCCGTGGCCGTGGTGGGCGGGTCCGCGCCACTGCCCGTCGTTGGTCTCCAGCCGGCGGATCAGCGGCCAGCACTCGTCGGCCGACCAGCCCTCGCAGCCCAGCGCCGCCCACTCGTCGAGGTCCTCGCGCGGGGTCCAGAACGCGATGCAGGAGTTGTGCGAGGAGCAGCCGCCGAGCACCTTGGCCCGGGCGTGCCGCAGGAAGGAGTTGCCGTGCTCCTGCGGCTCGACGAGGTAGTCCCAGTCGTAGCCGGAGTCCAGCAGGTACATCCAGTCCTCGAGGCGCAGGACGGCCGGGTCCCCGACGTCCGACGGGCCGGCCTCCAGCAGGCACACCGTGACCGACGGGTCCTCGGACAGCCGGGCCGCGAGGGCGCAGCCCGCGGAGCCCCCGCCGACCACGACGTAGTCGAACGTGCCGGTCTCGCCGGCACCCGGCGCCTCCCCGATGTGGATCCCCGTCACGGCAGCTCCCCCTCCATCTGTTCCATCTGCTGGGCCATGTGCTCGGGCAGCGTGCCGAGCTGGTGGCGCCCCTTGAGCCGGAACCACACGAGCCCGACCAGCGCGACCGCCCCGATGAAGAGGAACGCGATCCAGCGCACGACGCCCTCGCCGTAGACGTCGGCCCGCGGCCAGGCCAGGTTCAGTGCCATCGCCGCGCCCCACAGCACGGCCAGGACGTTGATCGGCAGGCCGAGCCTGCCGAGCGAGAAGTAGCCGCCGGTGGCCCCCTCGGGCCCGGGCCACTGCCCGCGGAACCGCTTGACGAGCATCGGCACCGTCACGAGCAGGTACGCCAGGTAGATCATGATGACCGCGACGCTGGTGACCGCGGTGAAGATCGCCGGCGTCCCGATGTTCACGGCCAGGATCAGGACGGCGACGACGCCGATGAGGATCGCCGGGATGACCGGCGTCTTGCGCTTGGGGTCGATCCGCGCCAGGCGGGCTCCGGCCGGCAGCGCGTTGTCGCGGGCCATCGCGAACATCAGCCGGATGCCCGCGGTGTGCACGGCCAGTGCGCAGACGGTGATCGCGACGACGATGCAGACCAGGAACACCTTGCCGAGCGGGCCGCCGAGGGCCTGCAGCACGATGAGCTGGAGACCGCCCGACGCCATCCCCAGCTGCGGGTCGTCGAGGTCCGGCGCGGCCAGGATGCCGAACAGCAGGATGCATCCGCCGATGACGAAGGACGCGATCACGGCGCGGAGGATCGCGCTCGGCGCCGTCTTGCGCGGGTCGACCGTCTCCTCGCCCAGCGAGCTGGCCGTGTCGAAGCCGTACATGACGTAGGCCGAGGCGATGGAGGCCACCAGGAACACCGCGAAGTAGCCGCCGGGCTGCCCGGCACCGATGTCCTTGGTGTCGAAGAAGACCGACGGCGGGTTCACGACGTTGATCGCGAGGATGACCACCAGCAGGATCGCGGCGATCAGCTCGATGAACACGCCCGTGCTGTTGATCCGCGCCATCAGCTTCACGCCGAACGCGTTGACGAGCGTCGTGAACAGGATGAGGATCGCGCCCCAGATGACGGCGCTGTACCCGAAGTCCGTCGTGTCGCTGCCGTCGCCCACCAGCTGGAAGCCGGACCAGATCTGCGGCAGCGTGACCTGGTAGGCCAGCACCACGGCGGCGAGGGTGACCACGGACGCGGTGAACATCATCCAGCCCGCCAGCCACGAGACCGTCGGGCCGGCCAGGCGCTTGGACCAGTTGTAGACCGACCCCGCGACCGGGTAGCGGCCGGCGAGCTCGGCGAAGCAGAGCGCCACCATCAGCTGGCCGACGAACACCATCGGCCAGGACCACCAGTACACCGGCCCGCCGAGCCCGAACCCGAAGTAGAACAGCTGGAAGGTTCCGGTGAGGATCGAGATGTAGCTGACGCCGGCGGCGAAGCTCGCGAACTTGCCGATGCTGCGGTCGAGGGACTGGCTGTAGCCGAACTCGGAGAGTCCGTGGTCGTGCTGCTCGTGCTCGGTGGTGCTCACCAGGCCTCCCGGCGGATCAGCCCTTGAACCACCCCTGCGGCGCGGGGGCGGTGTTGTGCCAGACGTGCTTGGCCTCCTGGTACTCGTGGAGACCGGCGTGCCCGAGCTCGCGGCCGTTGCCGGACCGCTTCATCCCGCCCCACTCCGCACCGGGCACGTACGGGTGGTAGTCGTTGATCCACACGGTCCCGTGCCGCAGCGCGGACGCGACCCGGTGCGCCCGGCCCATGTCCCGGGTGAACACCGCGCCGGCCAGGCCGTACTCGGTGTCGTTGCCCAGCTCGATCGCCTGCGCCTCGGTGGTGAACCGTTCCACGGTGAGGATCGGGCCGAAGGTCTCCTCCCGGATCACCCGCATGTCCCGGCTGACGTCCGTGATCACCGTGGGCAGGTAGAAGTAGCCCTTGGCCAGCGCGGGGTCGTCCGGCCGGGCGCCGCCGCAGACGACCGTCGCGCCCTCCTCCCGCGCCGACGCCACGAAGCCCTCGATCTTCGCCCGGTGCGTCTCGGAGACCAGCGGCCCGACCTCGACGCCCTCCTCCAGACCGCTGCCGAGACGGATCCGGGCGGCGCGGCGGGCGATCTCGGCGACGAGGTCGTCGTGCAGGGGGTCCTCGACGATCAGCCGGGCGCCCGCCGAGCAGACCTGCCCGGAGTGCAGGAACACCGCGAGCATCGCGTAGTCCACGGCGAGCTCGAAGTCGGTGTCGGCGAAGACGATGTTGGGGTTCTTGCCGCCGAGCTCGACCGCGGTGCGCTTGATCGTCTCGGCCCCGGCGCGGATGATCGCCCGCCCGGTCGCGAGGCCGCCGGTGAAGCTGACCAGGTCGACGTCCGGGTGGCCGGTCAGCGGGGCGCCGACCGTGGGCCCGTCGCCCAGCACGATGTTCACGACGCCGGCCGGGACCCCGGCCTCCTCGCACAGCTTCACGAGGTGGACCGAGGTCAGCGGCGTGACCTCGCTCGGCTTGATCACCACGGTGTTGCCGGCGGCCAGCGCGGGCGCGACCTTCCACGACAGCTGCAGCAGCGGGTAGTTCCAGGGCGTGACCAGCGCGCACACGCCGACCGGCTCGTGCACCACCCGGCTGACGACGGCCGGGAGCCCGGTCTCGACGAGCCGTCCGGCGTCCTTGTCGGCGAGGTCGGCGTAGTAGCGGAAGACCGCGGTGACGTCGTCGACGTCGATGCGGCTCTCGGTCAGCGTCTTGCCGGTGTCGAGGGTCTCGGTGTGCGCGATCTCCTCCTTGTCGCGGACCAGCAGGTCGGCGATGCGCCGGAGCAGGGCGCCGCGCTGCGGGGGCTCCGTGGTGCGCCACGGCCCGGAGGTGTCGTCGAACGCCCGACGCGCGGCGGCCACGGCACGGTCCACATCGGCCGCCGAGGCCTGGTCGACCGACCGCACGACCGAGGCGTCGAAGGGGTTCACCACCTGGGCGGAGCCACCCGTCCCGGAGGTCCACCGGCCGTCGATGAAGAGGTCAGGCACGGCCGGAAGCGTGCTCCGAACCCCGTACAGGGTCAAGCAGACCGGGCATACCCGCCCCTATAGTTCCGTCATGGGCAACACGGATCGCCCGCGGGACGGGGGCGTGCAGTCCGTGGACCGCGCCATCACCGTCCTGGAGATCCTGGCCCGCCGCGGGGAGGCCGGGGTCAGCGAGGTGGCCGTCGAGCTCGACGTCCACAAGTCGACCGCGTTCCGGCTGCTGGGTGCGCTGGAGGAGCGGGGGCTGGTCGAGCAGGCCACGGACCGCGGCAAGTACACCCTCGGGTTCGGGCTGATCCCGCTGGCCGGGGCCGTCTCCGGGCGGCTCGACGTCACGCGGCTGGGCCGGGAGTCCTGCGAGCGCCTCGCCCAGGAGTTCGGCGAGACCGTCAACATCGCCGTGCTCCAGGACCGCTACGCCGTCAACGTGCACCAGGCCCGCGGGCCGTCGACCGTCCTGACCTACAACTGGATCGGCCGCATCACCCCGCTGCACTGCACCTCCAGCGGCAAGGCGCTGATCGCCTGGCTCGACCCGGCCGACCTGAACACGCTGCTCAAGGACGTGCTCGAGCACCCGGAGCCGTTCACCGAACGCACCCTGACCGCGCGCGACGCGGTCGAGGCCGACCTGCGCCGGGTCCGCGACACGGGGTACGCGGTCGTCGTCGAGGAGTACGAGATCGGGCTCAACGCCGTCGCGGCCCCGATCCGGGACCAGACGGGCCACGTCGCCGCCGCGCTGTCCCTCTCCGGCCCGAGCTACCGCCTCCCGCCGGAGCGCCTCGAGGACCTGGCCCCGCCCGTCGTCACCGCCGCCCGGGACATCAGCCGCAGGATGGGCTGGTGGGAGTAGGGCGGAAGGAGCACCAGCGCTGTTCGATCATGGGTTCACCGCACCGGTACTGATCGAAGGGGGCGCCCACCGCACCAGGTCGAAAGCAGGCCGGCTGCGACCGCTGCGGAGCCGCGGAAGACCACCGGCCGGCCCGGAACCCCGGTCCGGACCTCGACGCTCGCCGTGGCGCGAGGGTGCCGAGCACCGGACGATCTTCGCGGGGTTTCGGGGAGATCGCGTGGGACGATCAGCACGCGCCGCTCGGCCGAGGTGGGTGTGAGCACTTCCCGATGTTGGAAGGCCTCACCCCGCCGTACTCAACGCCTCCGCCGCCCGTGCGCGGTCGGTGAAGGTCCAGCCCCACCGACCGCGCACGGGGGCGTGTCAACGCGCGGTCACGGGCGGAGCCGCTTCCCCTCGGGGTCGAACAGGGGCTCGGCGGCGACCACACCGGGCAGCCGGGCACCGAAGTACTCGACGGCCACCGGGGTGCCCGGGGCGGCGAGGTCGGCGGGCAGCCAGGCGTAGGCGATGCCGGCGTCGATCGTCGGGCCGTAGGCGGCGCTGGTCACGAACCCGACGGGGGTGTCCCCGGAGTAGACCGGCTCGGCGCCCAGGACGACGTCCGTCGGCTCGTCCATGACCACCGGGACCAGCCGACGGCGGGGTTCCGCGGAGACCGCCGCCGCACCCGGGTACTCCCCCGGCTTGACCGCGAACCCGAGGCCGGCCTCGAGGGGCCGGTCCTCGCTGGTCATGTCCACGCCGCTGGCCCGGTAGCCCTTCTCCAGGCGCAGGCTGGTGAACGCGTGCCGTCCCGCGGCGACCATCCCGTGCCCGGCGCCGGCCGCCCAGAGCGTGTCCCAGAGCGCGAGGCCCTGGTCGGCCGTGGTGTAGAGCTCCCAGCCCAGCTCGCCGACGTAGGACACGCGCAGCGCGAGCACCGGGACCGCGCCGACGTGGATCCGGCGGGCCCGGAAGTAGCCGAACGAGAGGTCGTCCGTGCTCACCGACGACAGCACGTCCAGGGCCCGCGGGCCCCACAGCCCGACGCCGCAGGTCCCCGCCGTCACGTCGCGCACGGACACCCCGGGCGGGGCGAGGCGGCGCAGCCGGTCGACGTCCACCTCGCCGTTGGCCCCGACCTGGAACAGCTCCTCGCCCAGCCGGGTCACGGTGAGGTCGGAGAGCACGCCGCCGGCCTCGGTGAGCATCAGGGTGTAGACGACCCGGCCCACCGCGACGTCGACCTCGTTGCTGGTCAGGCCGTCGAGGAAGGCGCAGGCGCCGGCCCCGGCGACCTCGACGCGGGTCAGCGGCGTCATGTCGTACAGGGCGACGCGGTCGCGCGTCGCGAGCGCCTCGGCCCCCGCGATCGGCGACCAGTGCCGCGAGGCCCATTCCCCGCGGCCCGGGATCCGCGCGACCTCGGGCAGGCCGGCGTTGGCCTCGAACCACAGCGGCCGCTCCCAGCCGCCGATCTCGGTGAACACCGCCCCGAGCTCCTGCTGGCGCAGCTGGAAGGGGCTGGTGCGCATCGGGCGCGGCCCCGCCGGCGGGTCGAGCGGGTGCGCGATGTCGTAGACCTCGACGAAGTTCCGCGCGGCCCGCTGCGCGACGTAGGCCGGCGCGCGCTGGGCCTCGGTGAAGCGGTTGAGGTCGCAGGCGTGGACGTCGAGCGACGGGTGCCCGTCGACCAGCCACTCCGCCAGCGCCCGCGCGACGCCGCAGGAGTGCGTGACCCACACGGCCTCGGCCACCCAGTAGCCGCGCAGGTCGGGGTGCTCGCCGAGCAGCGGCATGCCGTCCGCGGTGAAGGAGAACACGCCGTTGAAGCCGTGCTCGACCTCGACGCCCTGCAGGGCGGGCAGCAGCGCCTGCGCGTCCGCGAAGGCCGGCGCCCAGTCCTCCGGCGTGAAGTCGAGCGACGACGGCATCGCGGTGTGCGTCGGCAGGTTCGCCGGGTCGACCGGGATCGGCCGGTGGGCGTAGGAGCCGATGCCGAGCCGCTCGCCGTGCTCGCGGAAGTAGAGGTCGCGGTCCTGGTGACGCAGGATCGGCGCGACCGCCTCCTGGGCGCCGCGGTCCCGCAGCCCCGGCACCGGGGTGGTGCGGGCGTACTGGTGCGCCATCGGCAGCAGCGGGGTGGGCAGGTCGACCAGGGCCCCGGTCAGCGGCCCCCAGAACCCGGTGCACTGCACGACGACGTCGGCCGGGAAGACCTCCTGGCCCCGGCCGCCGCCGGCGGCGGCCGACTCCGTCCGGGCCCCCGTCACCCGGCCCTTGTCGCGCAGCACCTCCACCACGCGCTGCTCGCCGAGGAACCGCGCGCCGCGCGCGATCGCGCGCCGGGCCTGGGCCTCGACGGCCCGCGGGGCCTTCGCCAGGCCGTCGGTCGGGATGTGCAGACCGGCCAGCACGCGGTCCGCGGGCACGAGCGGGTGCAGCGCGGCGCACTCCTCCGGCCCGACGACCGTCGACTCCACGCCCACCGAGCTCAGGTACCCGTGCCGGCGCCACAGCTCGTCGACGCGGGCGGGCTCGGTGGCGACCTCGAGGCCGCCGACCTGGTTGAAGCACCACTGCCCGTCCAGGTCGAGGGAGGACAGCTTCTCGACGGTGTACCGGGCGAACCGCGCCAGCGTGCGCGAGGGGCTGGCCTGGAAGACGAGTCCCGGCGCGTGCGAGGAGGACCCGCCGGGCAGGGACAGTGCACCCCGGTCCAGCACGGTGACGTCGGTCCAGCCCCGCCGGGTCAGCTCGTCGGCCACCGCGGCGCCGACGACGCCGGAGCCGATGACGACGACGCGGGGTGATGCCGAGGTGGTCACGGGGCGGTTCACGAGGCGGCGAACCGGCGCACGCCCGCGGGCAGGTGCGGGATCTTGTCCGACAGCTGGACGTAGACCGCGCCGTCCTCGATCACGACCGTGTGCGTGCGGACCGGGTACCGCGCGACGAGGCCGTCCGCCTCCCCGGTGCGCAGGTCGAAGATCGCGGCGTGCAGCGGGCACTCGACGGCGCAGTCCTCGACGAAGCCGTCGGCGAGCGAGGCGTCGGCGTGGGTGCAGGTGTCGTCGACGGCGAAGAGCTCGCCGTCGTCCGTGTGGAAGAGCGCGACCGGCGGGCTGCCGGGGAGGTCGGTGAGTCGCAGGGCGGCGCCGCGCGGGAGATCGGCGAGCTGGCAGGCGAAGTTCATGGGCCGCGTCCTCGGATGCCGGGCTGACAGGCGGGGGGCTGTGCGTACTGCGGAACGTGCAGCACCACGCGCAACACGGTGCGGCCCGACACCACCCACTGTCAAGGGTTGGACGACATGCGTGACGGAGATGTCCGGATTCGACCCGAGCCGGAAACACCCCGATGATCGGGACTGGGCCGAACGGCCGCAGGGTGGCGCCGCGGCTCGACCACCCGGGGCCACGAGACCGGTCCCTTCGCGCCGACGGCGGTGAACAGCGGGTCCGGCCGGTCGACGAAGTCGACGTCGATCTGCTGGACGTCGGCGTCGACCGGGAGGACCGCGGGAAGGAGGAGAGGGGCCGCGGCCGGAGCGAGGGGCTGCGGACGGCCGCGGGACGCGGGAGGAACGGACCGGGAGGCCCGCCCGGCCGGTCGACGGGCCGGGCGGGCCGGCCGGCGTCAGCGGGCGCGGCGGCCCCGGTTCCAGCCGCCGAGGATGCCCAGGGCGTCGAGGAGGCCGGCGCTGAACTTGCCGAGTGCGCGTCCGAGGTTCTTCAACTGCGTCTCCCGAGATACGTACGGACTGGGGGCGGACACCACACGGTCTCAAACGGGTGACGGGCGTGCACGGGTGGGCCACGGCCGGGTCAAGGCCGTGACCCGGGGCCGACGACCGGACGACGCCGCTGCTCACCCGGGGCGCGGGCGCGCACGGACCCCCTGCGCCGGGCCGGGTCCGGCGGTTCGGGGCCGTGCGGTGGACGCGCGGGGTCGATCGGTGGGCGGCGCGCGCGGGGCGGCCGGGATGGAATGCTGAGCCGAGGCCCCCCCCCGAGATCGAGAGCAGGAGCGCACGTGACCGTCACCGTCGTCGTCGGCAACCCGAAGCCCGCCAGCCGCACCCTCCAGGCCGGCACCGCGCTGGCCGAGAAGCTCACCGGCGCCGCGCCCGACCACGTGATCGACCTCGTCGAGCTCGGCCCGGGCCTGCTGGGCTGGGGTGACGAGGCCGTCGCCGCGGCCGTGAAGACCGTGCAGGAGTCCGCGCTGGTGGTGTTCGCCAGCCCGACCTTCAAGGCCACCTACACCGGCCTGCTCAAGCTCTTCCTGGACCAGTTCGCCGGCGGCACGGGGCTGCAGGACGTCGTGGCCGTGCCGCTGATGCTGGGCGCCGGGCCGGGGCACGCCATGGCGCCCGACCTGACCCTCAAGCCGGTGCTGTCCGAGCTGGGCGGCACGTGCGCGCTCCCGGGTCTCTACCTCATCGACGCGACCTGGTCGGAGGGGCCGGAGCTCGCGGACTACGCCGAGCGCTGGAAGCCGGTGGCGACCGCCCTGATGGCGCTGCGGTGACCGATGCCGTCCACGATCCCGCCGTGCAGGCCCTCCGGGAGCTGGGCCGCCAGCTCGACCGCACGATGGCCGACCTCGGCGAGGCCCGCCGGCGGGTCGACCAGCTGGAGCAGCTGCGGGCCCGCGGGCTGAGCTGGCACGAGATCGTCACGCAGGAGGAGCGCCCGCTGGTGGTCGAGGCGCTCACCCGCGCGCTCGACGACCTGGGCACCGTCGGCGGCCGGTTCCGCCGGGAGGAGGCGCGGGCGCTGCAGCGCGAGGAGGTGTCGATCACCCGGATCGGCAAGCTCTTCGGGGTCAGCCGGCAGCGTGTGTCGGCGATCCTGCACGAGACGCCCCGGTCGCCCCGGCCGTCGGGCGGCGGTGTCAGCGCCGCTCGGTGATCTCGACGCCCACCGCGGCGAGCAGCAGGGCCCCGACCGGCACGAGCTGGTCGGGGCCGATCCGGCAGCCGCGCAGGGCGAGCGGGCCGCGCAGGGCGTCGACGGTCGAGCCGTGCAGGTCGGTGCCGGCCAGCCGGGCGTCCTCCAGGGAGGCCTCGCCGAGGTCGCAGCGCAGGAAGGCGCAGTCGCGGGCGGTGAACCGGTAGAGATCGGCGCCGCGCAGCGACGTGTCCTCGACGTGCAGGAACGTCCCGGTGGCCATCCGGAACCGGGCGAGGTCGGCGCGGCAGCCGGAGATCCGGACGTCGTTGAGCCCGGCCCCGTTCAGCTCGGCGCCGGTGAACCGGCAGTCCGTGAACGTGACGCGGGTGAACACGGCGTCGTCGAGCACCGCGCCGGAGAGGTCGCAGCGGTGGAACTCGGTGTCGCGGCAGTGCAGCCCGCTCAGGGTGCGCCCGCCGAGGTCGACGCCGGAGAACCGGCACTCGTGCAGCCGAAGGTCCGCGACGTGCTCCGGCAGGACCAGGTCCGGCCCGGCCTCGACCCCGTCCCACAGGTCCCCGGTCTCCGGCGGCCCGGTCGCCGGGTCGTACGACGACGGGAGGTCGGGCGGGTCGGGCTGGGTCTTGGCGGTTCGGGTCCTGCGGGCCACACCGCGACGCTACCGGGGCGGCCGTCCGCGCCGGGTGGTCCCCGCAGCGGGCCCGGCGGGAGCGTCTGCTCTCACGCCACCGCGACGCCCGCTCGGGCCGGTCGGCACGCCGGCTCGGGCCCCCCGTCAGACCGGCTCGGGCCCGGCACACCCGCCCGAGCCCTGCACACCTGCCCGAGCCGCCCTCACACCCGCCCGAGCCCTGCACACCCGGCCGAGCCCGGCACACCCGCCCCGGCCCCGCACACCTGCCCGGGACCGCCCTCACACCGTCGAGGTCGGCGGCACAGGTCGTCGACGGGGTGTGCGGGGCTGGAACGGGTGTGAGGACGCAGGAGGCGGGGGTCGGCAGCGCCGGCACCTTCGAGACCCGCGGCGCCCGATCCACCTGGCCGGCGCACGAGGCCCAGGATCGCGACGGCGCCTCGACCACACCCGAACCGGCGCGACACACCCGGTCGACGGGCTGTGCGACGCGGGCTCCGGGTGTGGGTCCGCGCTTCGACGGGTGTGCGGCTGCGGCGCTGCGGGGTGCTGCTGCTCGGGTGGCCCCTTGTGGAGACGGCCCGTCAGCGCCGGCGGGCGGCCCGGCGGTGCCGCAGCACGGCGAGCGGCCGGACGAGCAGGGCGGCCACGCAGAGGCCCAGCACGACGGCGGCCGGGGCGCCGGCCGCGACGGCCGCGAGGAGGCCGCCCGCGAGCACCACCATCACCACCGCGGCGACCACCGCGAGCCGGACGGACGGCTCGGTCGCGCCGCCGAGGCCGACCCGCCGGGCGGGGCGGGCGGACGGTGCCAGGCAGGCCCGGCGGAGCACCCGGAACTCCCGGACCACCGGCCTCGCGTTAGCCATGTCTAACTGCTACCCCTGGCCACCCCTACCGAACAAGGGAAATCTCAATTTCGGACACGTCTCACAGCCCGGGAACGCCCAGCACACGGTCCAGGTAGGCGTTGCGGAAGCGGCCCTCGGGGTCGAGCCGGTCCCGGAGCGCGACGAAGGCGTCGAAACCGGGATAGAGCGTGCGGAGCTGCTTGGCCGTCCGGCTGTGCAGCTTTCCCCAGTGCGGGCGCCCGGCGAGCGCGGCCATCACCGACTCGACGGCCCCGAAGTACGCCTCGTGCGGCCGCCCGCGCGCGACGTGCACGGCGAGGTAGGCGGTGTCGCGGCCGGCGGCCGTGGACAGCGGGATGTCGTCGGCCGCGGTGACCCGCACCTCCACCGGCACCGTCACGTCCCCGCCGTGCCGCACCGCGGCCGCCCGCAGTCCGGCGAACGCCTCCCCCAGCGCCGCACGGGGCACGGCGTACTCCATCTCCAGGAAGCGCACGCGCCGCGGGCTGCAGAAGACACGGTAGGAGCGGTCGACGTACTCCGGCGCGGCCATCCGCCCCGCCATGAGCCGGTTCAACCGGGGCACCAGCGCCGGGACGCGCGCGCCCAGCCCGCAGGCGGCTGCGAACCCGGCGTTGCCCAGCAGCTCGTCGCCCACCCACTCGGCCGCCCGGCCACGCCGAGGCGCATCCAGGTCGGTGCGGTTGTTCCGTTTCAGCACCGCGAGCTCGGTGTGCGGGAACCAGTAGAACTCGACGTGGTCGTTCGCGGCGGCGAGCCCGTCGAGCCCGTCGAGGACCTCGGCCAGCGGCAGCGCCCGCTCCACCGCGTGCAGCCGGAACGCGGGGACGGTCTGCAGGGTCACCGCCGTGAGCACGCCCAGCGCGCCCAGCCCGACCCGCGCGGCGTACAGCACCTCCGGGTTCTCGTCCGGGGTGCAGCGCAGCAGCGACCCGTCGGCCAGGACCATCTCCAGGCCGCGGACCTGCGCGGCGATGCCCCGATAGCCGGCGCCGGTGCCGTGCGTGCCGGTGGAGATCGCGCCGGAGATCGTCTGCGCGTCGATGTCGCCCAGGTTCGGCAGCGCTCGGCCGTGCTCCCACAGGAGCGCGTTGAGCGCGCGCAGCGTGAGCCCCGCGGGCACCGTCGCGAGGCTGCCGTCGAGGGTCACCGACGGGGTCGAGGGCGGCCGGATCGCGACCCCGTCGGGCACCCCGATCCCCGTGAACGAGTGGCCGCTGCCCACGGCCTTGACCCGCAGCCCCTCCCGGGCCGCGGCCTGCACGGCCGAGGCGACCTCGCCGGCGTCGCGCGCCTCGACGACCCGGGTCGGCCGGGCCCGCTGGTTGCCCGACCAGTTCCGCCAGGTCGCCGCCGGCACGGCGGCTCAGTCGACGGTGCCCGCGAGCAGCGGCTCGAACGGGACGTCCGGGAACTTGCGGATCACCACGTCCATCCGCCACTTGTTGCTGAACACCGCCAGCCGCACCCCGTCGCTGCGGGTCAGCACCTCGCACTCCGACTGCGTCGAGAGCGCCTGCTCGCCGGCCTCGTCGGTGACCCGGGCGACCTGGTAGGGCAGGTGCTCCAGCGTGATCGGGGCGGAGAACTCGGACGCCATCCGCGCGGCCACGACGTCGAACTGCAGGGGGCCGACGGCGGCGAGCACCGGCGCCTGGTCGCCGCGCCGCTCCGAGCGCAGCACCTGGATCACGCCCTCGCCGTCGAGCTGCTCGATGCCGCGGCGGAACTGCTTGCTCTTGCCGGCGTCGGCGCAGCGGGCCACGGCGAAGTGCTCGGGCGCGAAGCTGGGGATGGCCGGGTAGTGCACCGGGTCCGCGGCGTAGAGGGTGTCCCCGGGGCGCAGCGCGTTGGCGTTGACCAGGCCGACGACGTCGCCGGGGAAGGCCTCCTCGACGGTCGTGCGCTGGCTGCCGAACACCGACTGCGCGTACTTGGTGGCGAAGGGCTTGCCGGTGGCGGCGTGGGTGAGCACCATGCCGCGCTCGAAGCGCCCGGAGTGGATGCGCAGGAAAGCCATCCGGTCGCGGTGCGCCTTGTCCATGCCTGCCTGGACCTTGAAGACCAGGCCGGAGAGCGGGGCGTCGAGCGCACGCGGGCGGCCCTCGGCGTCCTCCCGCTCCGACGGGGGCGGGGCCAGCTCGACCAGCGCGTCGAGCAGCCGGGCGACGCCGATGTTCGACAGCGCCGCCCCGAACAGGACCGGCGTGGCGGTGCCGGCCAGGAAGTCCTTCTCGTCGAACTGCGCGCCGATCTCCTCCAGCAGGGCGATCTCGTCCTGCGCGGTGGCCCAGAACTCCGGCTCCTCGGCGGCGATCACCTCCGCCGGCACGACCTCGGCGCTCGCCCGGGTGGCCCCGCCCGCGGCGCGGGTGTAGCGGGTGAACTCCCCCGTTGCGACCTCGATCAGCCCGCGCAGCTCCCCCGCGACGCCGAGCGGCCAGGTGACCGGCATCGGCCGCAGCCCGATCGTCTGCTCCACCTCGTCGAGCAGCTCCAGCGGCTCGCGGCCCGGCCGGTCCCACTTGTTCACGAACGTGATCACGGGGATCTTCCGGGACCGGCAGACGTCGAACAGCTTGAGGGTCTGCGGCTCGAGGCCCTTGGCGGCGTCGAGCAGCATCACGGCGGCGTCGACGGCGGCGAGCACGCGGTAGGTGTCCTCGGAGAAGTCGCCGTGGCCCGGGGTGTCGAGCAGGTTGACGACGGCGTCGGAGTACGCGAACTGCAGCACCGCGCTGGAGACCGAGATGCCGCGCTGGCGCTCCATCTCCATCCAGTCCGAGGTGACGCCGCGGCGGCCGGACTTGCCGTGCACCGCACCGGCCGAGTCGATCACCTCGGCGTGCAGGGCGAGCGCCTCGGTGAGCGTGGACTTGCCGGCGTCGGGGTGGCTGATCACCGCGAACGATCGCCGCCGCCCGGCCTCCGCGAGCACGTCCCCCGCAACGGCCGATCCGACCTGCACCACCTGCGCACTCCCTCCGCCGCGGCCCCGTGGCACGCGCCGTGATCCAGGGTAACCGCCGGTCAGGGGTGCCCGGCGGGCGCGGGGACCCGGCGGGACGTGTCGTCGCGCACCGGTCGGCCGGTCCGGGGCCTTCCGCTCCGGGGCCCTCCCCCCGCGTCGGGAGCCGTGCACCGCACCCGCCGACACGACGACCTCCGTCCTCGCCGGCTCCCTGAACGGCCGTTCGGCTGTTAGGGTCCAGCGATGTGACATAGACGTCACATTCGAGGAGGCTGCTCATGCCGGCACTGCCGTCCCCCGCGCTCCGGACGGTCGGGTTCGCGTTCGACCGTGTCCTCGACCGGTCGCCCGACGCGCTCGCCCACGTCGACGCGACCGGCCGGTACACCTTCGCGGAGGCCCACGCCCGCGCCCTGCGGATCGCCGGCGGGCTGCGGGCGCTGGGCGTCGGCCGGGGCGACGCGGTGGCGCTGCTGCTGGACAACACCCTGGACCTCGTGCACACCTGGCTCGGGCTGTCGCTGACCGGCGCGGTCGAGGTCCCGGTGAACACCGCCTACAAGGGCCGCTTCCTGGCGCACGTGCTCGACGACTCCGCGGCGGAGACCCTCGTCGTCGAGGAGGCCTACCTGCCGCGGCTGGCGGCGGTCGCCGGGGAGCTGACCCGGCTGCGCACGGTGGTGGTGCGCGGCACGGGCACGCTGCCGGGGTTCCGGACGGTGCCGTTCGACGAGCTGCTCACCGCCACGCCGGTGGCGCCCGAGCCGGTCACCGGCCGGGACCTCGTCGCGATCATGTACACCTCCGGCACCACCGGGGCCTCGAAGGGCGTCCTGACCTCGCACGCGCACGCCTACACCTACGCCTCCCGGGAGGACTTCCTGCCGCCGGGGCCCGAGGACCGGGTGCTCGTGACGCTGCCGCTGTTCCACCTCGCCGGGCAGTGGGCCGGGGTGTACGGCGCGCTGATCCACGGCTGCCGGTGCGTGGTGGAGCCGGGCTTCTCCGTCTCCCGGTTCTGGGACACCGTCCGGGCCCACGGCATCACCCTCACCGGCATGCTCGGCACGATCGCCCAGCTCCTCGCGCAGGCCCCGCCCCGCCCGGACGACCACGACAACCCGCTGCGCCAGGCCGGGATGTCGCCGCTGCCCGGCGACGTCGACGCCTTCCGCCGACGGTTCGGCGTCGAGGCCACGACCGCCTACGGGATGAGCGAGATCGGCTGCGTGATCCTCGGTCCACCCGACCGGATCCGGCCCGGGCAGGCGGGGTTCGCCCGCGCCGGTTACGACCTGCGCGTCGTCGACGAGCAGGGGCGTGACGTCCCGCCCGGGCAGGTCGGCGAGCTGGTCGTGCGGCCGGAGGTGCCGGAGACGGTCATGCTGGGCTACCACGGGCTCCCGGAGAAGACCGCCGAGATGTGGCGCGACGGCTGGCTGCACACCGGCGACGCGTTCACCGTCGACGAGGAGGGCCGCTACTACTTCCGGGACCGGCTCAAGGACGCCCTGCGCAAGGGTGGCGAGAACGTCTCCTCCATGGAGGTGGAGCGGGTGCTCGACGAGTTCCCGGCCGTGGCCGAGAGCGCGGTCGTCGCCGTGCCCTCCGAGCTGGCCGAGGACGAGATCAAGGCCGTGGTCGTGCTCCGCGAGGGGCACGCGTTCGACCCGGCGGAGCTGATCGCGTTCTGCGTGGAGCGGATGCCGTACTTCATGGTCCCGAGGTACGTCGAGGTCGCGGACGCGCTGCCGCGGACGCCCACGCAGAAGGTGCAGAAGGCGGTGCTGCGGGACCGCGGGGCCGACGGGGCCTGGGACCGGGCCGCCGCCGGGATCGTCGTCGGGAGGCGCTCGTGACCGTCCTGCTCGTGGCCAACCGCGGCGAGATCGCCGTCCGGATCGTCCGGGCCGCCGCCGACCTCGGGTACACCACCGTCGCGGTGACGACGGCCGACGAGCCGGGGGCCCTGCACGCCGAGCTGGCCGACCGGCGGGTGCCGCTGCCCGGCACCGGCACCGCCGCCTACCTCGACGCGGCCGCGCTCGTCGCCGCGGCCCGCCGGGCCGGGGCCGACACCGTCCACCCCGGCTACGGCTTCCTCGCCGAGGACCCGGGCTTCGCGCGGGCCTGCGCGGAGGCCGGGCTGACGCTCGTCGGGCCGGGTCCCGAGGTGCTGGAGACCTTCGGGGACAAGGTGCGCGCCCGGGCGGCCGCCGCGGCCCGCGGGCTGCCGGTCCTGCCCGCGGCGGACGGGCCGGTCGACCTCGCCGGGGCCCGCGAGTTCCTGGCGTCCCTCGGCCCCGGCGCCGCGGTGATGGTCAAGGCCCTGGCGGGCGGCGGCGGGCGCGGCATGCGGCCGGTGCACACCCCGGACGAGCTGGCCGGGGCGCTGGAGCGGTGCCGGTCGGAGGCCGCGCAGGCCTTCGGCGACGGGCGGGTCTACGTCGAGCGGCTGCTCCCCCGCGCCCGGCACGTCGAGGTGCAGGTCGTCGGGGACGGCTCCCGGGTCGTCGCCCTCGGCGAGCGGGACTGCACGCTGCAGCGTCGCCGGCAGAAGCTCGTGGAGTTCGCGCCCAGCCCGTGGCTCGGCGACGACGTGCGGGCCCGGCTGCCGGCCCACGCCCGGGACCTGCTGGAGGGCTACCGCGGGCTGGGCACGGTGGAGTTCCTCGTGGCCGGCGACGAGATCGCGTTCCTGGAGGTCAACCCCCGGCTGCAGGTGGAGCACACGGTGACCGAGGAGGTCACCGGGGTGGACCTGGTCGAGGCCGCGCTGCGGATCGCGGCCGGGGCGACGCTCGCCGACCTCGGGCTCGACCCCGACGAACCGCCGGTACCGCGCGGGCTGGCCGTGCAGGCCCGGGTGAACACCGAGACCCTGCTGCCCGACGGCGGCGTGCGGCCGGGGATGGGCGAGCTGCGCCGGTTCCGCCCGCCCGGCGGCCGCGACGTCCGCGTCGACACCCACGGCCACGCCGGCTACGTGGTCGGCCCGCGGTTCGACTCGCTGCTGGCCAAGGTCGTCGTCACCGAGCCGGGCGGCGACCTGGCCCGGCTGCTGCGCCGGCTCGACCGCGCCCTCGGCGAGTTCGACGTGGCCGGGCCGCCGACCACGATCCCCGCGCTGCGCGCGCTCGTGGCCCGGCCGGAGCTGGCGGAGGGGCGGATCCACACCGGCTTCGTCGAGGAGGTCCTGCCCGCGATCGCGCCGGAGGGGCCCACCCCCGGCGCCGACGGGGACGCCGGCAGGGACGACACGGACACCGGCAAGGTCCTCGCGCCGATGGCCGGCGTGGTGGTGGCGGTCGAGGCGGCGCCCGGCGACGCGCTGGCCCGCGGGCGCACCGTGCTCGTCCTCGAGTCGATGAAGATGGAGCACCTGGTCACCGCCCCGGCCGACGGCGTGCTCGGCGAGATCGGCGTGACCGTCGGCGACGTCGTCGACGAGGGCTCGGTGCTGGCCGACTTCACCCCCGGCGAGCTCGACGCGGCCGCGCACGCCGCCGACGAGGAGGTCGACCCGGACGCGGACCGCCCCGACCTCGCCGAGGTCCGCCGGCGCCGCGGGTTCGGGCTCGACGAGAACCGGCCCGCGGCCGTCGCGAAGCGGCGGCGGACCGGGCACCGCACCGCCCGGGAGAACATCGCCGACCTGTGCGAGCCCGGGTCGTTCGTCGAGTACGGGGCGCTGACGCTCGCGGCGCAGGCCCGCCGCCGCCCGCTCGACGACCTCGTCGAGAACACCACCGGGGACGGCATGGTGACCGGCATCGGCGTCGTCGACGGCCGCCGGTGCGTGGTGATGGCCTACGACTACATGGTCCTGGCCGGCACCCAGGGCAAGCGCAACCACGCCAAGACCGACCGGATGATCGACCTGGCCGAGCGCGGCGGGCTGCCCGTCGTGCTGTTCGCCGAGGGCGGCGGCGGGCGGCCCGGCGACACCGACACCGCCCAGGTCAGCGGCCTCGACGTGCCGACCTTCCGGGACTTCGCGCGGCTGTCCGGGCGGGTCCCGCTGATCGGGGTCGTCTCCGGCCGGTGCTTCGCCGGCAACGCCGCGCTCGCCGGCTGCTGCGATGTGCTGATCTCCACGGAGGACGCGAACCTCGGCATGGGCGGGCCGGCCATGATCGAGGGCGGCGGCCTCGGCGTGGTGGCGCCCGAGGACATCGGGCCCATGACGGTGCAGACGGCCAACGGCGTGGTCGACGTGCTGGTCCGCGACGAGGCCGAGGCCGTCCGGGTCGCCCGCCGCTACCTGCGGTACCTGCGCGAGCCGGACCTTCCCGGTGGCGCCCCCTGCCCCGACCAGCGGCTGCTGCGCCGGGTCGTCCCGGAGAACCGCCTGCGCGCCTACGACGTCCGGGCCGTGGTCGAGGGGTTGTTCGACACCGGCAGCGTGCTGGAGCTGCGCCCCCGGTTCGGGATCGGCGTGCTCACGGCGCTGGCCGAGCTCGACGGGCGTCCGGTCGGGGTGCTCGCCAACAACCCCCACCACCTCGGCGGCGCGATCGACTCCCCCGCGGCGGACAAGGCGGCCCGGTTCCTGCAGCTGTGCGACGCCCACGGCCTCCCGGTGCTCTCGCTCTGCGACACCCCGGGGTTCATGGTCGGCCCGGCCTCCGAGGAGACGGCGACCGTGCGGCACTTCTCCCGGATGTTCGTGGCGGGCGCGAACCTGTCGGTGCCGGTGGTGGCACTGGTGCTGCGCAAGGCCTACGGGCTCGGCGCGATGGCCATGCTGGGCGGCAGCATCAAGGCGCCGTACGCGACGTTCGCGTGGCCCACGGCCGAGTTCGGCGGCATGGGCCTGGAGGGCTCGGTCGACCTCGCCCACCGCAAGGAGCTGGCCGCCATCCCCGATCCGGGGGCGCGGGCGGCCCGCCGGGCGGAGCTCATCGCGGCGCTGTACGAGCGGGGCAAGGGGCTGAGCGTGGCCTCGGTCTTCGAGGTCGACGACGTCGTCGACCCCGCCGACACCCGCGCGCTGCTCGGGGCGACCCTCGATGCCGCCCCGAAGCGGCTCGGCGAGCGGCGCCCCTTCGTCGACACCTGGTGAGGTCGCGGCCCGGTCAGGGCCGGACGGCGACCGCCGCCTCCAGCGCCCGCACCATCGGCCCGAGCCGGGCCCGCTCCGGCTGCACGGTCGGCACCCCGTGGGCCTCCAGCGGGGCCGCGGTGACCGGACCGACGCAGACGACGAGGGTCCGGCGCAGGGCGTCGAGCACCTGATCGCGCAGGTCGCGCTCGGCGGCCCGGCGCAGCAGGCCGCCCACCGCGGGCGCGCTGGTGAAGGTCACCGCGTCGAGCCCGCCCGCCAGCAGCCGGTCGGTGAGGTGGTCCACCGGGCCGAGGTCGGCGGGCAGCTCCCAGCGGTACACCGGCACCGTGACGACCTCGGCGCCGGCGGCCGACAGGGCCTCGACGAGGTCGGTCAGCGGGTCGCCGTGCAGCTGCAGGGCGATCCGCAGGCCCGCGACGCCCCGGCCGAGCAGGTGCTCGAGCACCTCGGCCGAGGACTCGGAGTCCGGCGACCAGGCGTCCGCCAGGCCGGCGCCGCGGATCGCGCCGCGCGCCTTCGGCCCGCGCGCCAGGATCTCCCCGCGGCCCAGGGCCGCGACGAGCTCCTCCCGCAGCCCCCACCGCTCCGCCGCGGCCAGCCAGCCGCGGAAGCCGACCCCGGTGGTCGCGACCGTGACGTCCGGCGGCGCCGCGAGCAGCCCGCGGGTCAGCTCGACCACCCGGTCGTCGTCCTCGACCGGGACGATCCGCACGGCCGCACCCTGCAGCACCCGGGCGCCACGGCGCTCCAGGAGCCCCGCGAGCTCCTCGGCCTTGCGCGCGGCCGTCACGCCCACGGTCAGGCCCTGCAGGGGCCCGGCCGCAGCAGGCGTCTCCGTTCCCGTCGCTCCTGGCATCCCCGCATGGTGACCCGGCCGGGGCCCGGGCGCGCCCCCGGGCACCACATCGTCACGCGACGGTCACACCCGCACCCCGCGTGGGACGCGGACGCGCCGGGTAGCACCACGGCATGAGCAGTGACGAGGACCCGCGCCCGGAGCGGGTGCGCACCCTGCACGACACCAAGACCGGGGAGCGGTCGCCCGCCGCCCCGCCCGGCTCCGAGGTCGACGACCAGGCCGGGGGCGTCGAGCCCATGGCCGAGGTACCCGGCGGGCCGCAGGTGGACGTGCCGGCCGCGCAGGGCCACATGCCCGAGGACGCCGACGACGACTGATCCCCCTGTCCGGCGTCGGCGCCGGGACCCGGCCGCGGGTCCCGGCGCCTCGGCGTGACCGGCCCCGCGTGAGAGAGCCCCCGACACCGGGTACGGCCGTGCCATGACCACCCGGCAGACCACGCTCCACGACCCGGCCGGCACCGGGGACGACACCGTCCCGGCCGGCCCCCGGCTCGCCTCCGGCCGCGACACCGTGCGAGCCGCGGGCGCGATCCTGCCGATCATCGCCCAGGGGGTGATCGCGCGCCGGCCCCGCGTCGTCGCGCTGGCGGGCAGGGCCGATCTCGACGGCCGCGGCGTGCGGGTCCTCCAGGACCTCTCGACCCGGTACGGGCACGGCCCGGTGCGGCTGCGGCTGCCCGGGCGGCGCGCCGCGCTGGTGCTCGACGCCGACGACGTCCGGCGGGTGCTCGACGGGACGCCCGACCCGTTCGCCCCGGACACCTGGGAGAAGCGCAGGGCGCTCGGCCAGTTCCAGCCGCACGGCGTGCTCGTCTCGCACGGCGAGGTCCGCGCCGAGCGGCGCCGGTTCAACGAGGCCGTCCTCGACTCCGGCCACCCGCTGCACCGCAACGCCGCCGTGATGGCCCGCGCGGTCGCCCAGGAGGCGGAGCTGCTCGGCGACGAGACGGACCGGACCGGCGAGCTGGACTGGGACGCGTTCGTCCGCGCCTGGTGGCGGGTGGTGCGCCGGGTCGTCCTCGGCGACGGCGCCCGCGACGACCACGACCTCACCGACGAGCTGACCCGGCTGCGCAACGCCGCCAACTGGTCCTTCCTGCTGCCGCGGCGGCGGGCCCGGCGGGAACGGCTCCGCGCCCGGCTGCGGGAGCACCTGGAGCGGGCCGAGCCGGGCAGCCTCGCCGAGATGATCGCCCGCACCCCGGCGGATCCGGCGGTCGATCCCGTCGACCAGGTGCCGCAGTGGCTCTTCGCCTACGACCCCGCGGGCGCGGTCGCGTTGCGCGCCCTGGCCGTGCTCGTCGCCCACCCGGCGGAGCTGGCCCGCGTCCGCGACGAGATCGGCGGGCACGACCTCGCCGTGCCCCAGGACCTGCCCCGGCTCCGCGCCGCCGTACTGGAGTCGGTGCGGCTGTGGCCGACGACGCCGCTGCTGCTGCGCGAGACCACGCAGCCGGTGCGGTGGGGCGGCGACGAGATCGAGGGGCGCACCGCGCTGATCATCCCGACCTGGTTCCTCCACCGCGACGGCCGCGCCCGCGCCGACGCGAACCGCTTCGACCCGCAGCAGTGGCTCGACGGCACCGCCCGGGACGACCCCGCCCTGGTGCCCTTCAGCGCCGGCCCGGGCCTCTGTCCCGGTCGCGAGCTGGTCCTGTTCACCACCTCGCTGTTCCTGGCGCACCTGCTGCACGGCCGCGACCTCGAGCTCGCGGCGCCGGAGATCGACCCGCAGGCGCCGTTGCCGGCCGGCGTGAACCCCTTCGGCGTGCGGCTGCGGGTGGTGCGACCGACCGGGTGACCCCTGGTGTGTACCGCTCCGTGCCGGGGGTAGCCGAGGGTATGAGCAGCTCACTCCACCCTGACCCGCGGACCGGGAGCGCCCGGCCCGACCCGGCCGAGCTGTCCACCGCCGACCTCCTGCGACAGCTGACCGACCAGGTCCGCACGCTCGTGACCGACGAGGTCCAGCTGGCGAAGGCGGAGGTGACGGCGAAGGGCAAGAAGGTCGGCGTCGGGGCCGGGCTGGCCGGGGCGGGCACGATGCTCGCGCTGGCCGGCGGGCTCGCCTTCGTCGCCGCCGCGATCGCCGCACTGGCGCTGGTGCTGCCGGTGTGGGCCTCGGCGCTGATCGTCGGGGCGGTGCTCGTCGCGCTCGGCGGCCTGCTCGCCCTGGTGGCGAAGAAGCAGATCAGCCAGGCCGCGCCGCCGGTGCCGGAGCAGGCGATCGACAGCACGAAGCGGGACGTCGAGACGATCAGGCGAGAGGTCCACCGGTGAGCGAGCCCACCCCCGACGAGCTGCGCGACCGGATCGCCGCCGAGCGCGAGGAGCTCGCCCGGACGGCGTCGGCGCTGGCCGAGCGCGTCGACGTGGGCTCCCGGGCCAAGGCCGCCCGCGAGCAGGCGGTCGAGCGGGTGCGGACGACCGTCGCGCAGGCCCCGGACCGCGGCCGCGCGCTGCTGGGCCGCACGACCGACACCGCGAAGCACGCCGTCGGCACGGTGACCGGGACCCTCGACACGACGCTGCAGGGCAAGAACCGGACTCCGCTGCTCGCGGGCGCCGGGGCCGCCGGTGCCGCCGTCGTGGCGATCCTGCTGGTGGTGCTGCGCAGGCGCCGGGGGTGAGAGACGCAGGAGGCCGAATCCGGGGCGCGACCCCGACGGATCGCGCCCCGTCCCCGTGCGGCCTCAGCGTTCGGCGTCGACCTGCCGGCGCTCGTGCTCCGTGCGGGCGGCGAGCTCGTCGTCGTCGACCGGGCGCGGCGACTTGGCGTGCTCGCGGTGGTCCGGGTGCACCTGCTCCTCGGGGACCATGACGTCGCGCGGCCCGGTCTCGTCCTGTGTGGTGCGGGGAGTACTCATGGGACGGGGATTCCCGTCGGGCCGGATTCCACACCGGACACCTCCGACACGGTGATCGACGCCAGGCCCAGCGCGGCGGCGACCACCTCGTCCGGCGGCACGTCGAGGCACTCCAGCGCGAAGGGGCACCGGAACTGGCGGCACGGGCTGCACGAGACCGGGCGGTCCAGGACGGCGGCGGGCGCCGAGCGCGGCCGGTACTGGTCGACCTCCTCCGTGCCGGCGAACAGCACGGCCACCGGTGTGCCGACGGCGTCGGCGAGATGCATCCCGCCGCTGTTGTTGGTGACCGCCACCGCCGCCCCGGCGAGCAGGCCGGCCAGTCCGGGCACGTCGAGCGCACCCGGCAGCGGGTGCACGCCCGGGAGCCCCTCGGCGACCGCCCGGACCAGCTCCTCCTCCGCCGCCGGCCCGGAGACGACGACCGGGAGCCGCGCCCCCAGCCCCGCCGCGACCTCGCGGAAGCCCCGGTAGCGCCGGGACGGGCAGGAGGCACCGGGCAGCAGCACCGCGTACGGGCCCGCGGGGAGCCCGAGCCCGGCGAGCGCGTCCCGCGCGTGGCACCGGCCCGCCGCGGGCACGGCGGCGTGCAGCGTGCGGGCGGCCGCGGGGACACCGAGCCGGCCCAGCAGGTGCAGGGCCCGGTCGACCTGGTGGAGGCCGTCGTCGGGGGCGGGGACCCAGTGCGTGAGCGCCGTCCCGCCGAACTCCTTCGACAGGCCGGCCCGGATCGGGATCCCCGCCCGCCGGCAGACCTCGGCGGCCGGCCACGGGGACTGCGAGAACGAGGTCAGCAGCACCGCGGCGTCGTGACCCCGCCCGGCGAGCTCGGCGACCAGGTCGGCGTCGGGATCCGGGTCCTGCCCGGTCGCCCCGTCGATCTGCTGCCAGGACACCCGCGCGACCACGACCTCGCTGATCTCGGGCAACAGGGTCGCCGCGGCGGCGCCGCCGGGCGAGGCGAGCAGGTCGATCCGGGCGTGCGGGGCGGCGGCGCGCAGCGCGGCGAGGGCCGGTCCGGTGAGCAGGACGTCGCCCAGGTTGTCCGGGCGCACGACCAGGATCCGGCGCAGGGCCGGCCAGTTCACGGGGGCGCCCGCCAGGGCCGCCGGATGCTCGAACACGATCGTTCTGTTCCCCTCCTGCTCCCCGTCAACCCCGCGCGGTCGACCCCGCACAGTGGACGTCCCCCCGTCCGGGCGCGTTTCCCGGCGTGCTCCTCGGGAACCGTCCACAGGTGATCGTGATGGTGCAGGGCGGGGCCGATCCCGCCCGCGACGGCGTGGCCGACTACACCTCCCACCTGGTCGACGCGCTGCGCCGGACCGGCGAGCAGGTGGAGCCCGTCAGCGTGGCGGGGTCGCCGGCGAGCGTCGTCCGCGCGGCGCGCCGGATCCGCGCGCTCCGTCCCGAGGTGGTGCACGTGCAGTTCGCGCCCTCGGCGTTCGGGTTCTCGCCCTGGCCCGGCGTGCTCCCCGACCTGGTCCGGGCACCCCTGGTCACGACGGTGCACGAGTACGGCTGGTGGGCCGCGCCGTCCTGGGTGCCCGGGAGGGTGTGGCGGGCGGTGGAGCGGCGCGGGGTCGACCGCGAGACCTGGCGGCTCGTCCCCCGCAGCGCCGCCGTCCTCACCACGAACGCGGGCCACGAGCGCACCCTGCGCGAGCGGATGCGGGTCGCCCCGGTCCTCGTGCCGCTGGCGCCCAACGTGCCCGACCTGGGCCCGGCGCCGCGGGACGACACCCGCCGGCGGCTCGGCGTGCCGGCCGACGCCGAGGTCGTCGTTTTCTTCGGGTTCGTGCACCCGGTCAAGGGCGTCCGCTACCTGGCCGAGGCCCTCGCGCAGCTCCGCGCGGAGGGCCGGGACCGGCTGCACCTGCTGGTCGTGGGCGGGTTCACCTCGCTGGCGCTGCCGGAGGACGAGGCCCGCGCCTTCCGGGCGGAGCTGCTCGGGCAGATCGCGGCCGCCGGCGTCGCCGAGCACGTCACGGTGACCGGGCACCTGCCGGAGAAGGAGGTCTCCGCCGCGCTGCACGCCGCCGATCTCGCTGCCTTCCCCCTCACCGCCGGCGCCACCACCAAGAGCGGCGCGCTGCTGTCGGCCTTCGCGCACGGCCTGCCGACGGTCGTCACCCGTGCCGACCCGCCCGACCCGGAGCTGGTCGACGGGGAGACCGTGGTGGTCGCCCCGACGGTCCGCGACGGCGCCTCGCTGGCCGAGGCCCTCCGCCGGCTGCTCGACGACCCGGCCCTGCGGATGCACGTGGCCGCCGGCGGCGCGGAGGTCGGGGCCGCACGGAGCTGGGAGCGGATCGCCTCCCTGCACCGGGAGGTCTACGCGGAGGTGCGCGGACGTGCGTGAGCCCGGCGACATCCTCGTGATCGACCTGCTCGGCGGGCTCGGCGACCTGGTCATGGCCCTGCCCGTGGTGCACGGGCTCGCCGCGCGCTTCCCGGGCGCGGCGCTGCGCGTGCTCACCCACGATCCCGGCGCCACGCTCCTCGACACCGACCCGACGGTCGCCGAGGTGCTGCGCGCGGAGAAGGGCCGGGAGCGCGAGGCCGCGGAAGCGGCAGTGGCCGCGCTGGGCCGCGCCGACCTCGTGGTGAGCACCACCCGGCTGCACGGGATCCCGGACCTCGTCGAGGAGCGGGGCGTCCCGGGCGTGACGAACCTGTGGCGCTCCCCGCCGCCCGACGAGCCCGTCTCCCGCCGCTACGTCCGCATCCTCGCCGAGGAGGGCCTCGTCGCGCCGGAGTACCGGCCGCCGCGGATCCACCTCACCGCCGCCGAGGTGCAGCGCGCCGCGGCCGACCTGCCGGCCGGGACGCCGGTCGTGCTCGTGCCCGGGGCCGGGATGGCGGTGAAGCTGTGGCCGCACTGGGCGCAGCTGGTGGAGCTGCTCGACGGGCTGCCCGTGGTCGCCGTCGGCCCGGGCGCACCGGTGCCGGAGCTGCCGCCCACCGACCTGCGCGGGCTCGCCGCCCGGTTCGCCGCCGTGGCCCGCCGCGGCGGCGTCGTGGTCGGCGGGGACACCGGGCCGGCCCGGGTCGCGGCCGCGGTCGGCGCCCGGACCGTCGGGTTGTTCGGTCCCACCCTCGCCGCCCGCTACGGGCTCGACGAGCCCGCGACCAACCTGCAGGGCCTGCCGGACTGCCCGCACCGGCGCCCGACGGCCATCACCGAGCAGGTGTGCTGGTGGGAGGCGCGGTGCCCGCTGAGCCCGCCGGCCGGGGGCCCCGCCTGCATGGCGGACGTCCCCCCGGCCGCGGTGGCGCCCGCGGTGCGGGCCGCGGTGCGCGAGCCGCTCCCGGTCCTCAGCCCCTGAGCAGGGTGTCGGCGGTCGTCGGACGGTCCGGGATCGTCGTCTCCGACTCCAGGTGCACCGCGCCGGACGGCAGGATCCCGGCGCCGCCGAACTTCGCCATCACCCGCTGCTCGGCCACGACGTCCTCGCCCACGGCCTCCGCCGGCACCTCCCGCCAGAAGTCGAAGCCGCCGACCGCCTCGAGCGCCTCGCGGTCGTAGAGGACGCAGCCGGCCACCCAGGCGACCTTGTAGGCCAACCAGCGCTCGCCGGGCCGCAGGTGGCGGCGGGCGAGGTGGACCGGGTTGGCGGCGTTGTGCAGCCGCCAGCGCTCCCACTCCGGGGTGCCCGGGTGCAGCGTCTCCGGGACCGGCGGGCCGGCCCACCGCTCGAACGGCTCCTGCTCGGCCGGGCGCTCGTCGTCGACGTGGGACAGGCCCTGCATGGCCGCGCCGACCATCCCGCAGCCCAGCACGGTGATCGCCTCGTGCAGCAGCGCGATCGTGCCGGGGGCGAGCCAGACGTCGTCGTCGAGGTAGAGCACGTACCGCGCCGCCGAGCTCGCCAGCAGTGCGGCCCGGTGCTCGATGACGCCGCGGCGCGGCAGGTGCCGCCGCGTGTGGACCCGGTGCCCGCGCAGCTCCAGCACCCGGATCATCGCCTGCGCGGGTTCCGTGTCGTAGGAGGCGGCGTCGTCGGACTGGTCCGAGATCACGAGGTCGAAGGGATGGTCCTGGGCGGCCAGGCCGGCCAGCGTGGTGGCCAGCTCGACCGGGCGGTTGCGGGTGGGCACCAGCACCTCGATCTCCGCGGCGGCCGCGGGCCGCTCCCCGGGTTCGATCCGGCCGGCCCCCGTCGGCGCGCTCACTCCGCCGGGTCCCGCTCGTCGTCGCGCACGGCGCCGTCCATGCTCGTCCACCTCTCGGGTCGGGGGTAGGGGTCGGCGGGCGGCTACCCGGACCGCCCGCCCGCATGCGCCGGTGCCCCCGGTCGGGGTCCGCAGCCGGGATGTGAGCACCGTCGGGGTGTCGGCGGCGCGGAGCCGGGCATCCCTGCGGCATGGCCCCCACCGACGCACCGGACCGCCCGGTCGCCCTGGTCACCGGCGCCAGCCGCGGCCTCGGCTTCCTGATCGCCCGCGAGCTCGCCGACCGCGGCCACGACCTGGTGGTCTGCGCCCGCGACGCCGACGGCCTGCAACCCGCCCGGGCCGACCTCGAGGCCCGCGGCGCGCGGGTGGTCACGGTGGGCGCGGACGTCGGCCGGCCGGAGGCGGCGCACGAGCTCGTCGCGACCGCCGAGCGCGAGTTCGGCCGGCTCGACGTGCTGGTCGCGAACGCCGGGATCATCCAGGTCGGACCCCAGCCGGACCTGCGCGACGAGGACTACGTGCAGGCGATGGACGTCATGTTCTGGGGGTTGGCCCGGCCCGCGCTCGAGGCGTTGCCGCTGCTGGCCCGCACCCGCGGCCGGATCCTCGCGATCACCTCGATCGGCGGGAAGCTGCCCGCCCCGCACCTGCTGCCCTACACCGCGGCCAAGCACGCGGCGGTCGGGTTCGCCGAGGGGCTGCGGGTCGAGGCCGGCCGGCAGGGCGTGTCGGTGACGGTCGCCGTCCCCGGGCTGATGCGGACCGGCTCCTCGCGCAACGCGCTGGTCACCGGCAAGGCGCAGGCCGAGCGGTCCTGGTTCACCCTCGGCGCGTCGCTGCCGCTGGTCTCCACCGACGCCGAGCACGCCGCCCGTCGGCTGGTCCGCGCCACCCTGCGCGGCACACCGGAGATCATCCTGACCCCGCTGGCCCACATCGGGTCGCGGGTGCACGCCCTCGCGCCGTCGACGACGCTGCGGCTGATCACCGCCGTCGAGCGGCTGCTGCCGGGTCCGGCCGGCGCCGCGGGCCCGCCGCGCCCGGCGTACACCGCGCCGCTGCCCCGGTGGCTGCGCCGCCTCACCGGGCTCGACAAGGCCGCGGCCGAGCGGTGGCACGAACACACCGATCCCTCGCCGGACCCGGGCGGCCACCCGGGCGGCGGTGTCGGTCCGGAGCGGACGGGTACTCCCCGACGATGACGCGCGCCACCCGTGCCCTCGTGACCAACGACGACGGCATCGACTCCCCCGGCCTGGCCGTGCTGGCCGAGGCCGCGAGCGCGGCCGGGCTCGACGTCGTGATCGCCGCCCCCGAGCACCAGTTCTCCGGGGCCAGCGCCTCCATCACCGCCGTGCAGGAGGACGGCCGCACGGTGGTCCGCGAGGTGGAAGGCCCCTCCGGCCTGCCCGCGTACGCCGTGCGCGCCGCGCCCGCGCACATCGTGGTGGCCGGCCTGCAGGGCTGGTTCGACCCCGCTCCGGACCTGGTCCTCTCGGGGATCAACCGGGGCGGCAACGTGGGGCGCGCCGTGCTGCACTCCGGCACGGTCGGCGCCGCGCTCACCGCCGGGCTGCACGACCGGCGCGGCCTGGCCGTGTCGCTCGACGTCGCGCTCGGTGCCGAGGAGGAGGAGAACTGGGAGGCCGTGGTGACCTACCTCCCGCGCGTGCTGGAGCTGCTGCTGGACAGCCCGCTCGGGACCACGCTCTCGCTCAACGTGCCCGACCGGCCCGTCGAGCAGCACCGCGAGCTGCGGCTCGCCCCGCTCGACCCGCGCGGTGTGGTGCAGACCCTGGTCGACGACGCCGACGGCCACGGCCTGCTGCTGCGCGAGGTCGAGACCGGTGAGCGGGCGGAGCCGGGCAGCGACCGCGCCCTGCTGGCCGCCGGCCACCCGACCCTGACCGCCCTGCGCGGCCTGACCGAGGACCCCGATCTGCTCGTCCCCGAGCGCCTCGCCCACGCCGCGCGCATGACCGACGAGAGGACCAGCGCATGAACGTCACCGACGCCCGCGAGAAGCTGACCGCCGAGCTGGAGCGGCTCGACCACGAGGCCGAGGAGGAGGCCCGCGACCAGGCGGAGCAGCGCGACTCCGACGAGCTGGCCGGTGGAATGGACTTCGGCGACCGCGGGTCGCGGATCGCCGAGGCGATGGAGAACGACCTGTCCCGGGGCACCCTGCGGATGCAGCGCGCCCAGGTCGTCGCCGCACTGGAGCGGATCGACGCCGGCGAGTACGGCCGCTGTGCGGTGTGCGGCAAGGAGATCGACGACGAGCGGCTGGAGGTGCGGCCCGAGACGGACCGGTGCCGCGACCACGCCGACACCGCGTCCCCGAGCCGGCCGGACGACGTGCGGCGCGTCGACACGTGAGCCCGGGCCCCGAATAGGGGCGCGAGGGGGCGGGTACGGGTCCGGTATGTCGGATTCGCGCCCTCCCGTCGTCGTCTTCGCCCCCTCCCCCATCGTCACGGTGACCATCGAGGACCGTGCCGGCCAGCCCGAGCTGCACGTCCACGCCGGCGGGCAAGGGGTGTGGCAGGCGCGGATGCTGGCCGCCCTGGGCGTACCGGCGCGGCTCTGCGCCGGCCTGGGCGGGGAGACCGGCCGGCTGCTGGAGCGCATGATCGCCGTCGACGGCGTCGAGCTGCGGTTCGTCGAGACCGCCGCGCGCAACGGCGGGTACGTGCACGACCGCCGGCAGCCGGAGGACGAGGGCCGGGTCGAGATCGCCGCCGAGCTCCCGGCGCCGCTGGACCGGCACGAGCTCGACGGGCTCTACGAGCTCACCCTCGCCGAGGGCCTGCGCGCCGGGACGGTGCTGCTGTCCGGGCCGCAGTCCGAGACCGTCGTGCCGGCCCGGCTGTACGGGCGGCTGGCCGGGGACCTGCGCGCCAACGACGTGCGGGTCGTCGCCGACCTGTCCGGCGAGCGGATGGAGGCGGTCGTGGCGGCCGGCGTCGACCTGCTCAAGGTGAGCGACGAGGAGCTCGTGGCGCACGAGCGGGCCGGATCCACCGAGGTCGACGACGTCGTGCCGGCGATGCGGCAGCTGATCAAGGACGGGGCGCGGGCCGTGGTCGTCAGCCGGGCCGGCGACCCGGCCCTCGCCCTCGGCGGCGAGTCCGACGAGATCCTCACGGTCACCCCGCCCCCGGTCCGGGCGAACGACCCGCGCGGGGCGGGCGACTCGCAGACCGCGGGGATGACGGCGCGCCTGGCCGCGGGCGGGTCGTGGGAGGAGGTCCTGCGGACCGGGGCCGCCTGCGGCGCGCTCAACGTCGTGCGGCACGGCCTGGGCACGGGCGGCGAGGAGGCGGTGCAGGTGCTGGCCGAACGGGTGCAGCTCGCCCCGCTGAAGTAGCGCGAGTCGGGACGTCCAGCACCGCGGGTCCCGAGATCGGCCACCACGGGTCGTAGGGCGGTTGGTGCGGTGGGGAGCGGGTAGTCGATCACCGTGTCGGCTCCCGTCCTGCTCGCACTGCGGGCGTTGAACCTCGGCGACCTGCTGACCGTCGTCCCGGCGCTGCGGGCGCTGCGTCGGCACCACCCGGACCACCACCTCGTGCTGGCCACGGCGGGTGTGTTGGAGCCGCTCGCCGCGCTGATCGGCGCCGTCGACGAAGTGCTTCCCACTGCCGCGCCCGACGGGCTGACCTACCCCGCGCCGGTGGACATCGCCGTGAACCTGCACGGCGCCGGCCCGCAGAGCCACCGCGCGCTCGAGGCCCTGACCCCCCGTCGCCGGATCGGGCTCGGCCGCCCCGAGCTGGGCTGGCCGGGGCCGCCGGCCGGGGAGCTCGACCTGCTGCACGAGCGGGTCCGCTGGTGCACCATGCTGGCCTCCCACGGCGTCCCGGCCGATCCGGAGGACCTCCGACTCCCCACGCCCGCGCAGACGCCGCCGGGTCCGCCGGGCCCCGTCGTGGTGCACCCCGGGGCCGCCTTCGGCGCCAAGTGCTGGCCCGCCGGCCGCTTCGCCGCGCTCGCGCGCCGGCTCGCCCCGCTCGGCCCCGTCGTCGTCACGGGTGGGCCGGCCGAGCGCGCCCTCGCCGAGGAGGTGGCCGCGGGAGCCGGTCTCGCGGACGACCGGGTCCTGGCCGGGCGGACCTCGATCGCCGAACTCGCCGCGCTGGTCGCCGGGGCCGCGCTCGTGGTCAGCGGGGACACCGGGATCGCACACCTCGCCGCCGCGTTCGGGCGCCCGTCCGTCGTGCTGTTCGGACCGGTCGGGCCGGAACGCTGGGGTCCGCCCGCGGGCCCGCACCGCGCCCTCACGCACGCGGAGGTGCGCCGCGGCGACCCGTTCGCCGACGACCCCGATCCCGCCCTGCTCGCGATCGGGGTGGACGAGGTCGAGGCGGCGTGCCTGGACGTCACCGACGCCACGGGGTGTGTCGAGCCCACTCCCGCGGGTACGAAGGCCTCATGAACGAGCCGACCCGCGACAGGAACTCCGACGACGTGACCCGGCCCGACATGATCGCCCACGACGAGATCGCCACCGACCCCGCCGCGGACCTCGAGGACGTGCGCGACCGCGGCACCGGCCTGGACGTCGAGGAGATCGACCCGAGCACCGAGGCCGACCCGTACGACGTGCTGGAGCAGCACCGCGAGGTCCCGGTCGACGACGACGAGGCCCCGCGCGGCTGACCTGCCGCCGAGGGCCGCTACGACGCCTGATCGCCGTCCCGGACCGTTCGACGCCCCCTGCGGCCACAGACGGTCCCGGACGGCGATCACCGCGCTGCCGGAACTCCCGACTCAGGAGGCGCGTTCGGCCACCCCGGCCGGCACCTGGGTCCACCGGCCTTCCACGCAGCGGACGGTCGCCGCGCCGCCGGCCCCCACGAACCGCCCGGCCGCCTCGACGGCGCTCTCCACGGCGGTCCGCAGCGCGGCACCGGTGGCGAGGGCCGCGGCGAGCCGGCCCGCGAAGGCGTCGCCGGCCCCGCACGGGTCGCCCCCGGTGACGTCGAGCGCGGGGACCGCGACCCGCTCGGCCGCGGTCACCAGCACCGCGCCCCGGTCACCCCGGGTCACCACCACCGCCCGGCTCTCCCGGCGGCGGCGCAGCTCCGCGGCACAGCCGACGGGGTCGCCGCCCGGCAGCCCGAGCGCCCCCGCGGCCTCCCCCGCGTTCGGGGTCATGATCACCCCCGGCACGGGGTCCGCGCCCTTGGGGTGCGGGTCCCACACCACGGGCGTCCCGGCCGCCACGGCGTCGGCGAGCAGCCGCCGCACCTGCGGGTCGGCGGTGACGCCGCGGCCGTAGTCCGACACCAGCACGGCCCCGGCCCGCGCGACCGCCCGACGGAGCCCGGTCCGCACGGCCGCGCCGAACGCGTCGGCGGGCCGCCCGGTGCCCCGGTCGGTGCGCAGCAGCGGGCCCTCCGCCGAGCGCCACCGGCACTTGACCGGCGTCCCACCGGTCGCGGGCCCGGTGACCAGGGCCAGCGTCGGGTCGAGCATGCCCCGCAGCCGGTCGGCGTCGGCGTCGTCCGCGAGGGCGGTGACGAGGGTCGTCGCGGCCCCGGAGCCGGCCAGCAGCGCCGCCGCGAGCCCGGCCGNCGAGCCCGGCCCCACCCGGCCGCGCCACCTCGCCGGCGACGTCGAGGACGGGCACCGGCGCGTCGGGACAGAGCCGCTCGACGGTCCCGTGCACGTCGACGTCGAGCAGGACGTCCCCGACCACCACGACCCCGCCGCCGGAACCCCCGCCGGGACCGCCGCCGGCACCCGCCCGGCTCACCGGGCCGCTCCCTCGGCGGCCCGCGCCACGATGGCGCTGGTGGAGTGGTCGGCGAGGTAGCCGAGGATCCGGACCTCCCCGCCGAGGCGCTCCACCACCGGCGTCTCCGGCAGCATCTCCGGCGTGTAGTCGCCGCCCTTGCAGTAGACGTCCGGCCGGACCAGGTCGAGCAGCTCGACCGGGCTGTCGGTGTCGAACGAGGTCACCAGGTCCACGGCGGCCAGTGCACCGATCACCCCGGCCCGGTCCTCGAGCGGGTTGACCGGCCGCGTCGGGCCCTTGAGCCGGGTCACGCAGGCGTCGCTGTTGAGGGCCACGACCAGCACGTCCCCGAGCTCCGCGGCCTCCCGCAGGTAGGCCACGTGCCCGCGGTGCAGCACGTCGAAGCACCCGTTGGTGAACACGATCCGGTGCCCGGCCGCCCGGTGCTCGCCGAGCACCGCGAGCAGGTCCCGGTGCGACAGCACGGTCCCCGGGTCGCCCGCGGCCAGCCGGCAGGTCAGCGCCGCGGCCGTGCACACCGCCGTGCCCGGCAGGGTCACGACGACGTCGGCGGCGGTCTGGGCCAGCGACAGCGCCTCCTCGCGGGAGGTCCCGGAGGCGACGGCCGCGGTCCAGGCCGCGGCGAAGACGTCGCCGGCGCCGCACGCTCCGGACGGCGGGGCGTGCTCCCCCGCCGGCCGGCGCGCCGGGGTGCCGTCGGCGGGCAGCCGCACGGAGCCGTCGACGTCGAGGGTCAGCAGGACCTCCCGGGCGCCGGTGGCCGCGCGCAGCGCCTCCGCGTTCTCCAGCCCCCAGGCGAGCCGGCCCCGCTCGGGCAGGTCGACGCCGAGCACGGCGGCGGCCTCCTCGACGCTCGGGGTGACCGCGTCGGGCTCCAGCTCGGCCCACGGCGCGAGGTCGTGCGCGTCGACGACCAGCAGCGGGATCCGGCCGCGGGCGCGGGCGACCCGCCGGCGCACGGCCGGGGACAGCGCGCCGAGCCCGTAGTCGGCGACCAGCACCGCGTCGGGCCCGTCGGCGAGCGCGGCGGTGGTCTGGTCGGCCAGCGCGCGGACGGTGGCGCTGCCCGGGAGGCCCGGGGGCACCACGTCGTAGCGGGCCACCGGCTGGCCCGGCGGGTCCCCGGCGACGATCCGGCGCTTGGCCGCGGTCACGCGGGCCGGGTCGAGCACGCACCGGTCCGTCCGGACACCGGCCTCGGCGAGCGCCGAGCGCAGCGTGCGGCCGTCCGGGTCGTCGCCGACCGTGCAGACGATCTCGACGTCGGCGCCCAGCGCTGCCAGCGCCACCGCGGCGTTGCCGGCCCCGCCCGGGGCGACCTCGACCGACGACGGCTCGACCACCGGCACGGGCCCGTCCCGGGCGACGCGGCGGGCGTTGCCGCGGACCCAGCCGTCGAGCAGTACGTCGCCCAGCACCAGCACCCGGGGCCGCCGGTCCCCGATCCGGGCGGCGGCGGTGACGGGCGCCGGCGGCGCGCAGGCGACCGGGCGGGACTGGGGCCGGACCGCTCCCGGCGACCGGCCCGGCCACGGGCTCACGGCCACGACGGCTCCTCGGACTGGCACACGACCAGCTCGCGGACCTCGCACCCCTCGGGGCGGGTCAGCGCGAACAGGACGGTGGCGGCGACGTTGCGCGGGTCGTTGAGCTTGGCGTCCGGGCCGGGCCGGTACTGCTCGGTGCGCCCGTCGAAGAACGCGGTGTCCATCCCGCCCGGGATCAGCGTGGTCAGCCCGACCTCGCCCTTCAGCTCCGCGGCCAGCGCGCGGCTCATCCCGAGCACGCCGAACTTGGAGGCGCAGTAGGCCGAGGCGTCGGACAGGGCGCGCAGCGCGAGCGTGGAGGCCACGGTGACGATCCGCCCGCGGCGCTCCTTCAGGCTCGGCAGCGCGGCGCGGATGACCGCGGCGGTGCCGAGCAGGTTCACCTTGATCACGCGTTCCCAGTCCTCGGCGGACACGTCGTCGATCCGCCCGCAGGCGTCCGTGCCCGCGCAGGTGACGACGCCGTCGACGCCGCCGGCGCGCTCGACCAGCGACCGGACCGCCTCCTCCGCGGCCCGGGTGTCGGCGAGGTCGGCGATCGCGTGCGCGGCGTCGGCCGCCTCGGTCAGCCCCGGGGTCGGGTCCGTCCGGTCGATCAGCAGCGGGGTGCCGCCGGCGGTGGCGACCGCCTCCGCGACGGCCCGGCCCAGGCCCGACGCGGCGCCGGTGACGAGCACCGTGCCGAGCGGGCGCGAGGTGGGGAGCCGGTCGCGGGGGTCGGAGTCCGGGGTGACGGGTGCCGTGGTGTCGGTGAGGGTCATGCGGGTCTCCTCGAGATCGTCGGGTCGAGGGCGGGTGCCCGGCGGTGGGCCAGGTGGGGTCGGGTCACCAGCTCGGCCGGGGCGCTCGCCGCAACGGGCAGCTGCGCCTCGAGGGCCCGGCAGAGCATGTGCACCGCGGCGAGGTGCGACTCCTGCACCGTCGCGGTGTCACCCGGCAGGCAGACGGCGTCGGTGGCGTGGCCGGCCAGGGGGTTCGGGCCGGGCCCGGTGAGGGCCCAGCACTCCATCTCGAGCTCGCGCGCGGCGTCGGCCGCCGCGAGCAGGTTGGGGCTGCGGCCGCTGGTGGACAGCAGCAGCAGGACGTCGCCGGGGCGGCCGTGCGCGCGGACCTGCCGCGCGAACACCTCCTCGTAGCCGTAGTCGTTGCCGATCGCCGTCATCGACGAGGTGTCGGCGTGCAGGGCGAGGGCGGACAGCGCCTGCCGCTCGCCGTCGAACCGGCCGACCAGCTCGGCGGTGAGGTGCTGGGCCTCCGCGGCGCTGCCGCCGTTGCCGGCGGCGAGCATCCGCCCGCCGGCCGGCAGCAGCCGGGCCAGGGTGGCGCCCCAGCGGACGAAGGCCGGTGCCGCGGCGCGCAGCGCCGGCAGCGCCGCCTCCAACCGGTCGACATGACCGCCCAGCACCTGGTGCGGGGTCGGGGGCTCGCCGGCCATCACCGCACCCCCGTCCTCGCCTCGCGGGAGGCCGTCATCGGGCCCCCCGAGGCGGCGGCACCGCCCTCGCGGCCCGCGATCGCCTCGCGGTAGGCCGCGGCGGTCGACGCCGCGACCTTGGTCCAGGTGTAGCGGGACAGCACCCGGCGCCGGCCCGCGGCGCCGAGGTCCGCGACCGCCTGCGGGTCCGCCAGCAGCGCGCGCAGCGCCGCGCCGAGGGCCTTCGGGTCCCGCGGCGGCACGAGCAGCCCGGTCTCGCCGTCGACCACGGTGTCCTTCATGCCGCCGACCGCCGTGGCGACCACGGGCCGGCCGCAGGACATGGCCTCCAGCGGCACGATGCCGAAGGGCTCGTACCAGGGCGCACAGACCACGGCGTCGGCCGAGCGGATCAGGGCCGGGACGTCGGGGCGGCGGACCGCGCCGAGGAAGCGCACCCGCCCGGCCACCCGCATCCGGCGGGCCAGCTCGCGCAGCCGCGTCAGCTCGGGGTCGGCCAGCAGGTCCACGCCGGCCGGCGGCCCGCCGGCGACGACGAGCTCGGTGTCCGGCACCTCCCGCAGCGCCTCCACGACCTCGTCGACGCCCTTGCGCCGCACCACCCGGCCGAGGGCGAGCACCCGCTTGCGCCGGCCGCGGCGCGGGGTCGGGCCCTCCGGGCTGAACTCCTCCGGGTCCACGCCGCACGGCACCACGGAGATGCGGCGGCGGTTGGCGCCCAGGCGGAGCAGTTCGAACAGCTCGTCCTCACAGGACGCCGTGAGCCGGTCGGCGGTGCGCACCAACGTCTCCTCGGCCGGGATGCGGCCCGCGGGGCTGGTGTCGTCCGCGCCCTGCTCGCGCTTCTTGACGTGCCCGAGCGCGTGGAAGGTCTGCAGCAGCGGCAGGCCGAGCAGCCCGGCCGCACCCCGGGCGGCGAGCCCGGACATCCAGAAGTGGGCGTGCACGACGTCCGGCGGATCGGCACGCCAGGCCCGCTCCAGCTGCTGTGCCAGCAGCGGGACGAACGGCACGAGGTCGTCCTTCGGCACCGGCCGCGACGGGCCCGCGGTGAGGTGGCGGACCCGCGCCCCCGGCCCGAACGCGACGACCTCCGGCAGGTCCGGATCGTCGCGGCGGGTGTACACCGTGACGTCGTGCCCGGCCCGGCCGAGCGCCAGGCTCAGCTCCCTGACGTGCACGTTCTGGCCGCCCGAGTCGGGCCCACCGGGCTCGGCCAGCGGACTGGCGTGTTCGGACACCATGGCCACTCGCATGGGTCAGCTCCTTCCGGTCAGAGCGGGGCTGGGCACCGCGGCGGTGCGAGAGGTGGTGCGGGGGGTCTCGGTGACGCGCGCCAGGACGTCCTCCCAGTCGCGCAGGAAGCGTTCCACGCCGAAGCGCGCGAGCGCGGCCTCCCGCGCGGCCCGGCCCGCGGCCGCGGCCGCGTCCGGGTCGCCGACGAGCTCGGCGAGCCCGCGGCGCAACCGCCGCAGGTCGGCGGACACCACGCCGGCGGCGGGGGGCACGCGCTCCGGCGCCTCGGTGGTGCCGACCACCACGACCGGCATCCCGAGCATCATCGCCTCGATCAGCGAGAGCCCGAGCGAGGTCCAGCGCGCGGTGTGCAGGTAGACCCGGCGGCGGGCCAGCTCGGCGTGCATCCGGTGCTGGGGCAGGTCGCCGCAGCCGCGCACGCCCGGCACCCCGAGCGCGTCGCCGAGGCCGTCCGTGCCCATCCCGAACACGTCGACCGGGACGTCCGCGGCCAGCCGGGCGACGATGTCCGTGCCGGTGATCCGGTTGCGCCGCAGCGGTTCGTTGATGCAGGCGGCGGCCGCCGCCAGCTCCCCGGTGTAGCGGTGCCCGGGGTCGAGGACGCCGTGCTCCACCACGGTGGTCGGGGTGCTCCCGGCGTCCCACATCAGTGCGTTGAAATGCGTGACGTGCACCAGCAGCAGGTCGTCCCGGTCGGCCGTCGGGTGCCGGGTGGTCGCCGCGCCCTCCCGCGGGGCGTTGTGCTCCAGGTAGATCGCCGGCACGTCCCGGCCCGGCACCCGGCCCAGCCACTCGGCGGCCAGCTCGAGCTCCTCCGGCCGCTGCAGCACGACCAGGTCCACGTCGGACTCCGCGAGCTCGGCGGGCGCGCACTCCACAGCGGACGCCGGCCAGTCCCAGGCGGCGGGCCGCCCGCCGCCCCAGGGCCCGCGCTCGGGCAAGGTCGGCAGCAGGTAGCGGTGCGGCCCCTGGACGAAGGCCGTCGTCCAGGACCCGTGCACGTGCCAGATCAGGATGTTCACGCGGGGATCTCCTCCGTGAGAGGTCCGGTGCGGGGGGCGGATCGGGGAGCGAGCGACCGGACGGCCGCGACGACGTCGTCGGGCCGCACGGAGGCCAGGCAGGGGTGACCGGGGACCGGGCACGCCCGCGCCCGGGTGTCGCGGCAGGGGGCGTGCTGGTCGCCGAGCAGGACCTGCGGCACGCGGTAGGGCCGCCAGCGCACGGCGGGGACGACCGGCGCGAACAGCGACACGACCGGGGTGCCGACGGCGGCGGCGAGGTGGGCCGCGGCGGTGTTGCCCACGACGATCGCGGAGGCGCCGCCGATGATCGCCGCCAGCTCCGCCATCGTGGTGCGTCCGCCCAGGTCGAGGGCGTGCCCGCCGGCGACCTGCGCGGTGAGCTCGCGCTCGCCCGGGCCGCCCGTCACCGCCACCCGCCAGCCCTCGTCGGCCAGCAGCCGGACGGCCTCGGCCGCGTGCCCGGCGGGCCAGCGGCGGGCGTCCACGGCGGCGCCGGGGTGCACCACCACGTCCGCGACCCTCGGCCGGGCCGCCGACGGCAACCGGACGTGCAGGCGGCCGTCGTCGTCGGGCGGGAGCGGGTACCCGGCGGCATCGGCGATCGCGAGCATGCGCTCGGGCTCGGGCTGGTCCTCGTCGAGCGTCTCGCCCGGCCGCAGCCGCACGTCGAGCAGGGCGCCGGGATAGTCCACCGAGGCGCCGGTGATCCGCGGGACGCCGGCCATCCGCAGCACCAGGGCCAGCGGCAACGGCGACTGGTGGAAGGAGGTCAGCACCACGGCCTCGACGAACCCGGACAGGTCGCCGACCAGCGCGTCGATCTCCTCGCGGCGCACCGGGGGCGGGTCGCCCAGCACCCACGGGCAGGCCCACACGCGCACCTCGGCGACGCCGGGCAGGAGCCGGGCGGCCTCCTCCCCCGCGGGCCCGACCAGCATCGTCACCCGCGCCGAGCGCGCGATCGCCCGCACCGCGGGGCCGGCGAGGAGCACGTCCCCCGCGCCGTCGAGCCTGGCGACCAGCACCTCCCTCACGCGGCGGCCCCGAACGGGCCGTACATCAGGTGGTCGACGGCCCTGACCAGGTCGGGGGCGACGACGGGCGCCGCGTGGATCTCCTCGACGCGCGTCACCGGCGTCGGGACCAGCACGGCCGTGGCGCCCGCGGCGTGTGCGGCGCCGACGTCCGCACCGATGTCGCCGACCACCGCGACCCGGCAGGCCGGGACGCCCAGCTCGGCGGCCGCCGCCAGCACCATCCCGGGCGCGGGCTTGCGGCAGGCGCAGCCCTCGCCCGGGGCGTGCGGGCACACCTGCCAGGTGGCGAAGGGGCCGAGCCGGCGCTCGACCTCGCGGTTCACCGCGTCGACGTCCGACCGGCGCAGGAGGCCCCGGCCGATGCCGGACTGATTGGACACGACGCCGACGGGGATCCCCGCCGCGCGCAGCATGCCGAGGGCGCGGCGCGCACCGGGCATCGGCCGCACCGCGGACGGGTCGTCGCAGTACGGCACGTCCACCACGAGCGTTCCGTCGCGGTCGAAGAGGACCGCGGCGGGCGGTGTCCAAGCCGGAGTCATGGTGGACGAATCACCGCTGGGGATCAGGGCAAACTCCTCCTCCCTGACTACTACTCTCCGTAGTTGTCGTGACACTCCGCGAGATCCGGTGTTCGCCCGTCCTCCCCGGGTATCCACCTGGGATGTTCGAGAAGATCCGCGCCCTGTTCGGCCGGCCGTCCACCTCCGAGGACGACGTGAGCCCGGACACCCACACCGCGCGCTCCCGGGAGACCGGGGGGCGCCCCACCGAGCGCGGCGACGCCGCCTCGACCACCGGGACGGGGACCTCCGAGGAGTTCGTGGGCCGGTCCGCGGGCCAGGACGAGGGCATGGCCGGCGAGTCCGGCGCCGAGGCCCGGCAGGACGGGTAGGCGCCCCGACCGACCTCGGTTCGGGCGCCGGCCGTCAGCGGCGGCGGGCGCCGAACCAGGCCAGCGCGGCCGCCAGCACGTCCTCGGCGAGCGCGCCCGGCGTGTCGGAGCCGAAGCGGCGCGAGGCCGCCGCGCGGGCGCGCACGCCCAGCACCGCGGCACCGGCCGCCCCCGCCATCCCGACGAGCGCGGGCAGCGCCGGGTCATCGCCGTCCCGGCGGGCCATCGCGGCGGCGCTCGTGGAGCCCAGGGCCAGGCGCGGCACCAGACCCGGGGCGCCCAGCCGGCTGGGCACCGCCGGCTGCTTGTCCACCACGGCCTCCCCCGCGGCGAGCAGGCTCGCGACCGCGCCCGCGGAGCGCCTACCGATCCGCGACGCGAGGCCGGCGTCGCCGGGTCGCGAGGTCAGGGCCATCGCGGTCGTGCCGGCGGTGCTGCGCGCGCCGGAGGCCGCTCCGAGGGCCGCGGCGCGCAACAGCGTCGACGGCCGCGCGGGCGGCCCGGCGGGCACCGCGTCCGGCGAGCCGCGCTCCAGCCGGACGAGGGTGGCGTGGGTCGCGACGCCGTAGGCGAGGTGCGGAAGCACGTCTGCGGCCCAGTCCGCGGCCGACCAGGTCCGGGGGTCGGAGACGCGGGTGAGGGCGAGCGGGCCGTCCGTCGCGAGCATCGCCGCGGCGCCGAGCAGCGGGCCGCCGACCACGCCGGGCAGCCGCAGGCCGGCCGCCCGCAGCCCCCCGGCGACGGCCCCGACGACGACCCCGGTCGCGGTGCCCGCCAAGGGGCCCGACGCGGCCAGCCGGGTGCGGCGCTCCGTCCGACTCCCGGGCACGCCCACCCCGGCCCGGTCCGCGACCGCCGCCACCAGCCGCTCCGGCGCCCGGCTCGGCGTCCGTGGCCGCAGCACCGCGTCCACGCCGCTGACCGCGTCGAGCGCCGTGGTGCCGGCAGCGCCCGCCGTCACCCCGTTCAGGAGTCCCCGGAAGATCGTCACCGGCGGGGAGTACCCCGGACCCTGACGCTGAACCGCTCACCGTTCGCCGGCGCGGCTCGGTCAGCCGGCGTCCGCCCGCCCGGGGTGCGCGGTCCCGGCGGCCCGCCGCGCGTGCGCGGCGAGGGCCACCGCCACCGCCCGCTTGGCGTCGGTGTCGGACAGCAGGCCGAGGTGGCTGCCGCCGATCTCGACGTTCGTGGCGTGCGGGTCGCGGGAGGAGCGCCAGGGCACGACCCGGTCGCGGCGGCTGAAGACGGAGGTGAACGGCACGCCGACGGCGTCGCGCAGGGCCGCGCGGAACTCCGCGCAGCACGGGCCGCGCAGGCAGCCGAGGGTGGCGGCGCCGGGCAGCCCGATCGAGCCGGCGGCGCCGATCAGCGCGACGACGGCGACGACGGGCAGCCCGAGCCGGTAGAGGTCGAAGCCGGAACCGAGCGTGACCAGGCCGCGGACCGGGGCGCCCGCGGCGATCGCGGCGCGGGCGAACTGGCCGCCGCGGCTGTGCGCCACGACGTGCACCCCGTCGCCCCGGTCGGCCCGGGCGACGGTGCGGCGCAAGGCCTCCACGCTGCGCCCGCCGCACCCCATCCCCACGCCGACGGTGTGGAGCACGACCTCGTAGCCGAGCCGCTCGAGCCAGCGCTGCATCGGCCGCAGCCTGGCGTCCGTGGTGCCGAAGCCGCCGACCAGTACGAGGGAACCGCTGCCGCACCAGGCCCGGCGCAGCGGCGGATCCGGCTCGGCGCGGTGCAGGAGCGCGCCGCTGACCAGGCTCAACCGGGTCCCGAGGGCGGCGAGGGGGGCGAGCACCCCGCCCNCGGCGGCTCGACGGCGCTCGCCTCGGGAGTGCTCACCACCTCAGGCCGACTTCCCCGTGTCCTCCTTGCCGGAGAGGTCGCGCAGGAGCTCGTGGCAGCGGGCGGCGCGGCGGGAGTCCTCCTCCATCACCTGCTCGAAGAAGGACGCGACGTCGTCGTAGCCGGCGTTGCGGGCGTCGCGGACGTACTGGCCGTAGTCGTGCCCCGCCTTGAGGGCGTGGTACTGCACGGACACGAGGTCGTACATCACGTCGCTGAAACCGGTCTCCCCGGTCGCCATGGCGTTCACCTCCGGTCGTCGGATCGTGCGGACGGGGGGCGCATACCCGCGCCGGAGAGCGCGAACCTCGGCATCGCGGCCCTCGGACACCCTCTGCCGCAGGCGGAGCCGGGTCCCGGCACGGAGGAACCCTGCGGGTGGTCCACCCGCAGGGTTCCTCGTGCGCCGGGAGCACCACCTCCCGGCACCCAGGGCGCCCACCACGGCTGTCCAGCGCCCGGCTGTCCTGTGCCCCCGGGACGGCGGGTCAAACCCGCGGGCCCGTACCGGACCGGGCCGGCCAGGGCCCGCGGTGCAGCACCCCGCCGCGAGGTCGTGCGCCGCCGACCGATGAGATCGTCGGGGGTCGGCGGTCCACCGTCCGACGACACCGACAGGCGGGGCGGGAGCCCCGCCCGACCAGGAGGCGGGCATGGGACGCATCAAGGTCCACGAGTTCACCACCCTCGACGGCGTGATCGGCGCACCGATGTGGACCATGGACTACGAGTTCACCGACGAGCTGGGCGCCGAGATCGGCGGCTTCATGGCCTCGTGCACGGGCATCCTGCTGGGGCGCACCACGTTCGAGGAGTTCGGGCCGGCGTGGTCCAGCCGCACGGCGGAGGACGACCCGGGGGCGCCGTTCTTCAACGACTCCCCCAAGTACGTCGTGTCCGGCACGCTGCAGACCGCCGACTGGAACAACTCGACGATCATCGGCAAGTACGACCCCGCGACGATCCGCGACCTCAAGGCCCGCACGGACGGCGACCTCTACGTCAGCGGCAGCGGCACCCTGGTGCGCGCCCTGCTCGACGACGGCCTGCTCGACGAGCTGCACCTGTTCGTCTACCCGGTCGCGGTCGGCGAGGGCCCCCGGCTGTTCCCCGAGGGCGGACCGCGGCGGGCCATGGCCCTCGCCGGGAGCCGTGGCCTGGCCAACGGCGTGGTGCACCTGACCTACACCCCGGCCGGCTGACTGCGGGTCACCCCGGCCGCTCCGCCCTCCCCAGCTCGACGAACCGGAGCACGAGGGCCAGCTGCGACCGGTAGTCCACGGTGTGCGGGGCCCGCTCATGCCTGCGCCACAGGGCGTTCAGCTCCGCACGGGTGAGCCCGTCGGCCTTCTCGAGCACCGCCTGCACCTCGGTCTCGTCGACCGGCCGGCCGCGGAGCTCGGCGAAGGCCCGCACGAGCGCGGCACGCTCGGCCTCCGGCGCGTGCGGCGGCCGTGTCCTCTCGAGGCGGCGGGCGTCCACGCGGCCAGGTTAGGTCGGGGGTCCGACGAAAACGGTCGCCCGAGTGCTCCGCCGGCGCTGTGCGGCAACCCCTGCCGCACGGCGCCGGCCCTCACAGGTGGGTGAGCAGGGGTCCGATCACCGGGTCCCACAGCACGACCGCGGACGAGGCGATGACGCCGGAGGCCGTGAACGGGTCCTTGTCGATCAGCTCCTGCACGTGCGCCTTGTCCGGCCCGCGGAACAGGAGCAGTGCCCCCGCCTCCTCCTCCGGCCCGAACGGCCCGGAGAGCAGCAGCGACCCCTGGTCCGCGAGGCCGCGCAGGTAGTCGCGGTGCTCGGAGCGGACGGCGTCGCGGGTGGCGGTGTCGTCGGTGTAGCGGTACGTGACGGCGAAGACGGCCATCCCCGGATCCTGCCGCGTCCCTCCGCCGGGGCCGGCGCCGGCCACCGGTCGGGCCCTCAGGAAGTCGAACCGATGTTCGATGCTCTGGTACCGTGGTCGGCGCGGTGGCCGGGGTAGGGGAAGTACCCCGGCCACCGTGTGACCGGGAGCGCGATCTTGCACGATGTGCATCGCTGGCTGGAGCGCCGCGGCGAGTGCCCCTTCGACCCCGCTCCGGGCCTGGAGCGCCGGCGCGGCCAGGGCGGAGGAGGTGGCCGAGCGGGCCGCGGCGGCGGAGCGCGGCTCGCCGCTGTGCCCGGCGCCGATCGAGGCGCGCCAGGACGGCATGTTCATCCTCATGGACCCCCCGGAGCACACGCGCATCCGGCGACTCCTGACCGGACAGTTCACCGTGCGCCGGATGAAGGCTCTCGAGGAGCGGATCACGGAGATTGCCGTCGAGCACATCGAGGCGATGCGGGCCGCGGGTTTCGAGGCCGACCTCGTCCCCGCCTACGCGCTGCCGCTGCCGTCGCTGGTGATCTGCGAGCTGCTCGGGGTCGAGCGCCTCACGGTCGAGCAGATCGCGTCCGAGGCCGACATCGCCCTGCGCACCTTCTTCAACCACTTCTCGAGCAAGGAGGAGGCGGTCGTCGCGGCGGCGGCCGCCGGGGCCGAGGCCCTCGTGGCGGAGTTCCGGGCCCGCCCGCCGGGCGAGTTGGTGCTGAAGGCGCTGCGCGAGGCGGTCCTCGTCGTCATGGACCGGCACGACGCCGCGGGTCGGGACCCACCTCGTTCGCCCACCTCGGAGCGGGCCTGGACCGCGGCTGACCGGCGGCCGGGTCAGCGGTCGGTCTCCGGTCGTTCGCCCCGCTGCACGATCGGCAGGCGCTCGACCGCGCCGGCGAGGCCGGCGAGCGCCCGGTCGGCGGCGTCCAGCCGCCCGGTGAACCGGCGTGCGGTCAGCTCGTCGAGCCGCTGCAGCTGGTCGCGCGTCCGGTCGAGGACGGTGAGCGGGAGCGCGGAGAGGGCCTGCCCCGGCGGGCGCCGGGAGACCGTCGGGTGCGGCCGGGTCGGGGAGATCCGCCGCACCACCTCCCAGGCGAGCCCGAGCCCGCGCAGCTCCCGCGGTGTCAGCTCGCCCTGCAGGCGTGGCAGGAGCTCGTCCTCCTCGCTGCGCACGTCGTGGTCGAGCACGGCGATCGTGCGCTCCAGCAGCTCGGCGTGCCCCGGGTCGTCGGCCGAGGAGCGGTCCAGCCGCGTCATCAGCTCGTCGACCTCCTGGTGGTCGCTCTCGATCCGCACGGTCAGCGGATCGCCCTCGGGGAGCACGCGGCGCGCCGCGGGGAACAGCACGGCCTCCTCGGCGAAGGCGTGGGTGAACACGAGCCGGGCCATGGCCCGCACCGCGCGGGCGTGCTCGGGGCCGCCGTCGTGCAGCGTCTCGCGGGCCCGCGCCGTGAGCGCGTCGAGCTCCTCGTGGTCCGCGCGCTGGCGCGCCAGGATGCTCAGCCGCCCGCCCAACTGCGCCAGGCTCTGCGTCGCGATGGTCGTCGGCGTCGGCGCCGCCATCCGTCCTCCCCTCACCGCGGCCGGCGGTGACCCACGAAGATCTACGACGGGTCCGCCGGCCGGTTCTCGCCCTGCGGCTCGTCCGGCTTCCGCGAGTAGCGCCGCCAGCGTTCGACGTGCTCCCGCTCCTGCCGCGCGGTGTCGCGCGCGTGCGCCGCCACACCCCGGAGTCGCTCCGCGTCGTCCGGGCGCAGCCGCGCGATCCGCTCGAACACGACCGCCACGGCCTCCTCGGTCTCGATGCGCTGCTCGGCGAGGTCGGCCACCTCCCCCGCGACGCGGGCGCCCTCCGCCCGCAACCGGTCCGTCCGACGTCTGCGCCGCTCGGCGTCGTCCGTGCCGGCCCGGTCGTCGGCCACGTCGGACGGGTCCCTCTCGTGCGAGTCCGCCATACGCCCCTGTGCCCCTCCGGCGGCGCACGAAACCCGGCCATCCCGACGGCTCCCGCCCGCGCCGCCCCGTCGGCTACCGCCCGCCGACCTCGGCGCACCCGACCAGGTCGAACCCCCCGACCAGGTCCAGCAGCCGCCGCACCCCGCCGGGACCCGGCCCCACGACGAGGGAGATCCGGCCGCCGTTCTGCTCGATCTTCTCGCGGACCTGGGCCAGGCAGCGCAGGCCGCACGCGGCGAGGAAGCACACGGCGGTCAGGTCGACGACGACCGGGCCCGCGGCGGGATCGTCGGCGACCTGCGCCAGGACCAGGGCGAGGTCGTCGCAGTTGCGGAGGTCGATCTCGCCCTCGACCGTCACCACGGTGGCCGCCCCTGGCTCGGCGGCCTGCCGCACGACGAGCCCGGGCAGCGCCCGGACGAACACGGCCATCTGGGCCCCCGATCCCCCGGGTCCACGAGCCCGGTCCATGCCTCAGGGCCTTCCCGACCGGCCGAGCGACAAACGTGCGGGCTCCCCCGCGCGCTGCGCCGGGGCGGATCTCGTTGCAGCACACGTCATCGACGCCATTTATACCCACATCGATGTCCTGTCAAGCCGTTGCACGACGGAGTGATGCCGATCACCATCGGAGGTCCCTGCCGTCGGCCTGGCGAGGAGCTGCACGTGATCCCGATCATCGAATTCGTGCTGGGCGTCGCGGTCCTGGTGTACAGCGCCGAGAAGTTGATCGGCTACCTGGTGGGGATCTCCAGCAGATGGGCGATCTCGCTGTTCCTCGTCGCCGTCGTCTTCACCGGGATCGAGTTCGACGACCTCGCGTTCGGGGTCGTGCTGAACGTCGAGGGCCTCCAGCAGGTCGCCCTGGGTACCGTGATCGGGACGACGGTCGCGATGACGGGGATCGTGCTCGCGCTGGCGGCGATCATCGCCCCGTGCCGGGTCGACGTCCCCAAGGACTACCTCGTGCTGTTCGTGGCGGCGCCCGTGGTGATGTTCGCCCTCGCCCTGACCGGGGTGCTGACGCTGCTGACCGGCGTCGTGCTGCTGGTCCTGTTCGTGGCGTTCGTGGGTTGGATCGGCTACCGGGAGTACGCCTCGCGGCGTCCGGTCTTCCGCAACGCGGAGCTCTACGAACAGCTGGAGAAGGTCGGCGCGGGAGGGGGCGGGACGACCACGACGACCTCCGGCGGCGCGGGCGCGCCACCGCCCGACGGCAACCGCGAACCGCACGGGTCCGCCGGCTTCGACCTCCCGGCCGACCTCCGCGTCGACCAGGGCTTCCTCAAGGCCCGCCGGCACTCCCCCTGGAGCAGCCTCGCGCTCGCCGTGCTGGCGTTGATCGGGCTCGTGATCGGCGCCTTCGTCGCGGCCCGGGGCACCGACGGCGTCCTCGACACCTTCGAGATCGGCGGCACCGTCTTCGGCGTCACGATCGCCACGCTGGCGCTGTCCCTCGAGGACATCTTCCTCACCGTGGAGCCCGCCCGCCGGGGCGCGCCGGAGATCGGCGTCGCGAACGTCATCGGCAGCGTCGTCTTCTCGGTGACCGGCAAGCTCGGGATCGTCCTGCTCGTGGGCGGGATGATCACGGTCGATCGCGAGGTGCTGTCCTGGCACCTGCCGGTCCTGCTGGTCATGACGGCGCTCTCGGCGCTCTTCCTGGCGACGGGGCGGCTGCGCCGCTGGCACGGCATCGTGCTGCTCGCCCTGTACGTCGCCTACTTCGTCGTCAGTCTGGTCGTCTTCGGCGAGGTCCCGCTCGACAGCGACTGAACCGCCGGCGCGCCGGGCCCCGCGCCAGCGGACACCCCACGAAGGAGCCTCCGCAGTGTCGACGAAGGACCGTGTCGGGGCGGCGCTCGCGATCGCCGCCGCCGTCGCCGGCCTCGTGCTGGTGTTCACGGGGCCCGGCGCCGGGAACGAGCGTCCGGGCAGCCCGCCACCGACCGGCCAGGTCGCTCCGCGGCCGGGTGGCCAGGTGCAACCCGCACCTGCGCAGGAGCGACCCGCACCGGCACAGGACCAGCAGGACGACGACGGCGACGACGGCAACGACTAGGAGTGGCGTCCTCCGAGCACCTGGCGGGCGGCGGGTCCCCTACTTCTCGGCGGCCGCCTCGCGCATGTCGTCCGCGGCCTCGTGGTCCTCCTGCGCGGCCCGAAGATGGGCCCGGCTGCGGTCGGTGCGCTCGTGCTCCTCGAGCACGTCGGCCACGTGCTCGTGGACGCCCGCGGACTCCTCGTGGCGGTCGGCGGCGCGCCGGTGTGCCTCCGCGGCGTGCTGGTGTGCCTGCTCCGCGTGCGCGTGGGCCTCGGCCGCCGCCTCCCGGGTGGACCCGTGACCTTGCTCCGCCCGCTGCGCGATCTCGGCGCGGCGCTCCTTCAGCTGATCGATGCGCTCATCGATCTCGCCGCGGCGACGACGCAGGGACGTGGTGAGAGCGTCCGGCTCGTCGCTCGTCCCTCCGGGGCCTTCGCTGCGGTCGGTGTCGGCTGCCACGTGAGACAGCGAACGCCGTCGATCACCGCTCCGCAACCGCTGGCGCACGCACTCCGACATCCGGACGGAGCTCCGGGTTGGTTCTCGCAGCGGCGGGGATATCCCTTGGGTCACCTCGCACGTGTCGCGGACGAGGGCGACCGTGAGTGACGGTGGTGACCCGACGCGGGCCAGGCGGCGGACCGGGTGGTCGGGGTCCGCGCGACCGGGGAGGGAGAGTTGATGGCGAGGCGACCGCGATCCCGGTTGGCGATACAGGAGCTCCTCGAGGCGGTGGAGGGGGCAGCCCCCGTCGACGCGGTCGACGCGGTCGCCGACCAGCTCGCCGAGCTGTTCGGAGCGCGCCGGGTCGCGTTCCTCATCGCCGACATGAGCGGGCGCGCGGTCGTCCGGCTTACCCGCAGCCGTGACGGGGGCCGGAGCGGTCACGACGCCGACGACTCCGAGGAGATCCCCCTGGAGGGCACGGTCTACGACCGCGTGCTGCAGTCGCAGGAACCCGTCGTCGAGGAGGAGGGGGAGGACGCCGGGCAGGACTCGGGCGAGGTCCGCGTCATCGTCCCGGTCACGAACCGCGGTGACGCGATCGGGGTCCTCGAGATGACCCTGCCGGACCGCCCCGGCCGGGACGTCCTCACCGAGCTCGCCTCCGCCGGTCGCGTGCTGGCCTACATCGTGATCGCCGGCCGCCGCTTCACCGACCTGTACGCCTGGGGTCAGCGGACCACCCCCTGTCGGTCCCCGCGGAGATCCAGCACCGGCTGCTGCCCGACGCCTACACCTGCGAGGCCAGCCAGTTCACCCTCGCCGGCTGGCTGGAACCCTCGGCCCGGATGGCAGGCGACACCTTCGACTACATCCTCGACCGCCGCACCGTCCAGCTGTCGATCACCGACGCCGTCGGGCACGGCCTGGACGCCGCCATGCTGGCCACCCTGGCGGTGGGCAGCCTGCGCAACAGCCGCCGCGCTGGCCGGTCGCTCTCCGGCCAGGCCGACGACGTCAACGACGACCTGGTCCGGCACAGCGGGACCGGCGAGCTGGTCACGGGCCAGATCGTGCACATCGACCTGGAGGCCGGACGGGCGGGGATCGTCAATGCGGGACATCCGCCGCCGCTGCGGCTGCGGGACGGGAGCGTCGGTGAGGTCGAGCTCGCCGTGGACATCCCGTTCGGGATCGACCCGACCTGGCCGTACCGGGTCCAGGAGCTCGAGCTGCAGCCCGGGGACCGGATCGTGTTCCTCACCGACGGCATGCTCGAACGGGACGCCGCTCGCCTGGAGCTGGCCGACGTGCTGCTCAAGACCCGGAGCGCTCATCCGCGGGAGGTCGTGCAGTTCCTCGGGGCGGCGGTCCTGGAGGCCACGAACAGCGACCTTCGCGACGACGCCACGGTGCTGTGTCTCGACTGGCACGGGGGCCCGCCCCGGCGGCGCCGCAGCAGCGGCGGTGCCGACGAGAGCACGAGCCGAGGGCTCGCCGGGCCGGCGGTGCCGTCCGCACGAACTCAGCGGCGCTGATCGTCGCGTTGCTCCGGGAGCCCCGTCTGATCCCGTCGGCCCGCGAGAAGGCGCCTGCTGTCGGCGATGCGCCCACGGGTCTCGGCCACGACCCGTCCGACGACGTCGGACACCTCCCCGGCGGAGGCCTGGCTGGACTGCAGCTCCCGCCGGATCACTCCGAGATCGTTCCGCAGGCTGACCCTTTCACGGTCGATGGCCGACTCCTCGCGGTCCGCCGCGGACCGATCCCGGTCCGTCGCCGAGTCCCGCCGGTCCTCCGCCGCCGCACGCCGATCGCGCGCGGACCTGCATCGATCATCGGCCGCCGCACCCTGGGCCGCCGCCTCGCGGTGGACCAGGGCGATCACCTCGTCCAACAGCGCCCCCAGCGCGGCCCGGTCCTCCACGCTCCTCGTCACGTCGTCGGGTCGATCGAGTCGATCGAGCCGGTCGAGCCGGTCGAGCCGGTCCAGCCGACCGAGGATCTCCCGGCGGAGCAGCCGGAGGCGCTCGACCAGGCCGTGCAGCCGGACGCTCGTCTCGGCGTCCCGCTCCCGAGCGGCCCGGTCCCGGCCCTCGGCCTCGACGTCCCGCGCGACCGAGGCCTCGTCACGCTGGTCGGCGGCGTCGTCGCGGGCGCCGGCCACGTCGTCCCGCCGATCCGCCACGGCGCACGGATCCCGCAGTTCGTCTGCTCCGTCCACGAGCTCAGCTCCTCCGCTCCGAGACCCCGGAGACCAGGCCCGTCCACGGTAGTCCTCCGGGCCGTCACCGGGGCGCACGTGGGGGAGGTGGCGGCGGGGCGGGAGATTCGGCGGTACCTCGTCGGCGCTGCACCCGGCGGCGCAGATTCGTTACCGTTCGTTGGTGGGTGACAGGAGTGAGGACCTCGCACGGCTCTTCGTGGGCATCGCGCGCCACCTCCACGCCGGGGACGACCCGACCGCGACCCGGGAGCAGATCACCCTCGCGGCCGCGGCGGTCGTCCCGGGCTGCGAGCACGCCGCGATCTCGTTGGTCCGGCGCAACGGGGCGATCACCACGGTGGCGGCGACCGACGACGTGCCGGCCCAGGTCGACGCGTTCCAGTACGAGACCGGCCAGGGCCCCTGCCTGGACGCGGTGGAGCGCGAGCAGCTGTACCGCACCGGCGACCTCGCGAGCGAGACCCGCTGGCCGGACTTCGCCCGCCGGGCCGCGGAGCGCACCGGCGTGCGCAGCATGCTGTCCTTCCGTCTCCTGCTCGACGAGCACGTGTACGGGGCGCTCAACCTGTACTCGCGCCGTCGTGAGGCGTTCGACGACCACGCGGTCGCCGTCGGCGCGATCCTCGCCGGCCACGCCAGGCTCGCCCTGTCCCACAGCCACGAACGGGAGAAGAGCAGGAATCTCGGCGAGGCGCTGGACAGCAACCGCGACATCGGCGTCGCCGTCGGCATCCTCATGGCCTCCCGCGGGCTCACGCGCGAGCAGGCGTTCGACGTGCTCCGCACCACGTCGCAGTGGCTGAACAAGAAGCTCCGCGACGTCGCCGAGGAGGTCACCTACACCGGCCGGCTCCCACCGACCCCGCAACGGTCCAACCCCCGTTGATGCCCCGGTCCGGCGTCGGGGCGGCGGGGAGCGGGAATGCGCTGCTCTGCGCACTGCGCAGCGGCTCACGACCGGCGAAGGAAACGTGGAGGAGAACGGGCGGGGCCGTGCCTGCAGGCCGGATCAGACCTGTGATCTGGGGAGAAGCTCCTCCGACTGGACTCGAACCAGTAACCCTGCGATTTACTTCTGCCAGTTCTCGACGCTTGCCAGGACTGCTCAATACTGGCTCTGAGCTGCATGTATCGTCGACCAGGTCCTCCAGCATTACCCTTGAGTTGCCAGGGTTTCCTGTGACTAAGATGTGACTCGTGGGCCGCCCTGCCATGCCGTTGGGTACGTACTCCTCGATACGCACTTACGATCGAGGGGGAGTGTGGTGGGCGCGAACGCTGTTCAGAGACTGGGACGGCGTGACAAGGCAGGTACAGAGGAACGGGCCGACGGAGAACGCCGCGAAACGCGCACTCACCGAGGCCTTGCGCGACCGCGTCCGCATCGACGGAGGCGCGGAGATCACTCCGGAGTCTCGGGTCGACGCCCTCGCCGAGGCCTGGTGGTCGGAGATCAACGACGGCGCCAAGTCGCCGGGCACGCTCCGGGCGTACCGCGACCGCCTCGATCGCCAGGTGAAGCCCTCCCTCGGCAGCCTCCGCGTCCGTGAGCTCAGCACAGGCGTTGTCGACCGTCACCTCAAGGCCGTGCGCGAGCGGCACGGGGTCGCGGTGACGAAGCTCGTGCGGACGGTGCTGTCAGGGATGTGCGGCCTGGCGTTGAGGCACGACGCGCTCGACCGGAACCCCGTCCGAGACGCCCCACGCCTCTCCGGCACACCGAAGAAGGACCCCGTCGCCCTTATCGCTCCGCAGGCACGTCAACTTCGTGCCCTGCTCACCTACGACGACGTCGCGGTACGCCGCGACATCCCGGACCTCGTCTCGGCGATGTTTGCCACCGGACTGAGGATCGGCGAGGTCTGCGCACTGGGCTGGGACGACGTCGACCTCGAGGCTGGGACCGTTCGGACGGCTGGGATGGTCGTTCGCGAGCGCGGCAAAGGCCTAAAGATCCGGCGTGATCAGTCATCGAAGGTGAAGGGCCGCCGTCTCCGGTTGCCCACGTGGGCAGTCGAGATGCTGCGGCGGCGCAGACCCCAGGACACGACCTCCGAGCCGCTGGTGTTCCCCGCCGCCAAAGGCGGGCTGCGCGACCCGTCCAATACCCAGGCCGACCTCAAAGAGGCGTTGATCGCGAGCGGCTACGAATGGGTCACGAGCCATGTCTTCCGCAAGACGGTGGCTTCGATGATGGACGAAGCCGGTCTTTCGAGTCGCGCCGCGGCGGACCAGCTCGGCCATGCCAAGCCATCAATGACCAGCGACCGGTACTACGGCCGAGCGATCGTTGATACGGGTGCGGCCGATGTGTTGGAGGACCTCGGATAGCCAGCCTCGGTGCCGTGTTCCCGCGTGGCCCGGCCTCCGACCAAAGCCGTCAGCTTCGTCACAGTCCGTGACAACGACAGCCGTCCGTTATGCCAGCGCGCGCCTGCGGCATGATCGGCCCTCATGGCGGACGAAGAGCGCCCCACCGATCAGCAGATCCGTGCAGCGATGTGCGAGGCCGTTCGTGCGCAGATCACCACAGACGGCGACCGTGACGCGAAAAAGTTGGCAGCGCGCCCGATCCTTGAAGAATTCGAGCGAGCGCACGGTGCGGCAGGCCTGCTACGGCTGACCGAGCGACTATTTGTCCAGACGATGGAGCTGCACGCTCGGGCAGCAGCAGCGGGAGCGCCCTGGCCTCCTCGCCGCGAGGGCGGCGCCGCGGCAACCCGGCACGACGGCGGCGTTGAATGAGGTCGAGAAGACACCGTATTGAGCGCCAAAAGGCCGCCCGACGAGGCGCTCGTACCCCGCTCGCAGACGCTCGTCAGCTGAGCGCGTCCGCTTCCGCATGCGAATAGCCGTGTCGTCCTGGTGCCACACGTCAAGTCCCTTGAACGTCCGGACGTCTACGCATGGGCTGTACTCAGCTTCCGACGACTCGGGTGTAAAGCGCGCACTACCTCCCTCTCAGGTCTCCTACCAGCGACAACACTGACGCAAGATCCCCCTCCAACCCCTTTGACCGCACCCCCGAACGGAATTTCGTGTCATGAGTGGTGTCACGGCGCGAGCGCATTTCAGTCGGCGCGGAGTCAGTCATAACCTTCCGACCTCCTCTCAGCGTCGAGGCGATTCTTACGCTCCTACTTCCTGGTGGCCGCGAGGTCGAGGGCGATGTCGACGATCATGTCCTCCTGCCCGCCGACCAGCCCGCGGCGGCCGACCTCGACGAGGATGTCGCGGGTGTCGAGGCCGTACTCGACCGCGGCCCGTTCGGCGTGGTGTAGGAAGCTCGAGTACACCCCGGCGTAGCCCAGCGTCAGCGTCTCGCGGTCCACCCGGACCGGGCGGTCCTGCAACGGGCGGACGAGGTCCTCGGCAGCGTCCTGCAGGGCGAACAGGTCACAGCCGTGCTTCCAGCCGTGCAGGTTCGCCACCGCGATGAACGCCTCGATCGGGCAGTTCCCGGCCCCGGCGCCCTGCCCTGCCAAGGATGCGTCGACCCGGGTCACGCCCTCCTCGACCGCGATCATCGAGTTCGCCACCGACAACGAGAGATTCTCGTGCGCGTGAATGCCGATCTGGGTGGTCGGATCGAGGACGTCGCGATAGGCGCGGACCCGATCGCGGACATCGCCCATAGTCAGGCGGCCCCCGGAATCGGTGACATAGACACACTGCGCCCCGGCGTCTTCCATGATCTTGGCCTGCTCGGCCAGGTCGGCGGCCGGGGCCATGTGCGACATCATGAGGAAGCCGGACACGTCCATGCCCAGCTCGCGGGCCTTGCCGATGTGCTGGATGGCGATGTCGGCCTCGGTCGAGTGCGTGGCCACCCGGACAGAGCGCACGCCGAGGTCGTGGGCCTTCTGCAGCTCGTGCAGGGTGCCGATGCCAGGCAGCAGCAGGGTGGTGAGCACGGCGTTGGTGACGACCTCGGCCGCGGCGCAGATCCACTCCCAGTCGGTGTTGCTGCCCGGGCCGTAGGTCAGGCTCGCCCCGGCCAGGCCGTCACCGTGGGCGACCTCGATCGCGTCCACACCCGCGGCGTCGAGCGCGCCGGCGATCCGGCGCAGGTCGGCGGGATCGAGGCGATGTCGGATGGCGTGCATACCATCCCGCAGGGTGACGTCCTGGATGTACAGGGCGGGCGGGTCGTCGGCTGAGTGGTGGTCGTCATCGGAGGGCCTCCACAGCCTGAGCAGCAGGCTGGGTGCTGCTGGCGCGTGCAGCGAGGAGCTCGGCAGTGCGCAGGGCGGCCGAGGTCATGATGTCGAGGTTCCCGGCGTAGGCGGGCAGGTAATGCGCCGCGCCCTCGACCTCGAGGAACACCGACACCTTCCAGCGCGGGCGCGGGGCTCCGGCGCCGATGAGGGTGTCGAGGGGCTCGTCGTCGGCGACCGGGGTGACCTGGACCTGCTGCTTGAGTCGATAGCCGGGGACGTACCGGGAGACCTGCTCGGCCATCGCGGCCACGCTGGCCTTGATCGCCTCGGGGTCGGCGGCCGGCTCGTCCACGGAGCCGGCCAGGCACAGCACGGTGTCCCGCATGATCATCGGCGGGTCGGCGGGGTTGAGCACGATGATCGCCTTTCCGCGGGCCGCGCCGCCGGCGACGGTGACGAGCCGGTCGGGGCTGCCCTTGACGGTCACGAGGTCCGGAAGGGCGCAGATAGAACCGCCCGTGTCCGGAGACTTGATCGTCTGAGGAGATGGAGTCATGACACGCCGTTCCCGGCCACCGTATCCGCCGGGGTTGCGTGATCGGGTGGCCCGCCTGATCGCCGAAGCCCGCGACGACTGCCGGCGGGGACGACCCCCGACTGAGCCGGACGGCGCGCGGTGCCACGTCCGCGGCCGGTGCTCCGCAGCGCACGGCGGGGACGGTTCGGCACCCGGCCGCGGGAGTCCGGGCGGATGATCCTGGTCCGCCTCCGGGACCGCTCCACCCCCGAGACCGCGGCGGTCGCGGCCGCCCGGCTCCAGGCGGCACACAGCTGAGCCCTCGTGCTGCCGAACCGCGCCGTGGCTGGTGGATGGCGATCCGCTCTCCCGTCGACGACGAAGCACCGCAGCCGCGGGCGGCGCGCCATCACGGGGGACTCAGCCGGGTGTGCCGGGCCCGGAGGTCAGGACTCCGGGCCTCCAGCGGCTCGCGCGAGGCGCGCCGCCAGCTCGGCGAGCCGCTCCCGCAGGTCGACCGGACGCTCCACCACGAAATCATGGTCGAGCGCGATCAGGACCCCCGGGACCCAGTCGAGGCGTTCCGCATGCAAGGTCACCCGAGACTCCTGCCCCACCGGCTCGACGACGGCCAGACCCGCAGGCAGCCGGGCCCGAACCTCCTCCGCCACCCCGCGGACCCGGACCACCACCTCGTGCCCACGCGGGGCGGCGGCGATCCCGTCCAGGACCCGCGCGACCGGATCGAGATGGTCCTCGGCAACTGCGGACGAAACGAATACTCCCGGCAGGGCTCGGACATCGACCATCCGGTCGACGCGGAAGGTCCGGTCCTCCCCGATGCCGGGATCATGGGCTGTGAGGTACCACCGAGCGGAATGCGCCACGAGTCCGTGCGGGTGCACGGTACGGGCACTACGTCGCCCGTCGGCTCCCCTGTAGCGGAACGCTAGCGGTCGCCCGCGCTGCACCGCGTCGGCCACCGCGAGGAGCACCTCACCCTCGGGGGCCGAACCGCGCAACGGGTCGGTGCTGAACGACACCGCATCGAGCAGGGCGTCCAGTCGGGCCCCCAGAGCTGCGGGCAGCACCCGACGGATCTTGGCTCGCGCTGTGTCCCCCGCTGCGGCCGCGGCCGTCGTCAACCCCGTGCGCTCCCCGGCGACCAATCCGAGGAGGACGGCGAGGGCCTCGTCGTCGGTGAGCATGAGCGGAGGCAATCGGTACCCCCGGCCCAACCGGTATCCGCCGTACCGCCCGCGGACGGATTCGACCGGGATCTCCAGGTCCATCAGGTGCCCGATGTAGCGCCGCACGGTGCGCTCGTCGACACCGAGCCGTTCGACCAGCTCGGCACGGCTACGCAGGCCGCCGCTCTGCAGCAGCTCCAGCAGCATGAGTACGCGGGAGGTCGGACCGCTCATCCTGCGAAGATACTGGACCTGTCCTGTCCACTATCGGCGCTAACGTGGCCGTCATGAACTTCGCGTCCATCCGCATCATCACCGCCCAGCTTCCCCGCCTCGTCGCCTTCTACGAGGACGTCACAGGACTACCGGCCGACTGGGCCACCCCGCAGTTCGCCGAGCTGCGCACACCCGCGGGCACCCTGGCACTCGCCGACACCACCACCGTGTCGCTCTTCGGGCCCGGCTCCGCAGAACCCGCGGCGAACCGCAGCGCGATCATCGAGTTCCTGGTCGACGACGTCGATGCCACCTACGCCCGCCTCGCCGACCACCTCGACGACATCGTCACCCCACCCACCACCATGCCGTGGGGGAACCGGGCCCTGCTCTTCCGCGACCCCGACGGCAACCTGGTCAACCTGTTCACCCCCGTCACCGAAGCCGCGCGGGCCCGGCAGCAGGCACCGCTCGGCCGTGATCACGGCCAGGGAGGAGGCGAGGCGAGACACGGTCAGGTCGGGGCGACACAACCGCTCAGCGGTCGTCGGGCCGGGCAGCAGCCGGATCGAGCTGTGTCCGAGGTCGGCGAGGATGGCGCCGGCCGCGCCGTCGTCGGCGGGGCCCCACGTGTGCGCGGCGAGCGCGCCGACGGAGCGGAGATCCGGTCGCCGTAGGTAGACGAGGACGCCGCCCTCCCGAGCGATCCGGGCCGTCGAGTCGGCGAGGCGCCGGGCGCAGTCGCACCCCGAGGACCGGAAGACGTCCCCGACCCGGCACTCCGCATGGACCGCGACGAGGGACCGGCCCGGTGTGCCCTTCCCGACCAGTGCCATGTGCTCGGCGCCGGTCAGCTCGTCGCGGTATCCGACGGCGTCGAGGAGACCGTGGTCGGTCGGCAGCCGCGTGGTTGCCGCCCTGCTGACCCGACCGCGCCCTCCGTCTCCGAAGCGCCACCGGTACTCGGCGATGTCCGCGATGTCGAGCACGGGCACGCCGTCGCGGGCGGCGAGACGCATGGCGTCGTGGCGGTCCGCCATCTCGCTCCCGTCGCCGACGAGTTCCGCGATCACGGCCGCCGGCGGCAGTCCTGCCAGTCGGCACAGGTCGACGCCGGCCTCGGTGTGGCCCGGTCGTTCGACGACGCCGCCAGGCCGGGCACGCAGGGGGAGGATGTGTCCGGGCCGGACGAGGTCGGCCGGTCTGGTCGCGGGATCGGCGAGCAGACGGGCCGTGTGGGCGCGGTCGGCCGCGCTGATCCCGGTGGTGATCCCGGCTGCAGCGTCGACAGACACCGTGTAGGCGGTGCCGCGTGGTCCTGGTTGCGGTCGACCATGGGCGGCAGGCACAGGGCGTCGGCGCGCTCCGCGGTCAGCGGGACGCACAGCAGGCCCGAGGTGTGTCGGACCATCCACGCGGTCCATCGCGGTTCCGCCAGGGCGGCGGCGAGGATGACGTCGTACTCGTTCTCGCGGCCGGCGTCGTCGGCGACCAGGACAGGGCGGCCGGCACGTAGGGCCGTCACAGCCGCACTGATCCGGTCGACGGAGCGCAGCTCGTGTCGGATGCTCTCGGTTGCAGCGAACATCAGGCCGCGGTCCCGGCCAGTGCGGCGAGCGCATGGAACCCGCTGGCGTGGAAGACCAGCGGGGGGACGCCGTCGTGGCTCTGCAGAGCCTGAACGCGCAGCAGCACTAGATCGTGGTCCCCGGCCCTGAGGACGTCGTGCACCGTGCAGTCCAGCCACGCGGCCGCCTCGTGTATCAGAACGGCACCGTCCTCGGTCGCGGTGTAGCCCACGCCGGCGAACCGGTCTCCGGTCTTCGAGGCGATCTGACGGCAGACCCGGTCGTGGGTGGACGCGAGCACCGAGAGACCGAGTCGTGGTCGATCGGCCAACAACGGCCAGGTCGTGGACGTGTGCTGCACACACACCGACACGAGGGGCGGGTCCATCGACACGCCCACGAACGAGCTGGCGACGATGCCGACCGGAGCACCGTCGCGCAGCGCGCAGACGGCGGTCACCCCGCTGGGATAGCTGCCGTAGACCCGGCGCAACGCACTGCTCTCGGCAGGGTCGGGGATGATCACGTGACGCTTCCTTTCACACTGCCCGGCTGCGCGCTGACCTCCCACGTCGGAGGGCTCAGCGGCACCCGAGCTCGATCGTGCCGAGCCGGTCGACCGTGGCGGTGACGACGTCGCCGGGGCCGACCGGGACGGCGGCGGTGAGGCCGCCGGAGAGCACGACCTGGCCTGCGGCGAGGCCCTCGTCCTCGGAGGCGAGGCGGCGCACGAGCCAGGCGACGGCAGCGGCGGGGTGTCCGAGGGAGGCCGCGCCCGACGCGGTGGCCACCACCTGGCCGTTGTGCTCCAGCACCACGCCGACGAGCCGCAGGTCGATGCCCGCGGGCGACACCGGGGTGCCGACGACGAAGCGACTCGCCGAGGTGTTGTCGGCGACGACGTCCGCGGTGGTGAACCGGTAGTGGACGAAACGGGAGTCGAGGACCTCGATGCCAACCGCCATGCCCGAACACGCGGCGAGGACGTCGGCGGCGGTGACATGAGGGCCCGCGAGGTCGCGGCCGAGGGTGAACACGATCTCCGGCTCGCACCGGGGCTGGATGTGGTCTGCGGTGTCGAGCGGCGCGCCGACGTCGAGCGCACCCGCGGCGGGCAGGAAGCCGTGGATCGGGTCGGTCACGCCGACCTGTGCCTGCTTGGCCCGCGAGGTCAGCCCGAGCTTCCAGCCGGCGATCGGGCCCGTGGACTCGCGCAGCTCACGTTGCACGCGGTAGCCGGTGGGGAGATCGAGTCCCGGGAACTCGTCGGTGAGCTTGGTGATGGCGGTGCGGTCCGCCTGAGCCTTCGCGAGGCGGGCGGCCAGTTCGATGACATTCACTGCGGCGACGTTCACGCGACCCTCACGGTGACCGGTCCCAGCCGGTCGAACTCGGCCCGGAACACGTCGCCCGGGTTCATCGGCACGGCGGCGTGGAGCGCGCCGGTCATGATCAGGTGGCCGGGCTCCAACGCCACCCCGTGCTCGCCGAGCGTGTTCGCCAACCAGGCCACGACGGCGACCGGGTCACCCAGGGCCGCGGCACCGGCTCCGGTGTCGACGAGCTCGCCGTTGCGGGTCAGCGTCATGCCGACCAGCCGGGTGTCGAGGTCTCCGAGCGGGACGATGCGGCTCGAGGTGGCCATGGCCCCGTTGGAGGCCAGGTCGGCGACGGTGTCGGCGAGCCGGATCCGCCAGTCGGCGATCCGGGAGTCGATGATCTCCATCCCGGCGACCGCACCGGCGATGGCGGCCCGAGCTCGGGTGACGGTGACCCCGGGTCCCGCGAGCCGCTCGCCCAGGACGAACACGATCTCGGCCTCGATCTTGGGCGAGACGAAGTACCCGAGCGGGACGACGTCGCCGTCACGGTAGACGGTGGAGGCGAGGACGGGACCGTAGTCCGGGGTGTCGATGCCCAGCGCCTTCTGCATGGACGCGGCAGTCAAGCCGACCTTGTGGCCGACGATGCGGTCGCCGTCGGCGAGCAGCAGTGCGGTCAGCTCCTGCTGGATCGCGTAGCCGTCGGTGATGCCCAGCTGGGGTTCGGCGTCGGTGAACGGGGGGATGGGCGTGCGGGTGGCGCGGGCCTCGTAGAGCGCGCGTGCCTTCTCGGCCGGGGTGCTCATGACGACCGCTCCTCGGCCAGGCCGATGGCGACGTCGATGATCATGTCCTCCTGGCCGCCCACGTAGCCCAGCTCGCCGCAGCGCCGCAGGATCTCGTGCGCGGGCACCTTGTACCGCTCGGCGGCACGCTCGGCGTGCAGGAGGAACGAGGAGTACACCCCTGCCCAGCCCTGGACGATGGCGTTGCGGTCCATCTTCGGCCACCGCTGCAGGTAGGGGCGGACGACCTCCTCCGCGGCGTCGAGCAGCAGTCCTGCGTCGAGGCCGGTCGCGACGCCGAGGCGGTCGAAGACCGCGCCCAGCACCTCGGTCGGGGAGTTGCCCGCACCGGCGCCGAGCGCGCAGAGCGAGCCGTCGATGTAGCGGACCCCCGTCTCGTACGCGATCACCGAGTTGGCCACGCCGAGGCTCATGTTCTGGTGGCCGTGGTAGCCGACCCACGCCTCGTCCCCGACCTCGGCGAGCAGCGCCTCGAAGCGGGCGCGGGCGTCGTCCATCAGCAGAGCACCAGCGGAGTCGGTGACGTATGGGGCCTGACAACCGGCGTCGACCATGACCCGGGCCTGCTCCGCAAGATTCTCCGGGCTGGTCTTGTGGGCCATCATCAAGAACCCGACGGTCTCCATGCCCAGCTCGCGGGCCGCGGCGAAGTGCTGGGGCGACACGTCGGCCTCGGTGCAGTGCGTCGCCACGCGGACCATCTCGGCGCCGGCGTCGTGGGCGCGCTTGAGGTCGTCGACGGTACCGATGCCCGGTACCAGCAGCACCGCGATCCGCGCCTGGCGGACCTCCTCCCGAGCCGCGGCGATCAGCCGCATCTCGTCCGTGCCCGAGAACCCGTAGTTGAACGACGACCCGCCGACGCCGTCGCCGTGGCTGACCTCGATCCACTCGACACCGGCGGCGTCGAGCGCCCTGGCGGTGTCGCGCACCTGGGTCTCGGTGAACCGGTGCGCCACGGCGTGGCTGCCGTCGCGCAGGGTGGTGTCGATGACGCGGACGTCATTGCGCAGGGGTGGTCTCATGAGGTCGGCTCCAGCAGGGCTCGGGCCATGAGCTCGCCGATCCGGGCGGCCGCGGCGGTCATGATGTCGAGGTTGCCCGCGTAGGGCGGCAGGTAGTCACCGTTGCCCTTGACCTCGAGGAACACCGCGACGCGGGCGTGGCCGTCCCAGTCGTCGCGGGGTTCGTCGAACTGGGGCTCGGCGCGCAGGGTGTAGCCGGGCACGTACTGCTGCACCTCGGCCACCATCTCGTGCACCGACGCGACGATCGCGTCGCGATCCGCGTCGGCGCCGATCATGCAGAACACGGTGTCCCGCATGATCATCGGCGGCTCGACGGGGTTCAGGATGATGATCGCCTTGCCTCGCTCCGCCCCACCCACCTCGGCGACCGCCTGGCAGGTGGTGTGGGTGAACTCGTCGATGTTGGCCCGGGTGCCCGCGCCCGCCGAGCGTGACGCGATGGACGCCACGATCTCGGCGTAGGGCACGGGCGTGATCCGGGAGACGGCGTGCACGATCGGAATCGTGGCCTGGCCTCCGCAGGTGATCATCGAGACATTGGGCGAGCGGAGGTGGTCGGTGCCGTTCACCGCGGGCGACACCATCGGCCCGATATGCGCGGGCGTGAGGTCCACGGCCTGGATCCCCGCCGCGGCGTAGCGGGGGGCGTTCGCGGCGTGCGCTTTCGCCGAGGTCGCCTCGAACACGATGCGCGGCAACGGGTCCTGGCGGAGCAGCCAGTCCACGCCCTCGGCGCTCGCCGCGATCCCCCGCTCCCGGGCCCGAGCCAGGCCGTCGGACTCCACCACCCCGACCACGTACCGGACGTCCAGTACGGGGCTGTCGGCGAGCTTCGCCAGCAGATCGGTACCGATGTTCCCCGGCCCGACGATCGCGGCCGGCACTCGCGCAGAACTCATGACGCCGCCAGGAAGTCGTGGACCAGGGAGCCGAGCCGCGTCGGAACCTCGTACTGCAGGAGGTGCCCGCAGCCTGCGAACAAGTGCAGGTCGCACTGCCGCAGGTGCTCGGCGAGAAAGAACGAGGCGTCGGCGGAGATCGTCGCGTCGTCCTTGCCGTGCACCGCCAGGACCGGGTGCGAGACGGCGGGGAGCACCGTCTCGTCGTAGGTCGGCATGGGGGCGCCACCGCCCATCGCGGCCTGGAAGGACCGCTGGACGTCGGGTCGGACGGCGGTGGCCAGGCGCTCGGTGACGTACCGCTCGATGCCGGGTACCGGACGGGACAGCTGCGCGTCGACCACGGTGCGCATGCCCGCCTCGTCCGGCTCGCCGTAGAAGTCGATCAGGGTCGTGAGGTTGGCCTTGACCGGGGTTCCCCCGGCGGCCAGCAGCACGACCCGGTCGACGCGTTCGGGGACACGGAGGATCAGCTCCAGTGTGACCCGGGCGCCGTAGGAGTGCCCGACCAGGTGCACTCGGTCCAGGCCGAGCGCGTCGAGCAGTGCGAGCACGCCGTCGACCCGACGGTCGAACCAGGGGCCCGGCCCGGCGGGTACGTCCTGCGGGTGTCCGCTGCGCCCGAACCCGACGAGGTCGGGCACGAGGCAGCGGAACCCGGCGAGCGCGGGCAGGAGCGGCGCGAAGCTCAGGGCACCGGTCGCGCCCGGGCCGGTGCCGTGGAGGAACAGGACCGGTGGGCCCTGGTCGCTGCCGGCCGTCGCCAGGTGGGTGGTGTCCGGGCCGGTGACCAGCTCGTCCGTTCTCACGTCAGTCTCCTCCCGAAGAGGTCGCGGATCCGCTGCCAGGACACCGTCGCGCCGTGCTCGTGGTAGGCGGGGAGGCCCGGGAACATGAAGCCGTGGTCGGCGCCGTCGTAGACCTCGACGGTCGCGTTCGCGCGGGCCAGCTCGTCGCGCAGCGGCTTGTTCACCTCGAGCGAGGCGAGCGTGTCCGCCGCGCCGAACGCCACGAACAGCTTGGCATCCAGCGAACCGACGCTCAGGTGCGGCGAGTCCGGCTCGTCCGTGACGCAGAACGACGGGTGCATGGCCGCGCCCGCCACGAACTCCTCCGGCCGGGAGGCGAGCAGCCGGAAGGTGAGCCGTGCGCCCACGCAGAACCCCATGGCGCCCTTGACGCCGGAGCCCGCCACGGGGTCCTCGGTGACGCCGTCGAGCAGGGCGGCCACGTCGGCGAGCACCTCGTCGTCGGACAGCGAGCCCACTGCGGTCATCAGGCGCTCGAACTCCGGGGAGCCCGGGCCCTGGCCGATCCCGGCCAGGTCGAAGGAGATCTTCGACCCGATCCGGTGGTAGAGGTCGGGCAGGACGGCGTAGTAGCCGGCCTCGGCCACCTTCGCGGCGACGTCGTAGACGTCCTCCCGCAGCCCTGGGCCGTCGTGGAACACGACCACCACAGGGAACGGGCCCTCGCCGTCAGAGTGGCGTACGGCGACGGCCATCGGCCCGTCCGCAGTCTGCACGACCAGTTCCTTCTCGATCATGACGATCCCTCTCCCCGCGTCAGTGCGGTGGTGACCGCGAAACCGACGATCCACTCCGGTACCGGCTGGTAGAACGACGACTCGGTCCTGTAGGGCCCCCCTGTGCGCAACGCGGCGTGGGCCGCGATCCACGTCCGGACCTCATGGATGGAGCTGCCGCCCTGCTCACCGAGCCACTCGACACTGAACGTGTCGAACGGCGCGAGGTCGCCCTTGGCGAACAGCTGCAGGAGCTCGAGGTCCAAATCCGGGTTCAGGTCCATCAGAGGCGACTCGCCGCGTGCAAAGGACTGTCCCGCCTGATAGAGCAGTTCCTCGCGAGCCTGCTGCTCGGCCGGGGTACGCCGCTTGTCCACCAGGTAGGCGGCCGCCTCCGGGGCGGCCTCGCGCAGCCGCGGAATCGGTACGTCGTGCGACAGGCCGCCCGAGCCGACGAACAGGACCCTTCGGTCGAGCCGAGCCGCCCACTGCCCCACCGCCTGCCCGAGCCGCCGAACCCGCCGCAGCGGGCCCAGTGGTTGGGCCACCGAGTTCAGGAACAGCGGGATGACGGGGCGTGCATCGCTCGAGCCGAGCAGGACCTCGAGGGGCTGGGAGATGCCGTGGTCCACGACCATCTTCTCGGACATCGCCACGTCGAGGTCGGCGTTGAGAAGGTGGGCGATCAGGTCGTCCGCGAGGGCCTGGGGCACGTCGAGGGCCCCGGCGCTCGTGCCGTAGTCCCCGATCGCCGTCGCCGCCGTGCCGACGCAGAAGGGCGGCATCAGCTCGTACCGGAAGCCCTGGTAGTGGTCCGGCCCGAAGATCACGACCAGATCCGGGTCGAAGGAATCGGTGAACGCCCGGGCCTCCCGCAGCGCGTCCGCCACCGCGTGTGCCACCGACTCGCCCGGGTCGGCGGTGTGTAGCAGCGGGGAGTGCGACATGCAGCAGAGGGCGAACCGGGACGTCATCGTCAGACGTTCAGCGAGCGCAGCGCGGGCGCCACGTGCTCGCCGAAGAGCTGGTAGGAGCGCATCGTCTGCTCCTTGGTGAGGTTCCCGAACGAGCCCCAGTTGAGGAAGTTCCCGCAGCCGATCGTCTCGATCTGGTCCACGATCTGGTCCCGGACGGTCTGCGGCGTCCCCACACAGATCGCACCCATCGCGACGAGAGCGTCGAAGGAGACGTCGTCCCCGGCGAACGGGCGGAAGAAGGACTGGTAGTGCTCGTATCCCGCGGGCACGTTGTCGAGGTCGTGGAACACCGCAGCTTCCTTGAACGCCGCGAACAGCGCGTTGAACGCCGGCTCGGCGAGGTCGCGCGCCTCCTGCTCGGAGTCCGCGATGAAGACGTTGCGGCACACACCCATGTCGCTCGGCTGCGCCTCACGTCCGGCGTCGGCGGCGGCCTTCTTGTAGCCGTCGAAGATCGTCCGCATCTGCTCGGTCGGGGAGAACACCGAGGTGAACCTGAAGTTGTTCTTCGCCGCCCAGGCAACGGTGTTCGGGCTCAGCGCGGTGACCCAGATCGGCAGCTCAGGACGCAGCGGACGGGGCCAGATACCGACGTTCTCGTAATTGTAGAACTCACCGTGGAACGACCAGGTAGGCTCCTTCCACGCGGCCTGGATCAGGGCGACCGACTCCTCGAACCGCGCGCGGGTCTCCTCCATCTTCACGCCCTCGCGGATGAACTCCGGCTCATCCACACCCCGTCCCAGGCCGACCTCGAGACGACCGCCGGTGAGGTGGTCGAGCATCGCGCCCTCCTCGGCGAGGCGGCGCGGGTTGTGGAAGGCGGTGATGTTGGCCATCACACCGATGTGCATCCGCGTGGTCCGCTGCGCCAGCGTCGCGACCAGAAGGTTCGGCGAGGGACTGATGCTGTAGGGCGTGAAGTGGTGCTCGGAGAAGAAGACCCCGTCGAACCCCTGGTCCTCGGCGGCGACCCACGACTCCAGCTTCCAGTCGTACAGCTCCTTGCACAGCTGCGGGTCGAACTTCGCAGGGTCCGGATCGTACGGGTAGCTGAAGATCTCGAAGAGCCACGACTTGACCACTTGATGCTCCGTCCACTTTGACATCGGTCCGCCCCGCGTCGTCTCCGCGAGCACGAACTGGTTGAGACAGCAGCGACGCTAAGCGCAGCGCGAGGCATCGACAAGCCGTTCCTCGCTCGTGCCCGTCCAGTTCCCGCACGGTCCCCGATCCGTCATTGCGAATCGACGGGACGGCGTCTCGGCGCCCGACAAGCATTCCAGTGAATGGACCTCCGAACCCCCGCCGGGGTGCCGCGATTCGCGGACGGGGTGCCGCGAGAAGCGGATGGACGACACGGTCTCAGGCGGGTTCAGTCGCCAGGACCACAACGTTGTGTAATTGGAGGTGGACGATGCGGTTCGGTGTCCTCTACGACTTCCGCAATCCTGCAAAGCAGCAGTGGCACGTCCCGTGGTCCGAGTTCTACGGGGCCACTTTCGAGCACATGGAGGAGGTCGAGAGACTCGGCTTCCACGCCATCAGCCTGTGCGAGCACCACGGTGACCCAGACGGCTACAACCCCGGCCTGCCCGTCACCTTGGCGACGGCGGCGAGCCGAACGAGCACGATCCGGATCGGGACCAACATTATGCAGGTGCCCTTCTACCATCCGGTGTTGCTCGCCGAGCAGCTCGCCGTGCTCGACGTCGTGTCCGGCGGGCGGCTCGACGTCGGCCTCGGGCAGGTCGGCCCGACCTTCGACATGGAGTTCCCCATGTTCGGCATCAACCCGCGCAACCGGCCGAGCATGCTCGACGAGGGCCTCGACATCATGACCCGGGCCTGGCGCTCTCCCGAGCCGTTCTCCTACCACGGCAAACGTTGGCAGCTCGACGACGTCTGGCTGAACCCCAAACCACTGCAGGATCCGCTGCCGGTGTGGGTCGTCGCGGCCTTCTCCGAGAAGGCCATGGACCGCGTCGCGGGACGCGGTCTTGATGTCGGCGCGCAGGGTGGCTACTTCTTGGGCCTGACCGGCGGTGAGACCTGGAAGCAGTGGCTCACCGCATGGCACGCGGCATGCGAGCGGGCGCAGCGTCCCCACGACTACGCCCAGATCTATACGTTCGGCACCTGCTATGTCACCGACGACCCCGAGAAGGCCTGGGCCGAACACCGCGAGGGCCTCTTCCACGCCTTCCACTACGAGCGGGCGGGCCTCCATCCCTACAGCTCGCTGATGATGGAGACGGTGCCGCAGACCCCGGAGGACATGCCCGGCTGGGAGAACCTGTTCCAGACCCCGGAGCAGGCGATCGCGCAGCTCCGCGCGGACTACGCGGACGGGGCGCCGACTGAACTGCACCTCATGGCGCACCGGCCGGGTATGACGTTCGAGCAGTCCACGCAGTATCTGCGCAACTTTGCGGAGAAGGTCATGCCCGAGGTCGCTCATCTCTGACCATCCGCGTTCGGTCCGAGGGTTGGCGACGCCGGTCGCGGTGTCCGACGGCGCCGCCGATCCTCACCCGTGTCCGCGATAACCGGCGCACCGACGGCGTAGAACGGCTTTCGCTCCCCCGCCCCAGGCTTACGATGACCCGGACTCTGACAACCGACCCTTGAGGTCGGCACGGCGTCGTGACGAGCAGAGGAGGACAGCGGGGTGACCGAGCCGATCCGACCCACGCGCAGCGTGCTTGCCGATGTGAAGCCTCCGGTTGGGAGCCTGGTGCGCACCAGCGACGTCGACGAGGCGAGCGCGGCGATCTCCCACGCCTACGCGCCTAACAAGCTGCAGGTCGCGGGCCGGCCGGGCCGGTTCGACATGCGCTTGTGGATGAACGGTATGCCCGGCTTGGACTTCGGCTACATCGAGCTCGGGACCGACGTCAGGCTCTACGCTCCCCCACCCCGGTACTACGTGGTCGTGCTCGCCGGCGTCGGGCATGTGCGAATCGGCCAACGGCAGGACTCGGTCCTGGCCACCCGCGGCCGCGGTGTGCTGGTGTCGCCCGACGAACCAGTGTTCTTCGAGGACTGGAGCCAGGACTGCCGCCTGGTCACCGCCCGCTTCGAGCCCACCGCACTGGAGAACGTGCTCGCTTCCCTTCTCGGGCGGGCTCCTGTGGAGCCCCTGCGCTTCGCCATCCAGCTTCACCTCAACGGGCCACGAGGGGGCTCATTCCTCCGAACCCTGCAGCTACTGCGCTCCGAGTTAGGTCGACCGGACGGGATGACGACCGACCCGGTCATGGCAGGCGGCCTCGCCGGCCTGGCCATGACAGGCCTTCTTCGAGGACAGGTGCACAACTACTCGGACGCACTGTCGGGACCCGAACGCAGAGAAGCGCCTGCGAGCATCCGCAACGCCATCGAACTGATCGAGGAAAAGGCCGCAGAAATTGTGTCGGTCACCGACCTCGCCGCTGCGGCGGGGCTGAGCGTGCGAGCCCTGGAAGAGGGATTCCGCCGGCATGTCGGTAGGCCCCCCATGGCCTATCTACGCGAGTACCGACTCGCGCAGATCCATGCCGAGCTAGAGGCCTCCGAACCGGATCAGACTACGGCGTCTGCAGTCGCGAGACGATGGGGCTTCAACCACTACGGGCGCTTCACGGCGACTTACAGTGCCCGTTATGGCCTAAGCCCTGCGGAGACCCTGCGTCGCCCACGCAAGGTGTTCATCTAGCGATGAGCCTTTCTCAGTAGCGCGTTGATCATGTGGTGCGGTCGTGTTCCTGGTGGAGAGAACGAGCGCAGCGGCGGTGATCGCGCCGATCCGGCGGGGGCACAGGCTGACCCGGCGTAGTGCTTTGAAGATGGTGTTGAGCAGGGAGTTTCCGCGTTCGGCCAGTGCGCGGGTGGCGGAGTGCAGCATGTTGGCCGTGCGCTGGTCGACGGTGAGTGGGTGGCCGCGGCGGGTTTTGATCGGGCAGGTCAGCCGGTGGGACTCGGCCTCTTAACCGAGATCGGCCAGTGCCGAGTGCTCGTCGTCGGCCCAGGCCTGCAGTTGCGGCGGCATGTCGGGCTGGTGGCAGGCGGCGGCGGTGTCGTGCTCGCGCCCCGGGCGCTCCTGTGAGGCCCAGATTGGCCATCCGTCCGGGGCGGTCAGGACCTGGATGTTGGCGCCGTGGCAGTGGTGTTTGCCCGACTGCCACAGGTCGCAGCCGGGTGTCGGGCCCGGCCGCATCGTGGCCCCGGTCCCCGTGCTGGTGAACGCCGCCGCGGGTGCGGGGATTGGTCGTGACCCTCGGCTGGCCGGTCGTTCGGGTATCTCGAGTGCCCGGGGGAACGGGCGGAGCGCGAGCACCGCCATCCGCCGGCACCTCGAAGTACTCCGTGTTGCAGGGCGAGGTGTCGACTGGGGCGGTCCTCGCCGCCCTCGAGGTAGCCCACTATGGGTAGTACACCCTGAGCGCACCGGCGAGCTCGCGCCGGGCGAGGCCGCGCGAAGCAGGCCCCGGCTCGGGCGTGCGGATCGATCACCGGGGCAAGCGCACCCAGGCCCGAGGAGACACCGTCGGGCCCGGGTGCGATACCTCCGGGAGCCGGCGTCAGCCTCCTCCTGGCGGGTTCTCGATCGGTGCGGTGCTTGTGGTCTCGCGCGCGAGAGTGAAGTCGTACACGGCGCTGTACCAGTCGTCGGCAAGCTGCCGTCCTCCTGGGCCCTCATCGGGGTCGTGACGCGCGAAGGGCACGACCAGGCTCGGCTTAACCCCGAAGACGGCATCACTGGACAGATGTGGGCCGTCGGCGACGAAGAGATGCGTGATCAGGCGCCGGTGGCCCTCCGCGGTGATCATGAAATGCACGTGGGCGGGGCGCATCGGCGAGCGTCCTGCGGCGGTGAGGAGCTCCCCGACCGGCCCGTCGCTCGGGATCCCGTAGGGCGCGGGAACCACCGACCAGAAGCCGTAGCGTCCCTCGTCGTCGGTGAACAGGTGGCCTCGGCCCCGGAGCTCCCCGTGGTCGTACTGGACGTCGTAGAAGCCGTCCTCGTCGGCCTCCCACACCTCGATCCGGGCGCCGGCCACCGGGTTGCCGTCCTGGTCGAGGACCCGGCCGCTGAGATGGCACGGAGGGCCGGCGGTGTCGGCGGCCACGTCGCCGTCGAGGTCGATGCGGGGGCTGCCCTGGACGAAGAAGGGGCCAAACACGGTGTCCTCGGTGATACCGTCGCCGCCGGGCGAGTTGATGCCGACTGTCATCATCGACAGCCCGAGCACGTCCGACAGCAGGATGAATTCCTGGCGGGTCGGCGTGCAGATCTGGCCGGTGCGGGTGAGGAAGTCGATGGCGTGCTGCCATTCCTCCTCGGTAAGCCGCACGTCGCGGGCGAAGGCGTGCAAGTGCCGGACGAGGCTGCTCATCACCTCGAGGAAGCGGGGGTCGGCGCTGCCGGCGAAGCTGCGGACCACCTCCTCGGTGAGCAGGCGCTCGCGCCGGGCCGAGTCGCGGATGTCTTGGCTAGTGGTCATGGTGGTTCCGAACGGGGTCGAAGGCGGCGGTGAGCAGCTCGGCCACGGCGGCGGCCGTGACCGGGCGCGGGTTCGGGATCGGCAGGCTCTCCTGGACCGCGGCGATCGCCTCGGGCAGCTGGCTGGCGGTCAGCCCGACCTGTTGTAATGACTGCGGCGCGCCGGTCGCGGCGTACAGGGCGGCGAGGCCCTCCCGGCTGTCCGAAGCGTGGAGGGCGTGCGCGAGACGGGGGTCGAGACCGTCGAGGGTCTCCTGATTGAACGCGGCGACGTGCGGCAGCAGCGCGGTGTGGGTCTGTGCGTGCGGCAGGCCGAACCGTCCGCCTAGCACGTGACAGATCTTGTGGTGCAGGCCCGAGCCGGTGATGGCGAACGCGGTTCCCGCGAAGTAGGTACCGTGCAGGAGGGTCTCCGCCCGCCGCAGGTCGTCGCCGACCGCACCGGAGGACATCCTCAGGCCGGTGGTGACCCACTCGATCCCCTCTAGGGCGTACATCCGGGCCACGGGAGTGGTCGCCGAGGCCCAGAGCGTCTCGTAGCAGTGCGCGAGGGCGTTGAACGCCGACGCGGTTGCCACCTCCGCCGGCAACGAGGTGAGCAGCTCCGGGTCGTAGACGACGACCTTGGGCCGCACCCGCTCGTCACGTCCGGTGCTCTTGCGCCGGGCCTCCGTGAGGCCCCAGATCGGCGTGAGCTCGGATCCCGCGTACGTGGTCGGGACGCTGATAATGGGTACGTCCCTGGTCAGCGCGACCGCCTTGCCGAGACCGGTCGCCGACCCACCACCTACCGTGATGATCGCTTCGACGTCGTGGTCCCGAGCGGCGGCCCGGGCCGCCTCGGCCTGCTCGATCGGCACGTGCTGACGGACGTCGGTGAGGGTGACGACGATCCGATCGGCGAGGGGCTCGGTGATGCGCTGCAACAGGTCCGGGGCGGCGACGTCGGCCACTAGGAGCGCACGCGTCGCACCCAGACGATCCAGCTCGCCGGAGAGCGCGTCGCGCGCGCTGCCGGCTCCGAAGAGCAGACGGCCGCCGACCGTGTCGTGGGAGTAGTGGAGCCGGGTCTGCACCAGCCGCTCCCTACGCCGGGATGCCGGGCTTCTCGGACCCGTGCAGCCACGCCGCACCCTCCCGGTAGAGGCACTCGACGGCGGCGCCGGTGAGCCCCGGCAGGTCCTGCTTGACATCGAAACCGATCTGGCGCTGAAGGTACGCCAAGTGCCGGTACCCGACCGGGTAGCTCGCGAGCTCGTCAGCGTCGAGCGTGAGATCGGCCGAAGGGTCCAGCACGTCGAGGCGGTCCTGTTCGTAGATCGGCTGGCGCCGCACGATCCGCCAGGACCCGTCCTCGACTGCCAGGAAGTCGTAGAACCGGCCGGTGCATACGACATCGACCTCCACGTCGTGCACCAGGTCCCGCTGGGTAATCGTCATCTTAGTCTGGGCGATCGCCCGCTCGTCCCGGACATCGACCGACGTCCCGCCGAGGAAGTGCAGGATGCGCACTCCCTTGTCGAAGCCCGCGCGCGAGGCGGCGATGAACTCGTCGGCCGTGCCCCGGAACCAGGTCGCGGACATGAACCCCTTGCTGTGCCAGACGGTGGCGAACCGATCCCAGTCGCCAGCATCACGCCACACCGCCCAGTTCTCGACCACCGCGCGGATGGCCTGATAGTCGTCCTGCCGAACCGGCATCTGAAGTCCTCCATGACGTCGAACCTGGTGAGTGCGAGACCAGCGCGGGTGAGCAGCGCCCACCAAACGCGTGGGCTGGAGGGTAGGAACAGGGGCATCCCGGGAGCTAGCGATTGGTGTCACCCAGTGGCATTCGGCGCGTCGCACTGCGCCCTGCCTGCCCCGGCTCCCGGAAGTGCACTCAGTGGCAGCGCTTCGTTGGCGCGGCATCGGTGTTCACCTACTCTGCACGCCGATACGAGAGCCGGCATCCAGGGCACCCGCCGTTCGAGGGATGCACGGACACCGACGAAAGGCACTGCCATGACAATGGGGTTGGACGGGCGCATTGCGCTGATCACCGGTGCAGGACGCGGCCAGGGCCGGAGCCACGCCCTCCGGCTCGCCGAGGCCGGGGCGCGAGTGGTGTGCACCGACATCGGCGAGGACGTCGCGACCATGGAGTACTCGCTCGCCACCCCGAGCGACCTCGAGGAGACCGTCGAGCTCGTCAAGGAAGCCGGCGGGGAAGCCCTCGGCATCCTGGCCGACGTGCGGTCACAGGAAGCGCTCGACCAGGCCGTCGCCCAGACCCTGTCCACCTACGGGCGGCTCGACGTCGTGGTGGCGAACGCCGGCATCTGGGGCCTGAGGAAGCTCTGGGAGATCACCGAGGAGGAGTGGGCCGAGACCCAGGACGTCGTCCTGGCCGGCGTCTGGCGCACAATCAAGGCGGCGGTACCGACGATGATGGAGCAGCGCTCTGGCTCCCTGATCCTCATCTCGTCGGTCAACGGCCTCGAGGGTGGAGCGAACTTCGCCCACTACACCGCCGCGAAGCACGGTGTCATCGGGCTCATGCGGGCCGCGGCGCTCGAGCTCGGTCCGTTCAACGTCCGGGTCAACGCGATCTGCCCCGGGTTCATGGACACCAGGATGAACGAGTGGCAGCGCGCCTACGACATGATGGCCGGCCACGAGGGCGGTACGCCGCAGGACCGGCTGGACAACGCCTACGGTTGGAACATCCTGGCGGGTCGGGGCGTCCTCCCGGTCGACGCGACAAGCCAGGGGGTGCTCTATCTGGCATCGGACATGGCCGAGCACGTCACGGGCATCGAGCTGCCGATCGACGGCGGCCATCGGGTGCTCAACGGGCTCAACATGAGCCCCGTGCGTCCGGACTGACCGCAGCCCCCGACCACATCTCGTTCCTTCATCTCCCCGGCAACGGAGCCGCCTGCCTGCTGCGCACCACCCAGGCACCATCGGTTGCCACTGAGTGACCATCTTGTCTTGCTTGCAACTGGGAGCGTTGGGAGTTTCTCCCGACCCGGTGACGGGCAGCACACCAGGAGAGGAAACCATGCGTACCTCCAGACTTCTCGCCGTCGGCGCGAGCGCCGTGGCACTGCTGCTGGCCAGCGCGTGTGGCGGAGGAGGCAGCGCCTCGGTCGGCGCACAGATCCAGGCGACCAACTCGCTGGACGGTGGCGGCAAACTGCTCGTCGCCTTCATGCCGACCGCCGCGGCAACCTACGTGGCCTCGGACATCAAGGCCGTGAAGGACACCGCCGCCGAGTACCACTACGAGATCACCGTCTTCCAGAACAACTTCGACCAGGCGCAGCAGGACCAGCAGGTCCAGCAGTTCCTGGCGAGCGGCCAGAAGCCAGCGGCGGTCATCTGGTGGCCCAGCAATGTCGAGGCGAGCGTGAACTCGGTGCGTCAGCTCGCGCGGATCGCTCCGGTCATCCAGATCAATCAGGGTGTGTCTGCGGAGACGGAGCAGTACGTCGCGGCGTACGCCGGCGCGAACGACGGGTTGATCGGCACGATCGCCGGTCAGCAGGCGCTCGAGGCGCGCAAGGCGGACGTCGCGGCGGGCCGCACGCTCCACTCCGGCAACGGCAACCTCATCGAGTTCAGCTTCCCGTCCGGCTACAAGGCCGCCGCCGACCGGCACGACGGCTTCACCGAGGCCACCAAGGCAGCGCCGTTCGACCTGCTCCGCGACGAGCCGGCGACGGGCACGCTCGACGCCGCCGACGGGTTCAACCACGCGTCGCAGGTCCTCCCCAAGTTCAAGGCCCAGGGCGTCGACTACGTCTACGCCCAGAATCTGGACATGGGGTCGGGCATCGTCGAGGCCCTCGAGCAGAACGGGTACCAGCCCGGTAAGGACGTCACGGTGGTGGCCGGCAACTGCTCGGGCAACCTCGGTCCGCTCCAGGACGGCAAGGTCTACTCGGCGGTCGTGCAGCCACCGCTGATGGAGGGCCGCCTCGCTGTCCGGACCGCGGTCCAGCTCCTCGCGTCGGGGAAGGTCACGGACGAGACGGTGACCGTGGAGCCCAGCGACACCGTCCCGGAGCTGACGGTCGGGCCGGTCCCGAAGCGCGCCTACCTCCCGGCGGTCCCGCTGACGAAGGACTGCCTGGCCACGCTCAAGATCTGGGGTCTGTCGGGACGGGACCTGTGCAGCTGATGGCCGCCCACGAATCCCTGACGTCGACGGACTCACCTGCGGAGCCGAACAGCGCATCCGGTGTGCCATCGGTGCGGATCCGCAGGGTGTCGAAGAGCTACGGCGCGGTGCGCGCACTCGACTCGGTCGACTTCGAGCTGCGCCGCGGAGAGGTCATGGCCCTGCTCGGCGAGAACGGGGCTGGCAAGTCGACCCTGGTGAAACTCCTGTCGGGGCTGATCCAGCCCGACTCGGGGACGATCGAGATCGCCGGCAAGGAGGTCGTGCTCGGGTCCCCCCTGCAGTCGCAGCGACACGGGGTCGCCGTCGTCCAGCAGGAGTACAGCTCGGTGCCGACGATGACGGTCGCGGAAAACCTCCTGCTCGGTGACCGGACCGCGGGCTGGTGGTGGAGCCGTGCCCGCCTCGACCGGGGCACCGGCGACGTCCTCGACCGGGTCGGGCTCGGCCACGTGTCGCCCCGGACCCGCGTCGAGGACCTCAGCGTCGCGGAGTCGCAGCTCCTCGAGCTGGCCCGGATGCTCCGGCGCGACGCACAGATCCTGATCCTCGACGAGCCCACCGCGGCGCTGTCCGACCACGAGATCGAACGGGTGCTCGCCGTGCTGCGGGACCTCGCGAACGAGGGGCGGAGCATCATCTACGTGACCCACCGGCTGGACGAGGTGTTCCGCCTGGCCGACCGGGTCACCGTTTTCAAGAACGGGCGCAGCCTGCCGGCTCGGGACGCCGCGTCGCTCGACGAGCACGCGGTGGTGACCATGATGCTCGGTCGGGAGATGTCCACGATGTTCCCCGAACGCCCCGAACTCGACGGCGCCCCCGTCCGGGTCGAGGCCACCGAACTGGTCGCCCCCGGGCTCCACGAGCCGGTCTCGGTCTCGGTACGCCGGGGCGAGATCCTCGGCGTGACCGGCCAGCTCGGGAGCGGCGCCAACGCCTTAGTACGCGCCCTCGCCGGCGTCACACCGGCCGTCGGTGGCCGGGTCGCCGTCGACGGCGCGGCGGTGGACCTGCGGTCCCGCAGGCGCGGCATCGCCGCCGGGATCGCCTACTGCTCCGACGACCGCAAGCGCGACGGCATGTTCCAGGGCGTCTCGGTCCTGCGCAACCTCTCGGCCCCGTGGCTCGGCCGGAGCTCGCGCCTAGGGGTGCTGCGTCCGCGACACGAACGGTCCACGGGGCGGGAGATAAGCGGTGCCTTTGCCTTCGACGCCTCCCGGCTCTCGGCCAACGTCGAGACGCTGAGCGGCGGCAACCAACAGAAGGTGGTCCTGGGCCGGTGGGTCGGCACCGACCCAGTGCTGCTGCTCGTCGAGGAGCCCACGCGGGGAGTCGACGTCGGCGCCCGGGCGGAGATCTACGCCAAGCTGCGCGACCTCGCCTCGACCGGGACGTCGATCATCGTCGCCTCCTCGGACTCGACCGAGATCCTCGGGCTCTGCGACACCATCGGCGCCTTCTACCGAGGCCGGTTGACCAGCGTTCGGCCCCACACCGAGTGGGACGAGCCGCAACTGATGGCCGCCACCATGCACAGCGAGGCCACGTCATGACCACACAGACCGATGCGCGCCCCGCGGCTACCGCGACCGTAATCTCGCGGCTGGGCACCGACGTCGCAGGTCTGCTGCCGCTCGTGGTCGCGGTCGTCGCCCTCTTCGCGCTCGGCGCGGTCACCACGGCCGGATTCGCTGCGCCGGAGAACATCCGGGCGGTGCTGATCGCCGCCTCCATCACCGGCATCGTCGCGGTGTCGATGACGTTCCTGACCCTGTCGGGCAACTACGTCTCGCTCGGCGTCCAGCAGTCCACGGTGCTCGCCGCCCTGCTGTTCCTGCACACGGTGGCCGAGGGCCACGGCGTGACGCTCGCGATCCTGGTGTCCGTGCTTGCCGTCGTCGCGGTCGGGGTCGCCCAGGGCATCGTCGTCGCGCTCGGGATGAACACGATCATCACGACGCTGGCCACGGGTTCGGTCCTGTTCGGGATCACGGCCTCGGCCTCGGGCAGCGGCGTGGTCACCGCGGAGGGCAAGAGCATCGGCTGGCTCGATGCGAGCCTGGTGTTCGGGCTCCCGATCGCGGTGTACGGCTTCGTGGCCGTCACGATCCTGGCCACCCTGATCTCGGCGCGCACGGTGATCGGCCGCAAGGTGCTCCTCGCCGGGGCGAACCGCCGGACGGCCCGGCTCAACGGCATCTCGGCCACGGCGACCACGTTGTTCGGGTTCGTCGCGTTGTCCCTAGGAGCGGCGATCGCCGGCGTGCTCACCGCCGCGCAACTCGGGCAGGCGACGGCCAGCGACATGCCGAGCCTCACCATCGATGTGGTGGCCGCGGTCCTCGTGGGCGGCACCGCGATCGCCGGCGGGTACGGGTCCCCGATCCGCTCGGCCCTGGGCGCCATCACCATCGCCCTGCTCAACAACGTCATGGTGCTCAACAACTTCGCCACCGGATGGCGGTTCGCGATCCAGGGGCTGGTGGTCGTGGGCGTCGTCTGTCTGCTGCAGTACCTCGCCCGGAAGAGAGCGAACTGACATGCGCATCGGCGGCAACAGCAGCATCGCACGGGAGTACGGCGTCCAACTCGTCATCCTCCTGGCCGTCCTGATCGGACTCACCGCGACCTCGCCCGCGTTCCGCGGGGAGGGCGCGGTCTTCTCGACGCTGGAGGGGTTCGGGTTCCTCGGGGTGGTGGCGCTCGGGGTCGGGGTGACCATGATCGCCGGCGAGCTCGACCTGTCCGCGGCGTCGATCGCGACACTCGCCGCGGTCACCGCGATCCAGGCCTCAGACCTCGGCCTGCTCCCGGCCCTCCTGATCCCGACAGCCGTCGGGCTCGGCATCGGGGCGATCCAGGGTCTAGTGATCTCCGGGCGCGGCATCAACTCACTCGTCTTCACCGTGGGCGCCTCGGTGCTCTACCAAGGACTGTCCTACATCGTCAGCGGTGGCGGACCCGTACAGCTGACGGACTTCGACCTCTCCGACGCCCTGCTCGTGCGCTGGGGCCCGTTCTCCCCGTCGTCGGTGACCGGCATCGTGCTGTTCATCGTGATCGGTGTGGCCCTGACCCGGACCGTCGTCGGGCGCGAGATCTTCGCCATCGGCGGAGGCCGGCGCGAGGCCCTTGCCGCCGGGGTCGGGCTGCGGCGCCCGATGGTCACCGCATTCGCCCTCTCCGGCGGATGCGCGGCGCTGGCCGGTGCCATGGCGGCGATCCGGGGCGGCAGCGCCGCCCCCAACTCCTTCGGCAGCCTGCTGCTCACCGGCGTCGCCGCGGCCCTAATCGGCGGCATCGCACTCAGCGGCGGACGGGGGTCGGCGGTCCACGTCGCCATCGGCGTCGTGGTCCTGTCCACCATCTCGGCCGGGTTCGCCGCCCGCGGCTCCGAAGGCTACGTCACCGAGCTGGTCACCGGGCTAGTCCTGATCGGCGCGGTGGGCCTGCAGGCCGGAACCCTGGCCCTGCTCCGGCGGCGCGACCGCACTCGTGCGATGGGGCTACAGCTCGCGCACGCCACGCACTGAGCGGGCCGGACGGCCCGAGGCCGACCATCCATCAGCCACGACGACGAGGAGTACGCGCCATGGGGCGTATGGAGGGCAAGGTGGCGCTGGTGACCGGCGCCGGACGGGGTCAGGGCCGCGCACACGCGGTCGCCCTGGCCCGGGAGGGCGCAGACATCGTGGCAGTCGACTTCAACGGCACGTTCGACCACGTTGCGTACTCGGTCAACCACCCCGGCGACCTGGCCGAGACGACGCGGCTGGTCGAGGCGACCAGCCGCCGCTGCCTGCCGGTCGAGTGCGACGTCCGGTCGGTGGAGGGCATGCGCGCCGCGGTGGCGAGGACGCTGGCCGAGCTGGGCCGGATCGACGTCGCCGTCGCCAACGCGGGGATCGACTCCTACGCGCCGGTGCACGAGATGACGCCCGAGCAGTGGCGCGACATCGTCGACGTCAACCTCACCGGCGTTTTCAACACCCTCAGCGCGGTGGCCCCGCACATGATCGAGCGCCGCCGGGGCAGCATCATCGGGATCTCCTCGTCGGTGGGCAGGCTGGGGGCCGGCAACAACGCGGCCTACTGCGCGGCCAAGTGGGGCGTCATCGGCCTGGTGAAGTCCGCCGCCATCGACCTCGGGCCGCACCTGGTCAGGGTCAACGCCGTCTGCCCCGGCTACATCAGCACCGGCATGATCGACAACGGTCTCCTGCCGCCACTGTTCTTCCCGCACGAGGAGGCGCCGACCGAGGAGATGGTCGACCAGGTCGTCAACGAGCGCTACCACTTCATCCCGGCCGGCAGGCTCGCCCCGGAGGAGGTGTCGGCCGCGGTCGTCTTCCTCGCCTCCGACGAGGCCCGCTACATCAGCGGATCGACCGTCGACGTCAACGCCGGCTGGAGCGCGGCCTACTCGGCCTGAGCGAGGAGACGCACATGGAAAGAGTCCCGTCAACCGATCCCGCGGCCGAGCTGGCCGGCCGCGGCGCCCTGGTCACGGGCGGCGCCCGCGGACAGGGCCGGGCGCACGCCTTGCGCCTGGCCGGGGCCGGCGCGGCCGTCGTCGTGGCCGATGTGGCCGACGGCGGCGTACCCGGGACGGTCCCGGCCACCGCGGACGACCTGGCGCTGACGGTGCGACAGGTCGAGGCGGCGGGAGGCCGCTGTCTGCCCGTGGTCGCCGACGTACGCGATCCGCGGCACTCGAGGAGGCGGTTGCGGTCGCGGTCCGCGAGTTCGGGCGCCTGGACATCGCGGTCGCCAACGCCGGGACGACGGTCATCCAGGGCGCCCTCGAGACCAGCGACACCGAGTGGGAGCACTCGCTCGCCGTCAACCTGTCGGGCGTGTTCCACACGTTGCGCGCCGCCGGCCGGGCCATGCGTGCCGCCGGCGCTGGCGGCTCGATCATCGTGACCGGGTCGGTGTGCTCCCGGCGCGCGCAGCACGGCCTCTCCGCCTACACCGCGACCAAGCACGGGGTCCTCGGTCTGGTCCGTCAGCTCGCGCTCGAGCTCGCGCCGCTCGGCATCCGGGTCAACCTCCTCGAGCCCGGCAACGTCGACACCCCGATGATCAACAACGAGCCGATGTACCGCCGCCTGCCTCCCGACCTGGCCCGGCCCGGTCGGGACGACGCCGCTGTCGCCTTCGCGCGCATGAACGCGATGGAGACGCCATGGGTGGCGGCCGAGGACGTCAGCGAGGCGATGCTGTGGCTGGCCGGTGACCGGGCCCGCTTCCTCACCGAGATCGAGCTGCCGGTCGACGCCGGGCTCCTGCTGACGCCGGGTCGTCATGAAGGGTGAGGCGATGCGGGCCGTCGTGCTGCACGCGCGCGGGGACCTCCGGGTCGAGGAGCGGGCGCGGCCGCACCCCGGGCCGGGAGAGGTCCTGCTCCGGGTGACCGCCGCCGGCGTCTGCGGGAGCGACGCCGGCGAGCTCGACCACGGTCCCGTGCTCACCCCCCTGACGACCCCTCACCCCGTGACGCGGCACGAGGGACCGCTCGTTCTCGGGCACGAGATCGGTGGTCGCGTGGAGATACTCGGTCCCGGCGTGGCGGGCCTGCGGATCGGCCAGCTCGTGGCGTGCGGGGCAGGGGTGTCGTGCGGCCGGTGCGACCACTGCGCGGCCGGACGCACGAACCTGTGCGATCGCTACTGGACCCTGGGGCTGAGTACCCACGGCGGCCTCGCGGAGTACGTCGTCGCGCCGGCCTCGGTCTGTCTCCCGGTGGACCCCGACCGGGTCTCGGAGCACGCGGCCGGGCTCGTGCAGCCGATGTCCATCGCCGTCCACGCCTCGCGGTGCGGCCGGCCGACGAGCGACGACCACGTGGTCGTCGTCGGCGCCGGTGGTATCGGAGCGTTCCTGGTCGCCGCCCTCGCCCAACACACGGGTCCGCGCAGCCTCCGGTTGGTCGAACCGAACCCGGCCCGCCGTGAGGTGGCGCTCGGACTCGGGGCGACCTCGGCGCACGAGGACGCCGGTTCGCTGCGGGCAGCGGCCGCGCCGGTCGACGTCGTCTACGAGGTGAGCGGTACGCCCGCAGGTCTGCGGACGGCCCTCGGAACCGTCCGTCGCGGCGGCCGGGTCGTGCTCGTCGGGCTCCAGAGACCCGGCACCGCGCCCGACGACCTGCTCCTGGACGTCTCGCGCACCGAGCTCGAGCTGGTCGGGACGAACGCACACACCTTCGCCGCGGACTTCACGGTCGCGGCCGAGCTCATCGCCCGGCGCGGGGACTGGAGCCTCGTGGCGCCGCGTGTGCACCCGCTGGAGGCCGCGGCGACGGTCGTCGACGCGCTGGCCCACGGCGGCGGGACGACGATCAAGGAGCTCTTCGACCCACGAGTCGGACGACCGGTCGAGGCCGGCTACGGGACGGCGTGAACCGCTCCGTCCCGTGGGCCCTCTTCGCCGGCAGCGCGTTCGTCCTGGCCCCTACTCCACTGTGGACGCACTACCGGCAGCTGCTGGGTCTGACCGACGTCGAGGTGACGACGATCTTCGCCCTCTACGGCGGGGGCGTCCTGGCCGGGCTGCTGGTCGGCCCCGCGTCCTGCCGGCTCCTCGGCGCACGACGGGTCGTCCGGTTCGGGCTGCTGATCTGCCTGCTCGCCGCGGCCGACTTCGTCGTGTCTGCGGATCCCGTGGGGCTGCTGGTGGCCCGCACCGCCTCGGGACTGGGGCTCGGGCTGCTGTCCGCGGCCGCCGCCCACGTGCTGGCGGACGGGCCCGCGGGAGCGCGAGCCCTGACGGCGGCCACCCACGGCGGCGTCGCCACCGGTGCGCTGGGATCCGGCCTCGTCGTCGAGCCCTTCCCATGGCCGCTCGTCACCCCGTACGTCCTCGCGGCCGCCGGAATGGCCGTCGCGGACGTGGCGGTGGGCCGCGTCCCGGCACCGGCCCGCCACGAGTGCTCCCCGGCCCCGCCGGTCGCGAAAGGGGATACCCGCAGGTCCGCCCCCCTGGTCCTCGTCAGCGGCCTCCTCGGTGCGTTCGCCACCAACTGGGTCTTCGGCACGGTCACCGTGAACGCCTCGCACCTCGTCCTGGTGCAGGGGCTCCCCGCGGACGGGATCGTGGCCGGAGCCCTGGTTGCGGTGATGCAGCTCTGCGGGGGTCTCGGACAGCTCGCGGTCGGGCGCAGGACCGCCGCCGGTCCCCTGCCGGTGCTCTGCTTCGCGGCCGGCGTGGGCGTCGTCGTGATCTCCGTGTTCTGCTCGTGGCCGGCACCCCTCTTCGGCGGGGTCGCGATGGTCGGCCTGGGCGGCGGGATCCTCCTCCGCCGAGCCTTCGCGGCCGGGGCCTTCGGGAACGGGTGGACGCGAAGGGCGCCCGCTCTCGCGTTCTACTCGGGCATGTCGCTGCCCGTGGTCGGCGGCGGATGGCTCGCCGACCGCACGGGTCTCGCGGCCTCGATCGCGCTGTCCGGGCTCGGCGCCGTCGCCGTGGCGGTCGCGAGCCGGCTCGTGCACACCGCTTCCACGGTGCGCGCCCGGCCGTCGCCGCTCTCCACCCATTGCTACTCAGCGGCACACGATGATGGGTCGCCAACGGCCGCTCTGGCTACGTTCGTCGTCCGGCCGCCGAACGCCTCACCACCACACGATGGGATACAGCCGATGGACACACAGAAGGTCAAGGCGGACATCCTCGAACTCGAGGACCGCCGCTACCAGGCCATGGTCGACAACGACACGAAGGCCCTCCAGGAGCTGCTCTCCGACGAGCTGGTCTACACGCACTCGAACGCCACCCGCGACACGAAGCACTCCTACCTCGACAAGGTCACGGCCGGATTCTTCGTCTACCACTCCGTGGAACACCCCGTCGAGACGCTCGTCGTCCGGGACGGGCTCGCCGTCCTGACCGGACAGATGCGCGCCCGGGTGACCAACAACGGTGTGGAGAGGCAGCTCGACAACGCCTGTCTGGCGGTGTGGGCGAAGGAGGGCGAGGACTGGAAGTTCGTCGCCTACCAGCCGACCCCGAACCAGGGCTGACGCCATGACGGAACGAGGAGGTGCGCCGTGCGCGCCGCGGTGACCCGAGAGCCGGGCACCCTCCCGGCGATCACGACGCTCCCCGACCCGGAGCCGGGGCCCGGCGAGGTGCTCATCCAGGTCGACGCGGTCGGCCTGTGCGGCACCGATCTCAAGCTGCTCGACGGGATGATCCCCACCGTGACCTACCCGCTAGTGCAGGGCCACGAGGTCATGGGCCGGGTCGCCGGTGGCGAGGGCCCCACCGGGGCACGGGTCGCCGTCTACATCCCGCAGGCCTGCGGGGACTGCAGGTGGTGCGCCCGCGGACTGACGAACATCTGCCCCCGGGCCACCCGCATGGGCTTCGAGCGTCCGGGCGGCCTGGCCGAGTACGTCGTGGCGCGGGCGGAGAACGTCGTGGCGGTCCCGGCGGCGGTGACCGACGAGATGGCCGCCGTGACCCTCGACGCTGTCCTCTCCCCCTACCGCGCACTGAAGGTGCGCGGCGAGGTCGGGCCCGGCGACCGGGTCGTCATCGTGGGCGGCGGCGGCCTCGGGCTCCACGGCGTGCAGATCGCGATCGCGCTCGGAGCCCGGGTCGCCGTCGTCGACCTGGATCCCGGGAAGCTGGAGACGGCCTCTCGCCTGGGGGCGGAGGTGGGCGTCCTCGCCGCGGACGAGGGAACGCTCGGCGAATGGGCGCCCGACGGCGCCGACGTCGTCATGGAGTCCTCGGGGGCACCGGCCGGGTTCCGGCTGGCGACCGAGGTCGTGCGCCCCGGCGGCACGGTCGTCACCTGCGGCTACAAGCCCGGCTCCGACGCCAGCTCCGACTCGATGCGCCTGGCCATGGACGAGCTCACCATCCGCGGTTCCAAGGGCGGCACCCGCGCCGACGCCGACGGCGCGCTGGCCCTGATCGCGGAGGGCAAGGTGGCGCCACTGATCGCGCGCACCGGCGGCCTCGACGACGTGCCGGCGTTCGTGCAGGACCTGCGGGCCGGCGAGCAGGTCGGCCGGCTGGTCGTCCGGCCGCGGTAGCCGCACCACACGCCACGGCCGGCTGGGCGTCCCAGCCGGCCGTGGCGTGTGCGGAGCTCAGTGACCGGAGCCCAGCGAGACGTGCTTGTACTCGGTGAAGTCCTCCATGGCGGCCAGCCCGTTAAGACGACCCAGGCCACTCTGCTTGTAGCCGCCCTCCTCGAACTCGTCGTGCACGACCGCCCAGTTGTTGACCCAGACGGTGCCTGCCTCGAGCCGCTTGGCCACTTGCAGGGTGCGGTCGACGTCGCGGCTCCACACGCTCGCGGCCAGGCCATAGCTCGAGTCGTTCGCCATCTCGACGGCCTCGTCCTCAGTGTCGAAGACCTGCAGCGTCAGGACCGGTCCGAAGGTCTCCTTCTGGATGATCGGGAGCGACTGGTCGTCGACCTCGAGCAGGGTCGGGTGGTAGAAGGCGCCCTCCGCCAGCGCCGGATCGATGCCGGCGCCCCCACGTACCAGGGCACGGGCCCCTGCGGCGAGCGCGCCCTCGACGACGCCGTCCACCCGGGCGACATCGCGCTTGCTGATCAACGGCCCCATCTGGCTCGAGGGATCTGCGGCCGGGCCGACCCGGACCTTGCCGAGGGCGTCGATCATCAGCGAACGCACCCGGTCGACGACCCCCCGCTGCACGAGCAGCCGGGAACCGGCCATGCAGAACTGGCCGGCGAATGTGGTGATGGCCTTCGTGAGCACCGGCACGGCCGCGTCGACGTCGCCGTCGTCGAAGACGAGCATCGGCGTCTTGCCCCCGAGCTCCAGGCTGAGGCGCTTGAGGGTCGCGGCACCCTGCGCTGCGATGGCCCGGCCGGTCGCCGAGCTGCCGGTGAAACTGATCGCGCGGACGGTCGGCGACTCGACGACCAGCGAACCCTCCTCGACGCCCGTGGTGACCGCGTTGACGACACCCGGCGGCAGCCCCTCGACGCCGGCGAGCACCTCCATGAACGCGGCATTCACCAGCGCCGTCTCCTCGGGCATCTTGAGCACCGCCGTCGCACCCGCGGCCAGCACCGGACCGAGGGAACGCACGGCCAGGATCACCGGGGAGTTGAACGGCACGATGATCCCGACGACCCCGATCGACTCGCGGAGCACGATCGAGGTCTTGCCGCCCGGCATCTCCGATGCGCGGCCCTGCTCGGTGAGGGCCATCGCCGCCCACCAGCGGAGCTTGGGGGCGACCATGCTCACCTCGAACGTCGCCTCGGGCACGATCTTGCCGTTGTTCGCCGCGAGCAGGGAGATCAGCCGTTCGCTGTTCGCCTCCACGCGATCGGCCATGGCGTTCAGGACGCGCGAACGCAGCCGGCGGTCGTGGGCCCATTCGGAATCGGTGAAGGCACGCTGCGCCGCGTCGATGGCCCGGGCGACGTCGTCGCGGGTCCCGTGGGCGTATCGGCCGATCTCGAGACCGGTGGCCGGATCGTACGCAGGCCGGTGGTCCCCGCTGTCCATCCATTCTCCGTCGAGATAGTTGCGTGCGAGGTCGTACAACGGTGGGCCTCCTCGTAGGTCATCCACGATCGTGTGATCGGGATCGTGTGGCTCAGGGCTCGCCGACGACGAGAACCGGCTTCACGACGCGGCCGGACTCCATCGCCTCGACCGCCTTCTGCACGTCGGCGAAATCGAACCGGGTCACCATCCGGTCGAAGGGAAGACGCCCGTCGCGATACAGCTCGAGCAGCCGCGGCAGGAACTCCCGTGGCGTGGCGTCGCCCTGGATGGTCCCGCGCAGCCGGCGCCCGTTCAGCAGCACGTTCATGTCGACGGGTGCGGTAGTCCCGGCCGGCGCCGCACCGACGGACACCAGCTCGCCCACCATCGCGGTCGCGCGCAGGGCGCCGGCCAGCACGGCCGGGATCCCGGTGGTCTCGACCCCGGTGTCGACGCCGTCCGAGACGATCTCGAGCACCTGCTCGGTCGCGCCGTCCGCACGGGCGTCGACGACATGGGTGGCGCCGAGCGAGCGGGCGAGCGCGAGCCGTTCGGGCCGGGTGTCGACCGCCACGATCGTCCGCGCGCCGACCACAGCACCCGCCATGACCGCCGACAGCCCGACACTGCCGGCGCCCCATACCGCCAGTGATCCCCCGGGTCCGAGCGACGGGGACGACATCACCGCCCCGCACCCGGTCTGCACGCCGCAGCAGAGCGGTGCGAGACCCGCCAGGTCCGGTGTACCGGGGGGCGCGATCACCAAGTTGTTCACGTGGACGACGGCGTGGGTCGCCATCGACGACTGCTGGAACACGTGCCCCTGCACGGGCGAGCCGTCGAGTCGCGATAGGGCAGTGGTGCCGTCCGGCCGGCGGCCGCCGAAGGACAGCGCGAAGCCGTCCCGGCAGTACGACTGCCGGCCCTTCCGGCACGCCGGGCACGATCCGCACCACGGGAACGACGCGAGCACGTGGTCCCCGACGGCCACCTCGGTGACCTCGGCACCGACGGCCTCGACGACACCCGTCGACTCGTGCCCGGCGACGACGGGGTGCCCGGGAACCGGGTACTCGCCGTCCCGGATGTGGAGATCGGTGCGGCAGATCCCCACGCTCACCGCGCGCATCAGCACTTCTCGCGCCTGGGGCTCACCCAGTTCGAGCGGCTCCACGGTGAAGGGTCCGCCCGGAGCGGTCGCCACCGCGCCCATGATCCGCATCAGGCCCCCCGGAAAGCGTCCGACATGGCTGGGAGGGTATGGCGACGATTCCGCGCCTGGAAAGGACGGTTGACCGCTCAGTGGCAACGCGCGTCAGCTGATGACGCGGCCGATCGACAGCGATGCCGTCTTCACTGCGGGGGTGAGCGCTTCCAGCTGTCCGGGCGCGCGCACGACGATCCCGATCGCCCCGCGCAGCGTGCCACCGGACAGAATCGGGGCGGCGACCGACACCGCGCCCAGCGTCATCTCCTCGCGGGAGTACGCCACCCCGGCGGCGCGGACCTCCTTGAGCTGGCGGACCAGGAGCCCCGGCTGGGTGAGGGTGTGCGGGGTGTGTCGCGACAGGCCGCGCTCGACCACCGCGACGAGCAGGTCCCGGGGGCTGTGGGCAAGCAGACACTTGCCGACCGCGGTGGCGTAGAGAGGGAGGCGTCCTCCCACCTGGGTCGCAGTGGGGCTCGCCCTCGCGGCCGAGACCTTCTCCACACAGAGCGCGTCCAGCCCGTCGAGCACCATGACCTGCACGGTCTCCTGGGTCGCCTTGGCGAGGTCGTGCATCAGCGGCAGCGCCGTCTCGCGCAGGTCACGCTGCCGGGGGGCGAGTGTCCCGATCTGCCAGAGGTGGATGCCCACGCGGAACCGGTTGTCGACAAGGCGCTCGAGCCCACCCCAGGCCGTCAGCTCCTGGAGCAGGCGCCGGGTCGTGCTGATCGGGAGGTCCGCGCGTTCGGCGATCTCCGTGAGGGTCATCTCCCCGTGGGCCGGGTCGAATGTGTCGAGGACGCGGAACAGCCGTTGCGCCACCGACGCGCCCGGGACCGAGGCGTTGCCTGCCATGCCGTCTCCTTGCTCTGCCGCTCAGTGAAGCGGCTGGGCGCAGCCTGCCACGCGTCGTCCCCGGCGGCACCGGGACGCTCCGGCACCGAGCGGCGAGATCAGCCCCGGTCAGGCGTGTGCAGCCGGCCATAGCCGAAGAACTCGGCCTGGTCGGGTACCTGCGCGTGCATCATTCGGCCCCCGGGAACGACCCAGCACCCACGCTCACGTGCCAGGCGCAGCAACCTGGTGACGGGCGGATGCGCGACGGCGTCGGCGACGGTCGTGCCGGGCCCGGTGCCGTCGAGGTCGATCGGCAGGTCGTCCTCGGCACGCATCCCCGCCGGGCTGCAGTTCACGACGACGTCGAATCCGGCCGCGACGGGCTCGGCGACGTGGGCGGGGTAGCCGAGCTGGGTCAGACGTCGGGCGAGCGTGAGGGCTCTCGCCGGATCCAGGTCGCTCACCGCGAGATCGGCGACGCCGGACTCGCCCAGCGCGTGCGCAACGGCCGTACCCACTCCGCCGCTCCCGACAACCAGTGCACGCCGGTCCCGCAGCGGCCGGCCGTCGCTCGTCAGCGCCGCAACGAGACCGACGCCGTCGAGGATGTCACCGGTCCAGCCGGACGCCCCGTCGGGTCTCAGCACGTTGACCGCGCCGACACGGTCGGCCCGCGTGCTCAGCTCCGTGGCAAGGGTCGCCGCCGTGATCTTGTGAGGGATCGTGACGATCAGCCCGTCCAGGTTCTGCCAGCGCGCCGCCCCGGCGAGGAACTGCGCCAGATCCTCCGGGCGGACGTGGGCCGGTACGCACACGGCGTCGAGGCCCTGGTCGCGGAACAGGGCGGTCCAGATCGCCGGCGCCCCGACCTGCACGACCGGGTCGCCGACGATGCCCAGAACCCGTGTGCGCCCGCTCGGCAGCTGAGTCATTCCCTCGCACCTCCGGTCCGTCGGGTGAGCACTGCGATCCTGCGCGTCGTCCGTTCGCGGCGCGAGCGGTCGTTGCCACTGAGCCGCATTCTGCTTTTGACGGCCGCCCCGAGACCGACCTAGTTTCGCCCGGTATGACCACCCGAGCGCCGGGCGACCCGGCAGCCGATCCGCAGGTCGAAACGCCGCTGGCGATGGGGGCGATCTGCTTCCGGGACCGCCCCTTCGACCAGATCCTGGCCGCCGCGTCGGCGAGCGCCTTCCCCGGCATCGGGCTGACGGTCGGCCAGTGCCTCTCCGCGCTCGAACGGGGCATCTCGTGGGACGACCTGCCGAGCCGGATCGCCGGGGCCGGGCTCCGGCTAGCCGAGTTCGAGCTGGTACGCCTGTGCGAGGACGGCCCGGTGGCGGCGGCCAACCGGCTGGTCGAGGAGCTGGCCCTCGCGCTGCGGCCCGACCGCGTCCACGTCGCCGCCTTCCGCGGCGAAGCGGCGCGTATCGCGGACGAGTTCGCCGCTGTGTGCGAGCGTCTCGCCCCGGTGCCCGTCGCGGTTGAGTTCATGCCGTACAGCGCGGTGAGCAGTCTCGACCAGGCCCGCGAACTCGTCGGCACGGTCGCCGCGCCGAACGCCGGCATCGTGCTCGACGTCCTGCACTTCTTCCGCTCCGGGGGGCGGATCGAGCAGCTCGACCGTGACCTGCTTGAGGCCGTCGTGTGCATCCAGCTCTCCGACGTCGTCCGCCGTCCCGGCGTGCGCCCCATCGACGAGGCCCGCCACCTGCGCACCTACCCCGGCCGGGGCTCGCTCGACATCGCCGGGTTCCTGCGCGCCGTGCGGGAGGCGACCGACGTCGTGCCGCCGGTCTCCGTCGAGCCGGTCTCCGACGCGCTGGAGTCGCTGCCCCTCGGCGTCGTGGCCGAGGAGACCATGTTCTCGACCCTGGACGTCCTCGACGCTGCCGGCTGGCCCCGGTAAGACGGCCGGCGATCTCGACCGCTCGGTCACTGAGTGGTCGACAGAGCTGGCACGCCGGTGCGCGAGCACCGACCATCCCGGTCGTAGCACGCGACCTTCCCCCACCATCGCCGGCGCAAGCTGGTCGCACAGACACCGAGGTCTACGAATGAGCACGGCAGGGTACCTGGACGTCCGAGAACTCATCGACCACAACCGCCTGACCGGGAAACAGAAGCTCTCGACACTCGTGGCGCTGCTCTGCATCGTCGTCGACGGCCTCGAGGTCATCGTCGTCGGGTTTATCGCACCCGCACTGAAAGCCGACTGGGGCCTGTCCACTGCGCAGCTCGCGCCCGCCGTGACCAGCGGTCTCGTCGGACTCGCGCTCGGCTCGTTCGTCGCCGGGCCGCTGGGTGACCGGTTCGGCCGGAAGCCGGTGATCCTCACGGCGGTCGCCGCGTTCGCGGTCATCACTCTCGTGACCCCGCTCGCCGGCGGGGTGGTGTCGTTCAGTGTCCTGCGCCTGCTGACCGGCTTCGGACTCGGCGCGTCGATGCCCAACGTCGCCGCGCTGGTCGCCGAGCTGACCCCCACGCGGCACCGGCGCGCGCTCGTCGGCCTGAGCTATGCCGGCTTCCCAACCGGCGCGGCCATCGGCGCGGCGGTGCTGCCGTTCATCGTCGCCGGTGCGGGGTGGAAGGTCGCCATGCTCCTCTGCGGCCTCGCCGCGGTGGCCATCGGCATCGCCGTCCTGTTCCTGCTGGCGGAGTCGCCCCGGTTCCTGGCCTCGAGCGGCCGCAACCGGGCCACCCTCGTCCGCTTCTGCAATGATCTCGAGCCCGGCAGCGCCGACGACACGACGGTCTTCACCCTCGGCACCCCGACCCGAGGCCGCAACTACCCGATCTCGGCCCTGTTCCGGCGCGGCCTCGCGCCGGGCACCATCTTCCTCTGGGTCGGTTTCCTCGCCGTCATGTTCACCGTCTACCTCAACAACACCTGGCTGCCCTTCCTCTTCGCCGACACCGGTTTCGAGACCGGCCAGATCTCGCTGCTGACCACCCTGCTCCAGGTCGGCGGCATCGTCGGTTGCAGCATGATCGGCCTGCTGCAAGAGCGATTCGGGCCGCAGGCGACGCTGGTCGTCACGGGAGCCGTCGGAGCGCTCATGGCCCTGTCCATCGCCCTGGTCCCTGCGTCCACCACCGTGCTCGCCATCCTGATCTTTGTGCTGGGGATGGCCACGAACTCGATCTCGACGGGCTACACCGTCGTGTCGTCGACCTTCTACCCGACCGACATCCGGTCGACCGGCACGAGCTGGACGGCCGGGGTCTCCCGGATCGGCTCCGTCGCCGGAGCGGCGGTCGGCACCGCCCTCGTCAGCCTTGGGTTCAGCATCTCGCAGGTCTTCCTGCTGCTGCTCGTCCCCATCGCCATCGGCGCGCTGGCCATGGCAGCAAAGGGCGTCGTCTACCGCCGCCGCCCGACCGCCGGCGACGACGCCCCGCACCACCCGCCCGTCACAGCCGAGAGCCGGCCCATCTCGCCCGCCGAGCAGAGCTGATCCGCCGTCAACCGAGGAGTATCTCGATGTCGCAGACCCTGGACGAGTTCGACCACGTCGTCGTGGAGGTGTCAGACGGAGTCTCCCTGCACGCTGTCGTCGCGGGGAGCGGGCCGACCGTCGTCCTGCTGCACGGCTTCCCGCAGACCTGGTACGAGTGGCGGCACCTCATGCCCGTGCTCGCTCGCGACCACCGGGTCGTCGCCGTCGACATGAAGGGAGCCGGGGAGTCGTCGAAGCCGCTCGTCGGCTACGACAAGGTCACCATGGCGAACGACTTCGAGACCCTGCGCCAGGAGCTCGACCTCGGCCAGGTCCAGGTCGTCGGCCACGACATCGGCGCCATGGTCGGATACGCCTGGGCCGCAATGCATCGGGACTCGGTGAGCAGGCTGGCCTTCCTCGACGCACCGCTACCGGGCGCGTCGTTGTGGGAAGGCGTCCTGCTCAACCCGAGGACGTGGCACTTCGCGTTCCACATGCACCGCGACATGCCGGAGTTCCTCATCGCCGGGCGCGAGTACGGGTACGTCGAGGCGTTTTTCAAGGACCGCGCGGTCAATCACGCGCCCTTCACACATGAGGAGATCGGCTACTACGCGCGGGCACTTGCCCAGCCCGGTGCGACCCGTGCTTGCCTGGAGTGGTATCGGGCGTTCCCGCAGGATGTCCTGGACAACCGGAAGCTCGGGAAGGAGCCGTTGTCCATCCCTGTCCTCGGCCTCGGCGGAGCCGGCCGGTGGGGACCACAGCTGCAGAGCATGCTATCCGAGTTCGCCTCGGACGTGCGGGCCGTCTCCATCGACCGGTGCGGCCACTGGCTGGTCGAGGAACGCTTCGACGAGGTGGTCCGGGCCCTGCAGGAGTTCCTGGCCCATGACTAGCTCGCACGGGCGGTTGGCGGGGAAGATTGCTGCCATCACCGGGGCTGCGAGTGGGATGGGGCGGGCGGCCGCAACGCGGTTCGCCCGCGAGGGCGCCACCGTCGTCGTGGCCGACATCGCTGACGGTGAAGACGTCGTCGAGGCCATCCGCTCAGATGGCGGAAACGCGCACCAGCTGCGCCTCGACGTCACGGACGAGAGTTCCTGGGCCGAGGTGATGAACGACGTGGTCGGCCGCTATGGCCGCCTCGACGTGCTCGTCAACAACGCGGGGCTCAGCGGCACCTACGAAACCGACCTGTTCAGCACCGCGTTCTTCGACCAGCTCATGCTCGTCAACGCGCGCGGTGTGTTCCTCGGGATCAAGCACGGCGCCCGGACGATGGCCGCCTCTGGCGGGGGCTCGATCGTCAACGTCTCTTCGATCTCGGCCTCGGTCGGTCAGCTGGGAGTCCACATGGGCTACAGCGGGTCGAAAGCGGCCGTGCGGATGATGAGCACCACCGCGGCCGTGCAACTCGCCGACGCCGGTATCCGCGTCAACGCCGTTGCACCGGGCATCCTGCCCCCGATGCGCACATCACGCGGTTCAAGGGATCCGGCTTGGCGTGCTCGGCAGATCGACGGCATCCCGATGAAGCGGGAGGGCAAGCCGGCGGAGGTAGCCGCCGTCATGCTCTTCCTGGCCAGCGATGAGTCCAGCTACGTCACTGGCGTCGAGATTCTTGTCGACGGCGGGCTCACCGCTGTCTGAACGCGACACCTCTAACGATTCCCGCAGCATCCTGCACGCGGGCCCGTGGCTTCCCGCCTATGCGACAGCTGATCGTGATCACGCGTAGCCCCCGCAGCCAGTCGTCTGCGTAGTTCTCACATCTCGTGGTCGGCGGCGCGAGGTGGCGGTGCAGCTCGGCGAGCTCGCGCGCGTGCTCACCGGCCTGCTGTTGGGCGGCGGCGGTGAGCTCGCCACGCTGCCGTTCCACACGGCCGTGTGCTGCGCGCGGGCCTGGTCGCGGCCGCAGCCGCATCGCGGCGCAGGCGCTCCAGCTCGGCGGCGTGTGCGGCCTGGGCTGCGGCCAGCGCTCCAGCGCGCAGCGCGAATTGTCGGCGAGCGAGGTACCAGCGTCCTGTGCTGTTGCGCGGATCGCATGGAAAACCTCGAGGCGTGTCGCCTTGCGAGGGAGCCGCCACAGCGGTGGGCTACGGCTGTACCGACCCGCCCGCCGGGCCTGCCGCGGGATCCCCGGGCACCGGAGATCGAGATCCAGGGCCCCGGCGGTGTCTTCGAGCTGGGCTCAGCCTGCGGTTTCGCGGTTGTGTCGCCAGGCGAGGTCTTGTTCGACGGCGCGGTCGTAGTTGGTTTGCTAGTGCTGGGGCAGGGCGAGTTGGCGTCCGGGTGGGATGCGGCGGCCGTCGGGTCCGGGCGGGAGGTGGGGGGCTGGGCGTTCGGCTTCGGGGACGAGGTGGAAGCCGGGGCCGCAGAGGTTGCGGTCGATCACTGTGCGCAGGCGGTCGACCGCCCCTGGGCGCCAGCGTTGGTGCCACTCCCCGGCCGCGCTGGGGGGTGCCGAGCGTAGGTAGGCCTGGGCGTGGGCGCTGCGTAGCCAGGACAGCTCGACCAGGGCGGGGCGGTGCAGGGGCCAGCAGTCGGGGAGCTCGTCGCGGGTGATCTCGTACCAGGGCACGAAGACCTCGGCGATCCAGCGCCCGAGGAAGCGCCCTCGTAGGTGCACCGTCCGCGACGGGCTGCCCTATCGCGAGGGAAGGGCGCTCCGCCACACGAAGTCGCAGGTTTCGAGGGCCGTCTGGAGATCGCTGCCGGTGGTGGTGGCGCAGTAGAAGGTGCGCTCGGTCATCCAGCACAGCGCCCGCGCGAGCTCGCCGGCGTCGGTGGGGCCCGAACCGTTCGGCACCCCGGCGCGGACTAGGACCCCCCGCAACGCCGCGGCGTTTTCCTCGAGCACCTCCACCCACATCGCGCCGATCTCCGGGATCACCGCGGTGTGGTCGACCGCGACCCGCATGGCCCGGCCGTGCTCGCGCCACGCCGCCGCCGTGGCCTGCAGGGCGACCCGGATGCGGTCCCGGGGGGCACGTTCCCGTCCGTCGCCGCGAGCCGGGGCGTTTCCCGCAGGGCTGCCACGGTCCGGGCGACGAGCGCGACGAGCACGTCCTGCTTCGAGCCGAAGTAGAAGTACAGCGCACCCCGGTGATCCCCGCGCCGCGGGCGATGTCCTCGACGGTCAGCGCGTCGACGCTCCGCTGGTCGAGCAAGGTCTCGGCGGCATCGAGAATCGCCTGTTCGCGCAGATCTCCCTTCGACGGCGTCTGCCGACGCCGGCGGGACGTCCGCTCCTCACCGGGCACCGCGCACCCCCGCACCGGTCGCGGGTTCCGCGGGATGGATCCTCACAGCGACGACCGTACCTGCCGTGACCGGGCCGGCCGACGACGACGGACCCCGGGTCGGCCGGCCCGGCCGAGCCCTGGTGCGGGATCGCCGGAATGCGCCGACGGCACGGTGTGGCTGTGCGGCCTCGCGCAGCAGGGTGCCGCGGGAACATCAGCCCCAGCCGGTCACCGGCCGGTGAAACGCGGCTCGCGCTTCTCCACGAACGCTGCCATGCCCTCGGCACGGTCTGCGGTGGCGAAGCGGCCGCGGAACAGGGCCCGCGCGAAGCGCACACGCTCGGTGAGGCCGGTCTCGAACGCCCTGTTCACCGCCTGTTTCGCCGCTAGCACCGCAGGCTTCGACTTGCGGGCGATGGTCGCCGCCACCCCGACGGCCTCGTCGAGCAGGTCGGCGGCGGGGACGACCCGGCTCACCACCCCTTCCCGCTCGGCCTCGTGGACGTCCATCGTGCGGCCGGTGAGGATGAGGCCCATGGCCTTCGCCTTGCCGACGGCGTGGCCCAGGCGCTGGCTGCCGCCGATCCCGGGCAGGATGCCAAGGTTGATCTCCGGCTGCCCGAACACGGCCGTATCTGCGGCGATCAGGACGTCGCAGAGCATCGCGAGCTCGCAGCCACCGCCGAGGGCGTATCCGGACACGGCGGCGATCAGCGGCGTACCCAGCTGCGCGAGTCGGTCCCAACCGTCGAACAGTCGCTCGGTGTCGGAGTAGTCCAGTTCGGCCATCTCCGCGATGTCGGCGCCCGCGGCGAACGCCCGCTCGGAGCCTGTGATCACGATGGCACCGATCTCTGGGTCGGTGTCGTAGGCCGAGGCCGCCGCCAGCACCTCCGTCTGCACGGCCTGATTGAGGGCGTTGAGGGCCTTCGGCCGCTCGAGCCGGATGAGACCGACCCCGGGCACGGGGAACTCGGTCCGGATCGAGGTGTACGGGTCGGAGGTGTTCTGGCCGGAGGTCTGCGAGTCGGGGCCGCTCACGGTCCCGCCGTCAGCACGATCTTGCCCGCGGTATCCCCGTCGAGCATGGCGCGGAACGCCTTCTTCGCCTCGGCCATCGGCAGCGAGAGGCCGATCTGCGGGCTGATCCCGGTGTCGGCGACGAACCGCAGCAGGTCGACGAGCTCGGCTCTCGTACCCATCGTGGACCCCTCGACCCGGAGCTGCAGGAAGAACAGCCGCTGCAGATCCGCGCCCGGGTTGGGGCCGCTCGTCGAGCCGCAGCAGACGATCGCGCCCCCGGGCCGAAGTGCCCGCATCGAGTGCGACCAGGTCGCGTCGCCGACGGACTCGAAGACCGCGTCGACCTTCTCCGGGAGCCGCGCCCCGGGTTCGAAGGCAGCGTGCGCGCCCAGCCGGCTGGCGAGCTCACGCTTCGCCTCGCTGCGTCCGGTGACCCACACCCGGAAACCGGCGGCCCGTCCCAGCTGCACCAGGGCCGTCGAGACGCCGCCGGACGCACCCTGGACCAGCATGGTCTGTCCCGGGCGCAGCCCGGACTTGGTGAACAGCATCCGGTACGCCGTCAACCAGGCCGTGCTCATGACGGCACCCTGGGCCGGGTCCATGCCGTCGGGCAGCGGGACCGCGTTCCGTCGCGGTACGACCACGGTGCCCGCGAGCGTGCCCTGGTGCTTCTCGGTGAGCAGCGTGCGTCGGGGATCCAGGGTCTCGTCGCCTGCCCAGTCGGGGTCCCCGATCACGGGGTGCACGACGACGGCGGTGCCGTCGGCCAGGGTGCCCGCGGCGTCCATCCCGAGGATCATCGGGAACTGCTCGGGCTTGATCCCAACGCCTCGCAGCGTCCACAGGTCGTGCATGTTGAGGCCGGCCGCAGTGACGGAGACCGCGACCCAGCCGTCGGGTATCTCCGGCTCGGGCCGCTCCCCCACCACGAGGGAGGCGATCGGGTCGTCGGGGTTCGGTTCGCTGGCGTAGACGGCGAACACGTGGTTCTCCTCTGCTCAGAGTCGTTCGAGGACGGTGCCGGTGGCCAGGCCGCCGGCACAGCACATGGTCAGGAAGCCGAGCTGACGGTCGAGGTCCTCGAGCTCGTGGACGAGGGTGGTGATCAGCCGGGCGCCGGAGGCCCCGAGCGGGTGGCCGAGGGCGATGGCGCCGCCGCGCGGGTTGACCCGCTCCGGCTCGGGGCCGAGCTCGTGCAGCCAGGCCCCGACGACGGACGCGAACGCCTCGTTGATCTCGACAACGTCGAGATCGTCGATGGTCAACCCGTTGCGTCCCAACATCCGGCGGGTTAGCGGGATCGGCGCGGTCAGCATCATCAACGGGTCGTCGCCCTGCACCAGGTGGTCACGGATCCGGGCCCGCGGGCGCAGCCCCAGCTCGCGCGCAGTGTCGGCGCCCATCAGCAGGACCGCGGCCGCACCGTCGGATGTCTGCGACGAGGTCCCGGCGGTGAGCACGCCGTCGTCGGCGAACACCGGGCGCAGGGCGCCGAGGCTCTCGCGGGTGGTCTGCGGCCGGATTCCCTGGTCGGTGCGCACCAGCGCGCCACCGGCCTCCACGGGCACGATCTCCCGGTCGAACGCGCCCGCTCGGGTCGCCGCATCGGCGAGCCGGTGGGAGCGGACCGCCCAGTCCTCGAGCTCGCCGCGGGAGAGTTTCCAGCGCGCGGCGATCCGCTCCGCGGACGGGCCCTGCCCGACCAGGTTCTGCGCTTTGACCAGGCCGTACCGGTCGATGATCTCGGGGGTGACCGCGTCGCCGTACTCCTCCTGCACGCGCACACCGGCCGCGAACGGAAGGCGCCCCATGTGCTCGACGCCCGCCGCCAGCACGATGTCCCGCGCACCGGATCCGATCAGGGAGGCCGCCAGGTTGACAGCCTGTTGCGAGGCGCCGCACTGGGTGTCGACGGTGCTCGCCGGGACCTCTACGGGCAGGCCGGCGTGCAGCCAGGCGTTGCGGGCCACGTTGGCGCCCTGCACCCCGATCTGCTGCACGCACCCCGCCAGTACCTCGTCCACCTGTGCAGGATCGAGCCCGGTGCGGTCGAACACGGCCCGATAGGTCGCGCCGAGCAGGTCGTGCGGATGCAGATCGCGGAACACCCCCTTCTCCGGGTGCCCGCGCCCGATGGCGGTGCGCACGGCGTCGACCACGACGACGTCACGGTTCATGTGATCTCCAGATCGGTACGGGGAGGTGGGGTCGTAGGGATCAGGCCGCGAGCCGCGGCGAGGACCGCATCGATCGCGGTGGGATCGGCCAGGCTGCCCCGGCTGACCACCGAATCCGGGTCCGCGCCCATGAGCAGGCGCTTGATCGGCACCTCGAGCTTCTTCCCCGACGAGGTGCGCGGGAGGTCGGCGACGGCCAGGATGTCGTCCGGCACGTGCCGCGGCGAACAGCCACGGAGGATCGCCGCGCGGATGCGTGCCTCGAGCGCCTCGTCGAGCGGCACGCCGTCCAGCACCACGAACAGGACAATCGCCCCGTGCGTACCGGGCCGCGGGACGTCCACGGCCACCGCATCGGTGACCTCGGCGACGGCAGTCAGCGCGTGGTAGATCTCGCCGGTGCCGATCCGCACGCCGCCCCGGTTGATCGTGGCGTCGCTGCGGCCGGTGATGATCCCCGTGCCGCGCGGGGTGAGCTCCAGCCAGTCCCCGTGCGCCCACACGCCCGGGAACCGCTCGAAGTAGCTGGTGCGCAGCCGCTCACTGCCGTCGTCGCCCCAGAACCCCAGCGGCATCGAGGGCATCGGCGCCGCAACCACCATCTCGCCGACCTCGCCGACGAGCGGCCGGCCGTCGGCCGACCAGGCCTGCAGGTCCACACCGAGCGCGGGTGGGCCGAGCTCGCCCCGGTACACCGGGACCGTCGGGGCCAGCCCGAGGAACGGCGTGACGACGTCTGTTCCGCCGCTGATCGACACCAGCCAGGTGTGCGCGGGGAACTCGGCGTAGACCCAGTCGAAGCACTCGGCCGGCAGGGGCGATCCCGTCGACCCGATCGTGCGCAGGGACGTCAGGTCCCGACCCGCCCGCGGCCGAGCCCCGTTCCGGCGCTGCGCGTCGAGCCAGGCGGCGCTCGCACCGAACACCGTGATGCCGCTGTCCGCGGCGAGGTCCCACAAGGCGTCCCCGCCGGGATGGCCGTCGTAGAGCACCACGGACGCACCGGCGAGCAGCGGGGCGAGCTGGATGTTCCACATCACCCAGCCGGTGGTCGTGTACCAGGCGAAGCGGTCCTCGGGCCGGAGATCCAGCTGCAGGACGGCGGTCTTGAGCAGCTCCAGCAGCACCCCGCCGTGCCCGTGCACGATCGCCTTGGGCGGGCCGGTGGTGCCGGAGCTGTAGAGCACCCAGAGCGGATGGTCAAAGGGCACGTCGGCGAACTCGAGCCCGTCCGGCTCCGCGGGGCCGCCGCCGAACCCCTCCTCCCAGCCGGAGCCGTCGAGCAGGCCGAAGCGGATCCGGCGGGCGCCGGTGCGGTCGGCGATCTCCCGGGCCTCCTGCTCGCGGTCGACGGCGCGGCCCTTGTAGCGGTAGCCGTCGACGGCCAGCAGCACGGTCGGTTCGATCTGGGCGAACCGGGCGGCCACGGCGTCCCCCCCGAACTCCGGGGCGGCGGCTGACCAGACCGCACCGAGGGACGCCGTGGCCAGGAACGCAGCCAGGGTCTGCGGGATGTTGGGCAGGTAGGCGGTCACCCGGTCACCTGCGCCGACGCCATGGGCGGCCAGACCCTGCCGGATGCGGGAGGTCTCGCGGCGCAGGTCTCCCCAAGTCCAGGAGCCGTCCCCGCCCGCCTCGGAGCGGAACCGCACCGCGACCGCGCGCGGGTCCCGCCCCGCGAGGACGTGCTCGGGGAACGACAGCCGCCCACCGGTGAACCACTCCGCGCCCGGCATCGCCCGCGAGCCCAGCACGGCGGAGGGCTCGGTGTGCCAGCGGACCCCGAGGAACCGGGCGGCCAGCGACCAGAAGCCCTCCAGGTCGTCGACCGACCAGCCCCACAGCTCCTCGTAGGTCGACCCGGCCCGCCCGGCCGCCGCGGCGAAGCGAGTCAGCGCCGCGTCGCGCAGCCGGGCGGGGTCGGGACGCCAGAGCACGTTCGGCACAGTGACCTCAGCCCGCCTTGATGTTGTCCTGGGCGGCCTTCTCCCGCTCCGCGAAGCGGCTGCCCTCCACCTGCGGCGGAAGCACCGGGAAGTCCCGGTGGACCTTGCGCAGTACCTCGTCGGTCGAGGCCTTCGAGCGGGCGAACAGCGCCGGGAGGTCGACGCCGACCAGCACACCGTCCTTCTTGACGTGCCTGCCGTCGATCCACACGTCCCGCACGTCCTGCGGGGTCGACTGGAAGACCACTCCTCCGACCGGATCGACCGAGGGCTGGCCGGTGAACGTGAGCGGGTTGCCGACGATCACGACGTCAGCCTTCTTGCCCGGGGTGAGCGACCCCGTCACGTCTCCCAGCCCGCAGGCCTCGGCCCCGTTGATGGTCGCCCAGGCCAGGACGTCGTGCACGGAGGTCTGCAGGGACTCGGGCATTCGCCCGGCCCGGTTGATCGGGTCGTTCTGCGCGAACCGGTCCGCCGCGATGGCCAGCCGCATCTGCGGGACGAGGGAGCCCGAGTTGAGCGAGATGATGTCGCAGCTCAGGGTGGGCTTGATGCCGTGCTGGCGGCACTCGGCCATGGCCGGCCAGCCCATGCCCATATTCATCTCGGTCTCCGCGGCGATGGAGACCTTGCAGCCCGCCTCGCCGAGGTACGCCCACTCCTGCTCGTCGAGCGCCACGCAGTGGATGTGCACCTGGTCCGGCCCGAGCAGGCCCGCGGCGTGCAGGTCCTTGATCCCGTTCGACAGGGGCGTGCCGAAGAAGCAGGCCGTGTGGAAGGCGATGATCTCGCCCTCCTCGCGGGCCGCACCGATCTCCGCCCGGGTCTGGTCGAACGGGACGAAGCCCAACTCGTTAACCGAGACGCCGACACGCACCAGTGACTGGTTCGAGTGCTCGCGGACCAGCCGGTGGTAGTCCTTGACCCGCTGGGCGTGGTCGGCGTAGCCCACCTCCGGCGGCGCGGAGTCGAAGAAGCCGTAGGCGAACACGGCGCGGATGCCGCTGTCGAGCAGCCCACCGATAGCACCGTCGGCATGACCGGGGCTGTTGTTGCAGTGCGAGAAGTCCAGCAGTGTGGTGATCCCCGCGTCGACGGCTTCCAGCGCGCCCACGAGGTTGCCGACGTACACGTCGTCGGCGGTGTAGTTCGGCGAGATCGCCATGCGCAGCGTGTTCATGTAGCCGCTGATGCTCATGTCGGCGCAGATGGCGCGCATCTGCGTCTGCCAGGTGTGCCGGTGCGTGTCGACGAGGCCGGGGATGACTACCCGGGCCGTCGCGTCCACCACGGTCGCGTCGGGCGCCTGCAGGTCCCGGCCGACGGCCGCGATCACGTCATCGGAGAGGAGGACGTCGCCTCCCTCGATGACCCCGAGCCCCGGGTCCATCGTCACCACGTGACCGCCCTTGATCAGGGTGCGCGTGCCCATGTGTGTCTCCATCCATCGGTTGCGGTACGTCGTCGTATCCGGTCTGCCCGATTGCGCAGGCCCAGCAGGCCTACTTGATCGCCAGCCCGCTCAGCGGCGATCCCGAGGCCCCGCTGATCGGCAGCGGCGGAGCCACGAACTGGAATTCGTACACGCCGTCGTCCGCGCAGTGGCGGCCGAGCGCGTCGAGGTCGAAGATCTCACCCAGGGCAAGCCCCATGTGCACGAGCGCGACCGTGTGCAGGGGCTGGATCTGGGCGATCTCGTTGGGGCGCACCTCGACGCCCCAGGTGTCGGTCACCACGGCGGCGACCTCCTTCTCGTACAGCCACGGCGCGGTGTGCAGCGAGAGCCCCGGAGCGGGGCCGCCGGCGTAGTCGCCCCAGGCGTCGCGGCGCGCGCCCAGGAACCCGGTGCGCACCAGTACGGCGTCGCCGCGGCGGACCTCGACGCCCTCCGCCGCGGCGACGGCGTCGAGCTCGGCCGCTGAGACCGCGTGGCCCGGCTCGAGGCTGTCGAGACCGGCCCACTGGGCGACGTCGAGCAGCACGCCGCGCATCACGTACCGGGTGATCCCGGCCTGGATGCCGTTCCGGCTCGACCCCTGCGAGGTCGAGAGCGCCGCAGGCCGGTCGTTGTACATCCTGCCGCCGTAGAAGATGTGGGACAACGAGTCCCACTGCGTCCCGGCCTGGGTCGGGAGCACCACGACGTCGTCGGAGAAGCCGAACCCCTTGCCGGGCCCCCAAGGTGTCTGCTCCTGCGCACCGGCGGCGTAGTCGGAGCCGGAGGCCTTGACCAGGAGCTGGGGATTCTGCCGGAAGCCGCCGTCCTGGCAGCCATCCTGGTCGTACGGCAGGGAGAGGGGGACGACCTCGCCCTTACGGACGCACGCTGCCGCGGCGCGAATCTGTTCCGCCCCGACGAAGTTCAACGTGCCGATCTCGTCGTCGTCGCCCCACCGGCCCCAGTTGCTGAACCGCGAGATGTAGTCCTTCAGCAGGTCGGTGCCCTCGGGCACCTCGGCCGGGACCCGGACGGTTTCGACGTGCGTTGACAAGCCAGGCTCCTTCGCGCGGCGGCGGTCCTTCTCGACTCTCGATCCTGCGGGGCCACCGCGACCCGGTCCATGTATGGGCTCACAAAGGATGCCTTCCCGAGTTGTGGCCGCCACAATGCCTGGGAGGCATGGTCGGGGCAGTCGACGACGAGGGGGCGAGATCCTGTGGACGGGACAGCGCTGGAACCACCGGAGTCGCGTCTGCCCCGGTGGATGGAGGCGATGACCGAGAGCTTGCGCGCCATCAACGAGGAGCACGACCTCGACCAGGTGCTCGCCCTGATCGCCCGCCAGGCGTGCGAGCTGCTCGACCTGCAGCAGTGCGCGGTCTACGTGCTCGACCCACCGTCGGGGACCTTCCGGATCAACGGCTCGCACGGCCTTTCCCCCGGCTACATCGAGCGCACCAACGTCGAGCCCATGCGGCTCGACGAGGCGACCGCCCGGACCGGCCCGCCCACCGCACGGGCCGCGCTCACCGGGCGCCCGGTGTTCGTGGAGGACGTGTTCAACGAGCCAGGGCTGGACCGGTGGCGGGCCAACATGGCCCGGGAGGGCCTGCGCGCCGTGGTCGCCGCCCCCATGCGCACGACCGACAAGTCCCCGATCGGCACCCTCACCGGCTACACCCGCTCCGAGCGCGCCTTTGACACCGCAGCTCTCGACCAGCTCGCCCTGCTCAGCGACCATGCCGCGGCCGCGATCGTGGCCGCGCGCCGGCGCGACCGCGAGCGTGCGGCCATCGGTGCGCTGTCCGAGGCCAACGAGGAGCTGCGGGCGCAGCAGGCGACGGTCGCCCGGCTGCGGGACCTCCAGCAGGAGCTGACCCGGCTGCTGCTGACCGATGTGGGCCTGGCCGGCATCGCCGCGTTCCTCGCCCGGCGGCTCGACGCCGAGATCACCATCGACGACGAGGACGGCACCGCGCTCGCCGCGTCGCCCGCGGACGCCACCGTGCAGCGTGACGTGTTCGAGGGCGGGGCCGGGGGCCGGGCTCGGCTCACCGAGGTGCTCGACGCGGGCCGGGCGACCGAGATCGGGCAGGCGGACACGCCGGTCTGCCTGGTACCGATCCCGGGCTCGACCTCCCCGCGGGCGCGGATGTGGGTGCGCCGCACCACGTCGGGCGGGCTGCGGCCCGCCGCCCCCTTCGACGACGACGAACGGCGTGCCATGGAGGGCTGCGCCCTGCTGATCGCGCTGGAGCGGAGCCGCCTGGAGCGGCGGGCCGAGGCCGAGGCCCGGCTGACGAAGGACCTGCTCGCGGACCTGCTCTCGCCCGCCGCGATGGTGCACGCGGACTCCGTGATGGCCCGGGCCGCCGCGCTCGGGCACGATCCGCGCGGCAGCCACGAGCTCGCCGTGTTCGTGCAGGTCACCGACCCGTCCCCGGGCGCCCGGCCGGACCCGGGCCGGCTCACCGCCGCCCTGCTCGACGCCGCCCGCGACATCCGCCCGCGGCCGGTGGTCGGCGCGGTCGGCGACGCCGTGGTCGCGCTGCTGCACACCGCCGCGGACCCGTTGCGGGACCGGCGCCGGGGACGCGCCCTGCTGCCGTCGCTGGTCGAGCGCGCCCGGCAGGTCACCGGCGGCCGGGCCCGTTGCGTCGTGGGGGCGGTGCAGGTCGAGCTGGCCGACGTCGGCCAGGAGCTCACCGTCGCGCTCCACGCCGCCCGGCTCGTCACCCCGGCCTCGCCGGAGATCGTCCGGCTGGCGGACTTCGGAGTGCACGGCCTGCTGCTCGAGTCCGGGACGACCGAGCGCCTGGTCCGGTTCGCCGAGCGGACCCTGGGGCCCGTCGCCGAGCTCGACCGGACCCGGCAGAGCGACCTGGTGGCCACCCTGCGGGCGTGGTTCGCGGCGGACATGTCGAACCGGGAGACGGCCGGGCGGTTGTTCGTGCACCCCAACACCGTCGGCTACCGCCTCAAGCGCGCGGCGGGGGCGGCGGGGCTGGACCTGGGCCGCCCGGCGGACCTGATGACGCTGCAGCTGGCCCTGGTCGTCGACGAGATCCGCGGCGGGGTTCCCCGGCCGTCCTGAGGGGCGGCGCCGGGATCAGCGCCGCCCCTCAGGGCGGTCACGACACGGGGACCTCCGGACCGCCCGGCTGCCGGGTCGCCGGCAGCGGGCCGGCGGCCTCGTGCCGGGCCGCGGCCACGAACGCGGCACTCGACGCGCATGCGGCGCAGATCGCCTCGTGTCCGGCGGTGGGGTCGCGATCGACCTCGACTGCGGTTTGGGACTTCGTGCAGGCGTGGCACCGCACGCGCTCGGCCCAGACGTCGTCGACCTCGTCGCGCGGGTCACCCGGGCGCACGAGCCGGTCCGTCGGGTTGCCGCGCAGCCCTCGGAGGGCCGTGTAGACCGCGGCCGCCACGACGAAGGTCAGCGGCGGGGCCCAGGTCGCGGCGACCACCGGAGAGACGGCCAGCAGCACGATGCCGACCACGCTCGCGACGGTCCAGGCGGTCAGACCCGGGCCGTTCACCCCCGGCACCCGGCCGGGCCGGAACTCCAGCGGACCCTCCCGCCGGACCCGGCGGAACCCGAACTCCGTCAACGCGATCGCGATCCAGGCGACCACCACCACGGCCTGGTAGTTCAGCGCGGCGAGCAGGAACGAGAAGACGTTCGTGAGCATGAACAGGTAGCAGGCCAGACCGGAGGTGAGCACCCAGACCCACCGCGGCAGCCGAACCCCGAACACCCGCGAGAAGAAGCTCTCGAGGTTGGTCGAGGCGAGGTAGAGGTTCGCACTGTTGATCTTCGTCTGGGTGGCGAGGATGAAGATCATGCCCCAGATCCCCATCAGCTGGACGATCCCGACCACCAGCGCCGACTCGCTGACCGGCCCGGACGAGGGCAGGGTCCCGACCAGGAAGATCCCGACCAACGCGTTGCCGAGGATGGTGACCAGGTAGAACACCGGTCCGAACGTGACGACACCATTGACCCGGACGTCGCGCGGGCGGCCGAGCCTGGCGAAGTCCACGGTGTAGAACATGATCAGCCAGACGCGCATGAACACGCTGAACGCGAACAGCCAGCCCGGGCCCGCGACCGCGCTCCCGGGAGCGGGCTCGAGGTGTAGCGCCGCCTCGCGATGGTGATCGTGGTAGCGGGCCGGCCGGAACCCATCCGACCCGCCACCACGCCCCGGCATGGTCACCGACGCCGGAAGCCTGGCACCATGTTCCCCGACACCACGGGGCCGGCTGTCGCTGTGCCGTGGCACAACGACAGCCGGCTCCGGGTTCGGCGGCGTGCGGCGTCGCTCAGGACCGACGGGAGGCCTGGGCCTCCAGGAACGCCGACACGGCCGCCTTGTGCTCGGCACCGCCGAGCAGGATCGCCTGCATGGATGCGGCCATCTCCAGCGCCGCGGGGAGCGACGCCTCGGCCGATTCGCGGACCAGCCGCTTGGCCATCCGCAGGGCCTGCGGCGGCGTCGCCGCGATCGAGGCGGCGAGCGTCCGCGCCGCCGCCGGGAGCTCCTCGCTCGGCACCACCCGGGAGACCAGGCCGAGCTCGAGCGCCTTCGGCGCGTCGATGAACTCGCTGGTCAAGGTCAGCTCGAGGGCCTTCGCCGGCCCGACCAGCCGGCTCAGGAACCAGGCGCCGCCGATCCCGGACACCAGCCCCAGACGCAGGAAGCTCTCCGCGAGGACCGCCCGCTCCCCCGCGATCCGCAGGTCGCACATCAGCGCGAGGTCGCAGCCCGCACCGACCGCGGACCCGTCGACCTCCGCGACCGAGGGCACCGGGAGCTCGTGCAGCGCTCGCGTGATCCGGTGCAGGCTCGAGCTCAGCCGCGCCCGCACGTCGGCGACCGAGCCCGCCATCAGGTCCGCGCCGGTGCGCATGTCCTTGACGTTGCCGCCCGTGCAGAAGTGCCGGCCCGACGACCGAATCAGCACACAGTGGACCTCCGGGTCGCGGCCCGCGGCCTCGAGGGCGTCGGCCAGCGCCGTGCTCATCGCGACGTCGAGCGCATTGCCCGTCTCGGGCGCGTCGAGGGTCAGCGTCAGGACGCCCGCGACGCGCTCCGCGCGCACCAAGTCGCCTGCGGTCTCGGGCAGGTGGTCGAGAGCTGTCGTGGTCATGGGTTCCTCATCGGTTCGTGAAGTCCGGACGGCGCCGCTCGCGGAACGCGGCGATGCCCTCCTTCTGGTCGGTCAGCGCGAAGCCGGCGTGGAAGGCACGGCGTTCGAAGAGCAGGCCCTCGCTGAGCGAGGACTCGAAGGAGCGGTCCACTGCTTCCTTGACTGCGAGGATCACCGGCAGCGAGTGCCGCGCGATCCGTTCCGCCAGGGTGAGCGCGGTGGGCACGACCTCGGGAGCCGGCACGACGGCCGACACCAGACCGGCCGCGAGGGCCTGGTCGGCGGTGATCGGGTCGCCGGTCAGGCACATCTGCATCGCCAGGGACTTGCCGACGGCGCGGGGCAGCCGCTGGGTGCCGCCGGCGCCGGGCACGATGCCCAGCACGATCTCGGGCTGGCCGAACGTGGCGTCCTCACCGGCGACGACGACGTCGCACAGCATGGCGAGCTCGCACCCGCCGCCCAGCGCAAAGCCCCGCACCGCGGCGACCACGGGTTTGCGACGGCGGCACAGCACGTCCCACGCCCGCCCGATGACGTCCCCGCCGAAGGCGCCCGCGTAGTCGAGCGGCGCCATCTCCGTGACATCCGCGCCGGCGGCGAACGCCCTCTCGGAACCGGTCAGGACGGTCGCGTGGATCCCAGGGTCCGCCTCTATCGCCAGGACGGTCTCGCCCACCGCCCCGACGACCTCGTCGGACAGCGGATTGAGCGGGTTCGCCGACGCGAGCCGGACGAGCGCGACCCGGCCGGTCCGCTCGACGGTCACCGGACCGTGGGTCTCGATCCCGCCCATCAGACCGCCTCCGCCCGCACCGGCTCCGGGGCCGTCCGCACCACACCGGAGTCCACCAGCGACGCCTGCTCCTCCGCGGTGAACCCGAAGCCTGCCAGCACCTCGAGGGAGTTCTGGCCGAGTGTCGGCGGGGGTGACGGGCGGGGCGCGGGGTGCGACGGGCCGAGGGCGAACCCGGGCATCCGGACCCTTCCCGCGATCGGGTGCTCGACCTCGGTCTCGAGGCCGCTGGCCCGGTACTCGGGCGAGGCGACGACATCGGAGTAGGAGGCGACAGGGGCGCAGAGGATGTCACGCTCGGCGAGCAGTGGCAGCCAGAACCGCGTCGGGTGCCGGACCAGGCGGCGGCTCAGCTCGACGCGCAGTGCCGGGCGATGGGCCACCCTCGCGTCGTTCGTGGCGAACCGCGGATCGGTGCGCAGCACCGGCACCCCCAGGACCGCGCACAGGGCCGACCAGCGGTCGGGGTCGTAGGCGGCGAGCATGACGTGCCCGTCGGCCGTCGGGAACGCCTCGTTCGGCGCCGCGTAGGGCGCTCCGCTGCCGAGCTTGTCGGCCTCTCGGCCCGACGCGAGGAAGGAGGCGAAGCCGATCTGCTGGAGCAGCACGGTCGCGTGGTAGAGGCTGACGTCGAGGTGCTGCCCACCCGCCCCGTCGCGGACCTGGTGCAATGCGGCGAGGACCGCGACGGTGGCGAGGTGCCCGGTGACCATGTCCGCGACCGGGACCGGCACCTTGGACGGGCCCGAACCCGGTTCGCCGAGGCTGCTCATCAGCCCCGTGACCGCCTGCATGACCCCGTCGACGCCCGGCCTGTCGCGTGCCTCGCCGGTCTGGCCGTAGGCCGAGATCGAGCAGTACACGAGATCGGGGTGGGTGGCCCGCAGATCGGCCGCACCGAGCCCGAGGGAGTCCATGACGCCCGGCCGGAAGCTCTCGACGACGACGTCGACCTCGCCGGCGATCCGGCGGACAACGGCCCGGCCGCGCTCCGACTTCAGGTCGATCGCGATGCTGCGCTTGTTCCGGTTCACGCTGAGGTGGATCACGCTCTCGCCGTGCTGCCACGGCGGCCCGATCCGGCGGCCGCGCTCGCCACCCGGCGGCTCGACCTTGATGACCTCGGCGCCCAGGTCGCCCAATGTCATCGCGCAGACCGGGCCCGCCACCACGTGGGTGAAATCAAGTACGCGGATACCGCGCAGACTTTCCTGCAGCATACTTCTCGTCGCCCTCGATTCGAAGTGGGAAGGACCGGGAAACCATTCCGGACCGCCGTGGGTCGAGCTTAGGAACCGAACCTACCGGCGGACAATCGACCTTTGCTGGGGTACGGGTTGACCAGAGCTCAACGGCGCCGGACGACCGGCCCGGAGCCGGTGGCGACCGGCGGCCCGCGCGAGGCGGGCTATCCTCGAGCCGTCCTCGGGTCGCTGTCGGGAGGAGTCGGTCCATGGCGGGTCGCGGGGAGCTGCCGCCGCTCAATCCAGCCCGCGTGTTCGAGGTCACCGGTCGCCTGCTGAGCGTGAGCCGCGCCGCCGAGGAGCTCGTCGTGACACCGGCGGCGGTGAGCCGGCAGGTGCGGGCGCTGGAGCGCCACCTCGGCGTGGCGCTGTTCGACAGGGTCCACGGCGGCCTACAGCTCACCGCGGCCGGCGCCCGCTACCTGGCGGAGCTCGGACCCCTATTCGCCGCGCTCCGGGACGCGACGGACGCCGTCCGTTCCGGCGGCGGGCGCTCGGGGCAGCTGCGGATCGTCTCGCCCGCGACGTTCGCCGTCCGCTGGCTGATCCCCCGGCTCGCGGGGTTCCACCAGGCCCACCAGGACATCGACGTGCAGCTGACCACATCCTCGCAGCCCCTCGACCTCGAGCGCGGCGACGTCGACGCCGGGATCACCCTGGGTGACGGGGCCTGGCCGGGGGTGGAGTGCCAGCGGCTCGTCCCCAACGAGCTGGTGCCCGTCCTGTCGCCGGAGCGGGCCGCGGCGTCGGAGGTCGCGTGGCCGCAGCGGCTGGCCTCGGAGACGCTCCTGCACTCGTTGGCCCGCCCGGACGACTGGTCGGTGTGGCTGCGTTCGGCGTCGGTCCCCGGCGTCGACGCGTGGGCCGGCATGAAGTACGAGACCTCGCTGCTGTCCTACCAGGCCGCCATCGAGGGCCACGGGGTGGCGATCGCCCAGCGGGCGCTGGTGGCCAGGGAGCTCGGCGCCGGCAGCCTCGTGGCCCCGTTGCCGCAGGTCGACCGCGGCGACCACACGTACTACGTCGTGTGGTCGACGCGGCGCGCGCCCTCGGCCGAGCTCAGGGTGTTCCGCGCGTGGCTGACCCCCGAGGTGCTGGGGCCGGCGGGCGGGACCCGCTGAGCCGGGCGGGCGCGGGCCCGTCCGGCCACGGTCATCCAGCGGCGGTCATCCGGCGTCGCTGCCCCGTTCAGCGGTGACGGGAGTAACGGGCTCGGCGGCCGGGAGGCCCCGGGCCCGTTCCCGGTCCTCGACCCGCGACCGCTGGTCCCAGAAGGTCCCCACGACCACCAGCACGGCGAACGCCAGGAACAGGATCGAGACCCCCCAGGTGGCGTTCCCCGGCATGACCGCGACGAGGGCGAACGCCAGGAGCGGCGCCAGACCGCCCGCGATGCCGCCCGTCTCGCGGCCTGTGCCCAGCCCGCTCGCGCGGACCTCGGCGGGGAACTGCCCTGCGTAGAACGACCCGGACGCCGCCAGCATCGCGGGCATGATCACGCCGGTGCCCAGGATGAGGACGGCCCAGATGAGCCAGGGGGCGCCGGTGTCCAGGGCCCAGAAGAACGGGAAGGCGAGCGCGGCGATGCCGGCGGCGCCCGCGACCTGGACCTGCCGGGAGTCGAAGCGGTCGCACAGCCGACCCGCGATCGGGACGGTCACGATCGCGACGGCGCTCGCGAGCGTCACCCCCAGCGCTCCGACGCCGGCCGCGACGCCGCGGAACTCGGTCAGGTACGAGAGGCTGAACGTCTTGAACAGGTACGACGAGCCGAGGTAGCCCACGGTCACCATCGCCACGACAAGGAGCCCCCGCCAGTCACGGGCGAGCAGGGTGCGCAGCGGCGCCCGCCGGTCGCCCGCGCCGCACTGGCGGACCGCCTCGAACGCCGGGGTCTCGGGCATGCGGGCCCGGACCCAGATGCCGAGGACGACCAGCGCGAAGCTGGCGATGAAGGGGATGCGCCAGCCCCAGGTCAGGAGGAACTCGCGGTTGGTCGTCGTCAGCACGGTGACGGTCAGCGAGGAGACGAACAGCCCGATGTTGACGCCCAACGCGGGCCACGAGCCCAGCCGTCCCCTGGTCCGCACCCCGGCGTGCTCGTAGGCGACCGCCACCGCGCTGCCGAACTCGGCGCCGGCGCCCAGTCCCTGGGTCAGCCGCAGCAGGACGAGCAGCACCGGGGCGAAGACGCCGATCGAGGCGTACGACGGGATCAGCCCGATGAGGCCGGAGGAAACGCCCATGAGCAGGAACGTCAGGGACAGGACCTTCTTGCGCCCGATCCGGTCCCCGAGATGGCCGAAGACGATGCCGCCGAGCGGACGGACCAGGAAGCCGACGGCGAAAGTCGCGATCGAGGCCAGGGTGCCCGCGACCGAGCTCTCGCCCGGGAAGAACACGGGCCCGAAGACGAGCGCCGCCATCGAGGCGTAGAGGTAGAAGTCGAACCACTCCAGGGCCGAGCCGATCACCACGGCCGGTCCGACCGCCCGCCGGTCGAGCCGCTTCCCGGTGGAGCCCGGTGACGGTGAGGTGTCCGCCATCGCAATGTCCAATCTGTGCGTCGTTGCAATGATCTGGCCGGGGCGGTCCGGCCACGGCGCCCGCATCGGGACGAAGGACCGACGGATGCCCCGGGAATGCGTGCGGGAAATTCGAGTACCCGGCCGGGAAGTCGTCGCTCAGAGAACGTAGGAACAGCTCCGGGTCGGACGCAATCGACGTTTCCGACAGGACGCCTTGACCTCAGGTCAAAAGGTACGGCCGCGGACGCACTCCTGTAGTCAACAGCACGTTGACTTTTCTCTACGCTGCGTAAGCTGGGGTCATGGCCCTAACGACGCCGAAGATCTTCTTCATCACCGGCGCGAGCTCCGGCTTCGGCCAGGCGTTCGCGACCCGCTTCCTGCAGGACGGACACACCGTCGTGGGCACCGTCCGCAAACCGGACGACGCCGCGGCCCTCGAGAAGCCCGCCGAGGGCACCCCGGGTACCGCCGTCGCGCGGCTGCTCGACGTCACCGACGACGAGGCCGTGTTCGCCACCGTCGCCGAGGTCGAGGAGACCGTCGGCCCGATCGACGTCGTGATCGCGAACGCGGGCTACGGCCACGAGGGGATCCTCGAGGAGTCCCCGATGTCGGAGCTGCGCCGACAGTTCGACGTCAACGTCTACGGTGCTGTCGCCACGCTCAAAGCCGCCCTGCCGTTCATGCGCGAGCGCCGCCGTGGCCACCTGATGGGCGTCACCTCGATGGGCGGCTTGATGACCATCCCCGGCCTGGCGTACTACCACGGGAGCAAGTTCGCGCTCGAAGCGATCCTCGAGACGCTCGCCAAGGAGGTCAAGGCCTTCGGGATCGCCGTCACCGCGATCGCACCGGGCTCCTTCCGCACCGACTGGGCGGGCCGCTCGATGGTGCGCACCGAGCGGTCCATCGAGGACTACGACGAGCTGATGAACCCGGTGCGCGCCAACCGCCTCGCCGCGCACGGCAATCAGCTTGGCGACCCCACCAAGGCCGCCGAGGCCGTCCTGTCGATCGCCGGCAGGCCGGACGCGCCGGTCCACCTCGTCCTCGGCTCGGACGCCCTGCGGCTCGTCGGGACCGCCCGCAAGGGGGTCGACGAGGAGATCGAACGCTGGGCCGAGCTGAGCCGCACCACGGACATCCCCGACGGGGTCCAGATCACCAGCTGAGCGGATGCAGCGAGCGCCCGGATCCCGAAGGGGCCGGCCGCCCCATCCCGTCCCCGACGCGCATCGTGACGACGACGTGGCGGGACCCACGGCGGCGGCCCCCAAGCAGGGGCGTGGCCGACAATCCGGGCACCGTCCGGCCGGCCGGAGGGGTGCGGGCCGTCGAGACGATGACCGCCTCATGCAGGTGCCTGTCCCTCCGTGGGCGTTCTCAGGCGAAGCCGGCGCCCGCGCGGGCTCCGACCTCGACCCGCACCCCGTTACCGAACCAGGACCCGCTGCGCCAGCGCAGCCCAATCCGGACCGGGTCGCCGGGGCCGAACGGGGCCCGTCGGGTGCTGCCGCGTGGACGTTCAGCGTGGCGGCACCCGCGGCTACGCTGAGGTCGTAGTGGCGGTCCTCGTAGACCGATCCCGCCACGCGGCCCTCCAGCACGAGCCCGTGGTAGCCGGTGGCTGCGTCGGTTAGCAGGTCGGCGTCGTGCGGGCGGAACCGGAGCGTGAGCGAGTCCGTGTCGGCGCGCGTGGCGACCGGGATCTCGCGGTCGTGCCCGCCGTGCAGGGCCCAGTGCACCGCACCGACGGCGTCGAGGAGCCGGTTGGACAGCCCCACCAAGTTCGCGCGTACTCCGTCTGCGGCCGACCGTAGATCTCCTGCGGGGTCCCGATCTGCTCGATCCGGCCGGCGCGTATGAGCGCGAGCCGGCCGAGCGCGAAGGCCTCGCTCTGGTCGTGGGTGACCTAGATGCCGCTGAACCCGACGGCCTGGTGCAGCTCGTGCAGGTCGTGCCGGACCTTGGCGTGCTGCAGGGCGTCGAGGTGGCTCAGCGGCTCGTCGAACAGCATGAACTTTGGCTTCGCGACCAGCCCGCGGGCCAGCGCGACCCGCTGCTGTCCGCCGGACAGCTCACCCGAGAAGCGCTGCAGGTAGGGCAGGCAGTCGACCAGACCGGCCGCGTTCTGCACCGCGTCGCCGGCGGCGAGCTCGGCCTTCATCTTCTGGGCGCGTAACGGGAACTCCAGGTTGCGCCGGACGTTCAGGTGCAGCCAGAGCGCGTAGTTCTGGAACATCGTCCCGATCTTGCACCGCTCCGGCGGCAGGTCCACGCCTCCGGCGGCGTCGAACACGCCTCCCCGGCGAGCCGGAAGAACTCCGCGCGAGGCTTCCCAGCCTCGATCCGCCCGAGCCGACGCTGATCTAGCGCGACCGTTCCCGCTGCGCCCGGCACATCGGCTCCAACCAGGTCGAGCGGCTGATCGCCGACTACCGGTCCGGCGCGCGGTGTACGAACTCTGTGACCGGTTCGGCTCGAGCGGCGAAAGGTCGACAGCATTCTCCGCCAGCACAGTGTGCCGATGCGCTGCCGCGGCGCCCCGCCTGATCAGGTCGACGACGCCAACCACCTCTTAGAACCGAGGCTGATCGCTAGCGCGAGTCGGTGCCTGCTTGGGCGTCAACCACACCACCATGCTGAACAAGCTCCGCGAACGCGGTATCCCACGCGAGACACTCACGGGCGTACGCGGGTCGAAGCAGGTGGTGCCAATGACCCGTCGTTCAGCTATGTCGACTCGATCACAGGTTCGGACGGGGTTGCTGTGGTTCACGCTGTTACGGTGATCATGGGCGTCGTCGTCGGCCTCACCATCATGTTCAGCTTCGGCAACGTCCTCAATCTCGCGCTAGGCTCGGCGTGCCTGCCTGGGTCGTGCCGCTGGTGGCTCCTGTGGTTGACCTCTCGATCCTCGGGCTTCTGCTCGGCACGCGGCACCTGGCGCTCACCAGTGCTTCGCCGGAGGTTCTGCGGCCTGCTCGCCGGCTGCTGATCTTCGCAAGCGTGGTCACGCTTTTGCTGAACATGGCAGAGCCTCTGGTCGCAGGCGAGTTTGCTGAAGCGGCGTTCGACGCGGTAGGGCCGCTCCTGTTGATTGGCTGGGAGGTCGGCCCTGGCCTCTTGGAAGCGATCGGCGCCGCAAGTGGTGGGCCAGCTGCAGCCGAAGTCGATCGACATGAGAAGGCTGTCCGTGCGGACGCGGATGACGGTGCGCCAGAGACCGGGCCCGAACTCCCAAGGACCTCCGCCGCAAGGTGACGAGCGAGCAGTCGTCGGGCCCACGCCGGAGACTCTCTTGGCTCAGGCCCGATGCGCGTGACCTGGCGAACGATCTCCTCCGCCTCGCGGCCCCCTCGCTCCCTCCAGGCCTGCGGACTAGGCCGTGTTTAGAAACCCTGGGCGGCGAGGGCACGTAGCCAGATGTTGATCGTCGCGATGTGCAGGGTGGCCTCGTAGCGCAGGGCGAGCTTGTCGTACCGGGTGGCGAGCGCGCGGTGCTGTTTGAGCAGGTTGATGCCGCACTCGACCGCGTGACGCTGCTTGTAGATCTGCTCGTCGAAGACCGGTGGACGCCCGCCGGCCGAGCCGCGTTTGCGCCGATGGGCCTGCTGGTCGACCTTGATCGGGATCGTTGCGGCGATCTTGCGGTCGCGCAGGTAGGCGCGGTTGGCCCGCGACGAGTAGGCCTTGTCCGCGAGCACCCGGTCTGGACGGGTCCGAGGACGTCCCGGCCCGATCCTCGCCACCCGCAGCGAGTCCAGAACGGGGATGAACTGCGGCGAGTCACCGCGATGACCTACGGTGACCAGCGCTGCGAGCGGGCCACGGCCCTGCTCACAGGCGAGGTGGATCTTCGTCGTCCAGCCACCTCGGGAACGACCGAGTCCGTGATCGGCCGGTTCGTCGCCGGGCGGCTCGACCTGCTCGTGCGGGCGACGGCAGGCCCCGGCGGCGTGCTGGTGGGCGCGGTTGATCGTGGAGTCGACCGAGACGTCCCAGCGGATCAACCCGCCGGCATCGGCCCAGGCCAGCAGCGTGGACCACACCAGCGTCCATACGTTCTGGCGCTGCCAGCGGCGGAACAGCGAGTAGATCGACTGCCAGTGCCCGTAGCGCTCGGGCACGTCGCGCCACGGGGCGCCGACGCGGGTGCGCCACCGGATCCCGTCGATCAGCTGGCGGTGGGGCCACTTCCGGGGCCAGCCTCGGCCCGTCGGGGCCGGGAGCAGCGGTTTCAGGATCCGCCACTGCCGGTCCGTCAGGTCCTTACGTGCTCCGATCGATAGGCTGCTCAACGAGGTCTCCGGGCGGGCGGTCTTCTTGGTCGTTGATCACCTACCGGAGACCTCACTCATGCCCGGGCAGCGACACGCGCCCGCCGCGACCCGCCTCGGCGACTTCGTAAACAGGTCCTAGCCTTCGCCGCCGAGATCCGGCATGTGCTGTTCGGGGTAGCGGGTGCCCTTGGCGGCCCCCTTCGGGATGAGCTCGTCGATGCGGACCAGGTCCTCACGGTCGAGTGTGACGGCTGTGCTGGCGATCATAGTCTCGATCTGCCAAGGTCGCCGCGACCCGATGATCGGGACGATGTCGTCGCCCTGAGCAGCGACCCAGGCGATGGCCACCTGGGCAAGCGTGGCGTGCTTCGCCTCGGCGATCTCCGCCAGGGCGGAGACCAGCGCGTCGTTGTGCTCGCGGTTGCCGGGCTGGAATCGCGGCATCATCGACAAGGCGCCGCCGGTCGCGCCGCTGCCTCCGATGAGGCCCTTGGCCAGGACTCCGTATGCGGTGATGCCGATGCCGAGCTCGCGGCAGACAGGGAGGACGTCGTCCTCGATGTCCCGGCTGAGCAGCGAGTACTCGATCTGCAGATCACTGATCGGCGCTGCGGCCGCGGCACGGCGAATGGTGTCGGAGTCCACCTCGCTCAGGCCGATGTGTCGGACGTATCCCTGCTCGACCAGCTCGGTGATCGCACCGATCGTATCCTCGATTGGCACCTGGGGGTCGAGCCGGGCGGGACGGTAGATGTCGACGTGATCCGTGCCCAGGCGCTGCAGCGAGTAGGTGAGGAAGTTGCGCACGGCAGCAGGGCGGGCGTCCTTCACCCCGGCCGGCATTCCGGCCGGGGTGAGCAACTCGCCGAACTTCACCGAGAGCACGGCGTCGTCACGGCTGCGCTCGCGCAGGGCACGCCCGACGAGGAGCTCGTTGTGGCCGGCCGCGTAGAAGTCCCCGGTGTCGAGTAGCGTGCCGCCGGCATCGAGGTAGGCATGGATGGTGCGGACACTCTTGTCGTCATCAGTGTGCCCGTAGGCGCCTGACATGCCCATGCAGCCTAGACCAGGCGAGGAGACGGCCGGGCCGCTGTGGCCGAGGCGGCGGGTGTGGAGCGTCGCGGAAGATGAATCGGTCATGCCATCAGCCTCTCCGGCTGCGCGTACGCCGACCAGGCCCGGTGTATCCAGGGAGAGGCCCTCCCTGGCTATCCAGTCTGACGCGGGCGATAGTGGAGGAATGATCGATCGGCACGGGCTCGCGGACTTCCTCCGTCGTAGGCGGGAACGTCTGCGACCAGCCGACGTCGGCCTGCCCGCTGGTGCTCGCCGTCGGACACCGGGTCTGCGGCGTGAAGAGGTCGCGCAGCTGGCCGGCATCTCCACGGACCACTACGCCCGGCTCGAACAGGAGCGCGGGTCGACCCCGTCGGAATCCGTCGTGGCCGCTCTGGCACGTGCACTGCGATGTGATCTGGACGAACGCGACCACCTGCTCCACCTCGCCGGATATTCGGCACCTCCCCGCCGAGCCGGACGGTACATACGCCCAGGGCTCATTGCCCTCGCGAGTCGTCTCGACGACGTGCCCGTCTGCATCTACACCGACCTCGGCGAGATCGTGTGGAAAAACGCCCTGCTCACTGCTTTGCTGGGCTACGGGGAGACAGCACCCGGCCGCGACAGCAACATGATTTGGCGCATGTTCACCGACCCGGCGGGACGCGCCCACGCCCCCGAAGAAGACTGGGCCCGTCTGGCCGCCGTACATGTCGCCGACCTGCGCGCCACGTACTCCCGACGCGGCGGCGACGCCGACGTCACTGCCCTGGTGAACGATCTGATCGAAGCCAGCACCGAGTTCCGCGAGCTGTGGCAGCGGCACGAGGTCGGCGTCCGCCGTTCTGACCTCAAGCGCACCATTCACCCCGAGGTGGGGACGATCGAGCTGCACTGCGAGGTCATGCTCACCCCCGATGCCGACCTCAACCTCCTCGCCTTCTTCCCTCTCGAAGGCACCGACGCCGCCGAGAAGCTCGAACTGCTGCGCGTCATCGGCACCCAGGACTTCCAGACGACCTCCTAGACCGGGGCGCGCAAGTCGCCCACCACCACTCAGTGAACAAGCGCATCAGAAAAGGCCTCCGTATGGCCGACATCGCAATCGCATGCTCGATCGACAACCGCCCCTGGTCCTGTAGCCAGCTCGCCATGGTGGAGTACGACCGCCATCGCCATGTGCTGCACGAAATGAAGAGGCTTGGAGCCACCATCGAACATGCCGGCGGCCGGCTCACCCACGACGAAATCGACTTCCTGAACGCCGCCGACGCCCGCACAGCCTGCATCACCGCACGTCAGTCGTACGGGGTCCACGGCATCACACATCTTTACAGGGACCTGTTGCGGGCATCCGACAGAATGTGGAAGGAGGTGAACGCGGGGCCCAGGAAGAAGGCTCCCATGCAGTTCGCCACCGCCGATGTCACAGTGACAGGGCTGAACATCGAGGAGCTTCGTGGCGCACTAGATACAGCGAGCCTGAGCCGCGACTACGCCTTGCTCAACCCAGACCACTACTTCATCGAAGAAAAAGGCGACGGTATGCACGCGATGGAGACATTCGGCATGTACGGCGCCCCGACCGAGATGCACCTCATTGCTGACCCGGCCATCCCGGTTCCCGTCGAACCGGCAGCTGGATATCTGATCCTCACGGCCGGCTCGACGAGCCTCGCCCGCGACGGCACCGAAATCAACGTCCTGGCATTCCACCAGTACAAGCCGCTAGAGAACGGTTTTACCGTCAAACTCGGCTCGCTCTACCCGGCGACGACACCGCAACAGATCGTCGAGGGACACAAGGTCCACATGGCTATCGAATTCTGGTCGATGTGCGAACTTGCGGCGGGTGTCGACGCCGGGCTGCGGCCGGCCTCCTGCTCCGAGTCCGCGTAACGTGCGGGCGGACTCGAAATTCATGCATCCGCGGCGTGTGCGGTCGCGCTGAAGCGGCACGAGTAGCGGGCTCGCGTCACGCGGGCCCGGCGCAGCGGCGATGCTCGGATGCCCTCTCGGTCGTCGTCGCCAACGATGCGGAGTTACGGTACGACCCGGGAGCGCGCCACGCCGTTACAGTGCATCTTCGGCGGCCGCCTGATAGACGCTTCGCACGAGCGGCCTGAATCCGAGCTCACGCGCGAGGGTGCCGTCGACGTGTCCCTTCCACGGGTTATCCAGGGGTTCGGCGGACTCTTTGTACTCCGCTCCGACGATACGTGCGATCTCGTAGACCGAAGTCGGAGCGTCGTCGGTGAGGTTGACGACCTTGTTGTCCATCGCGCCGGTCAGGGCGAGCTGCATCGCGGTTGCGATGTCGCGGTGGTGAATCAGGCTCATGGTTGCCGCGGGGTGCCAGCCCCACGAGCCCAGAAGCTGCGGCGCGGACTCCAGATGGCCGTCGCGGTCGCCGTAGACGAACGGGAATCGCAGGACACTCCACGTCAGTCCGCTTTGGCGCAGGAGGCCTTCCGCGATGATTTTGGTCGCAGGATAGGGCTGCTTCGCGTTGGCCGGGTCCTCTTCGCGGGCCGGCCGCGACAGGTCGTCGCTGTAGACGAGGTTGGTGCTGGCCATGATGACGCGCGCTTCGGGAGCGTGGGCCAGGACAGCCTCAATGAGGTTCTTCGTGCCTCCGACGTTCACCTGTTCGATCTTGACGGGGTCGGGGGTGCGCAGCACTGCGGCGAGGTGGATGACCACGGAAACACCTTGCGCGGCCCTCCGCAGGGTCGCCGGGTCGAGCAGGTCACCCTCGGCGGGAGCCACGCCCGCCGGGAGCGTCTTGCCGGGGCGGACGATCGCGCGACACTCTATGCCCGCGTCCACGAGACGTCGGAGCAGGCGCGTGCCGACCAGGCCGGTTCCGCCGGTGATGAGGACTGTCATGATCCGTTTCCCTTCGGGAAGAGGTTGGCGAGTTTGCTGGTTGCCGTGCGCAGCACGCGGGTGGTCGTCTCGATATCGACTCGGGCGATGCCGTCAAAGGCCGTCTCGAGGATGAGGGCGATCGGGTCGGGTAGCTCCCGCCAGAGTGCGGCACCGGCAGGGGTGGCGGTCAGCACCTTCTGGCGCTGATCGGTGGCATCAGGCTTCTGTTCGACCAAGCCCTTGCGGACAAGGGCGGCCACGACGCCCGTGAGTGTCGCGCGCTCGATCTGGAGCATGCGCCCGAGGTCGCGTTGCGAGGTCGGCCCCACGGTCATGAGCTGGTGCATGACGTACCACTGCGTGGGGCCGACGTCGTACGGGCGCAGGACGGCCTCCATTACAACCCGGGTTGCGAAGTAGTACTTCTTCGCCCATCCACCCGCGGACTGGCGTTCAGCATCCACCTCTTCGTTAGGCACCTAGCAACTATAGCTAGGTGCCTAACAATGTGTCAAGGGGCGATGGACATCACTGCGTGCCCGCGGCTTTCGACGCGGTGACCGACGTCTGCAGTTGCCGGGACAGCTGCCGTTATCGCGATGGATGCCCGGTGTCCCGCTTGCCAGCGAACCCCTGAACGTCGTGTCGGGCCTATCGTCGATCGCTCATTGCCGTCTCGTCGGGATGCTCGTCTCAACCGCGAACTGCCCTATCGGGCGCGACCGGACCGCGTTCGTTGAAGAGGGTGCGACGGCCTTGCTTGAATGGATTGCGCGACGCGCGAATCTCGCGATCGGAACCCTCTATGCGCACTCTCTCGCTGCATAGACCTGCTCGTTATGGGCGAGCAGCAGGATCACCGAGTTGATCGGCGACGTTGCGCCACGGGTTGTGCCGGCGAGACCTTCACCTGATGTTTATCAACCGGGCCGCCTTCGAGCGGATCGACCGCAGCCCGATCAATGCCCTGACCGAGCTGAGCCGCGCGACCGGGACGGGTGGGCTGCTCACAACCGCGCGCCGGCTGGGCGATGCCAACGTCACATAGACGTCGCTGAACATTAATGAGCCTTTGCCAAACTAGCGTTGAGGCTGGTCAGCGGGTGGGCGGCGTGGCGTGGCCTCCAATGGGTGAAGCTCCTGGTAGGGGGGTGATTGCCGAGATCACTCGCCCAACCAAGAGCTTCGAGGTGTTGTCCTACCCGTCCGCGATGACCGTGTCCAGCCGCGCGCTCGGCGTGCTGTCCGATGCCCTGCGAGCGCAGCGCAACCAGCGCCTGACCCGATGGCGCAAGTTCTCGCCGGGTCGACAGGCGTTGCTGGTGCTCGCGCATCTGAGTAAAGCGAGACCTACGCCGACCTGGCCTACGGCTTCGAGGTCGGGACCTCGACGGTCTACCGCGATATCCGTAAGGCCCCTCGCTGCGGTCCTGCAGACCCCGGATCCCGAACAGATCAATCGCGTCAACGTCGTCGGCACACGCAACCTGCTTGCCGCGATCCGGGCGCACGGCTCCCGCGCCGCGCGTGATCATGGCCAGCACTGGTCTCGTCTATGACTCCGACCTGCCCCGTCCAGCCCCGGAGGGCGATTCGACCGACGCGACGCAGCCCTACCCCGCCAGCAAGGTGGCTGCGGAGCTGGCGTGCTCGAGAGCGGACTGACCTACACCATCCCGAGGCTCGCATTCGTGTACGGCGACGACGACGGTCATCTGCAGTCCGCCCCGGGGCTTCTAGGTTCATGGAACTGGCACCCCGCCCAGACACTGAGCCTGGTCCACCACCGCGACATCGCAACCGCCGTGCAGCTCGCCCTCACCGGCGCGATGGACGGACGCACCGTGAACATCGCCGACGAGGGTTCCGCCACTGTCCTGGAGATCGCCCGCCTCGTCTTACCGACTACCCGGAGTCCGCGGAGCCGCCCGCCAATCCCTGGCGCGGGCACCTCGACGGCTCCCTCGCACGCGAGCTGGGCTTCAGACCCACCGTCCCGACGATGTACCGGGCCGCATCGGACGGCGCAATCTGAGGCACCGCCCCGATGGAGCCTCCGACCAGGGTGCCACCAGGACGGCCGAGACAGAGTCCATGCCTCGTGGGGGCTGGCTCGCCCCTTAGAGGTACTTCGGTGCCCGTCAGGACCTGGGCGGCTTCCCACAGGCGTGCAGCCACCGCGAGATCCGCAGCCTCGGCGCAGCGGCGTCCATTAACGCGAACGTTGCAATAGGACTGACCCAGAGACTATAGTATTTTGTCACGCGATCGTCGCGTACTGGTCTTCCACCTGCCGTCCGTCGAGAGGATCCCGAGTGACATCCGCTGAATCTGCCGAGGTGGTGCATGCGTCGTCGCCGCGCGAGACCCGCAAGGTCACGATCGCGGGGGCGATCGGGTTCTTCGTCGAGAACTACGACAACTCGGTCTACGGCTTTCTCGCCGGGATCATCGCGATCGTCTTCTTCCCCGAGGGGGCGGAAGGGGCCGCGCTGCTCTTCACCTTCGGCATCTTCGCCGTCTCGTTCGTCTTCCGTCCGGTCGGCGGGGTGCTGCTGGGGATCATGTCCGACCGGGTCGGTAGGCGCCCGGCCATGGTGTTGGCACTGACGCTGATGGCCGGGGCGACCACCGCGATCGGCCTGCTGCCGGGGTACGCCTCGTGGGGCGTCGGCTCGGTGCTGATCCTGCTCCTCCTGCGCCTCATCCAGGGCGTCTCGGTGGGTGGCGAGGTCTCTGCGGCCATGTCGTTCGTCGGCGAGCACGCGCCGCCGCGCAAGCGGGCCTTCCTCATGTCGTTCCCCCAGGCGGGCAGCACGCTGGCCAACCTCGCGGGCAGCGGCTCGGCTTTCCTCCTGACCTCGCTGCTGTCGGCGGAGGCCATGGAGAGCTGGGGCTGGCGCATCCCGTTCCTCATCGCGGCGCCGCTGGGCATCATCGGCTTCTACATCCGCCAGAAGCTCGAGGACACCCCGGCCTTCACCGCGATGCAGGAGGAGGGCAGGATCGCGCGTAACCCCCTGCGTGATGCGTTCGCCCGGGAGAACCGCCGGCGCCTCGTCCTGGCGTTCACCCTGCCGATGCTGAACAGCGCGGGCTTCTTCGTGATTTTCGTCTTCATGCCGACGTACCTCACGAGCCAGCTCCACTTCACGCGGCCTGCGGGTCTCCTCGTGGCCGCCGTGGCCCTGGCCTGCGCGACCGTGTGCATCCCGTTGTTCGCGCGGATCTCCGACCGCGTCGGGCGACGACCGGTCATGATCACGTCCTGTATGGCGATCATCGCGTTGTCCGTCCCCGCGTACCTGCTGCTCAACGCCGGTAGCGAGGCACTGGCAATCGTCTCCGGCGCGGTGCTCGGTATCGCGTTCGCGGGCAACTACTCGGTCATGCACCCGATGATGCTCGAGCTCTTCCCCTCGCGCGTGCGCACCACGGCCTACGCGCTGGGGTACAACGTCACCACCGCCGTGCTGGGTGGGGCCGCGCCGCTCATCCTGACCGCCCTCTACGGCTCGACGGGCAACCTGCTCCTGCCAGCCTTCTTCGTCATGCTGTCCGCGGTCGGGACGGCGATCGCGGCCTTCAAGAACGAGGAGACCAAGGGCCGTTCGTTGACCGACTTCGTCTAGAGGTCCTTGCCGGACGACCGGGTCCCCATCTCGGTCGGACCGGCCGGCAGTGATCCCCTCCGAACAACTCGCCCGGACCGAGGGTGACCAACACCTCGGTCCGGGCGGGACCATGAACGGACGGATCACGGTGCGGGCGAGCTGCCTCCAGGACTGGTCATCCGGCGCTCACACAGACCGACAACGTCCCCACCACCCGCGAGGTGGTGGGGACGTTTGGTGTCCGGGGCGCAGGCCGGGGGCTTCAAGGAGCGAGCGCGGCCGCCTGCTCCTCGGAGAGCGGGTCGACCGGCAGGCCACGCAGGAGGAAGAACAGCTTCGCCGTCTCCTCCAGCTCCTCGAGGGCGTCCATGGCCGCGGCGAGGCTCACTCCGGCGACGACCGGGCCGTGGTTGCTCAGCAGCATGGCGTGCCGCGTGGCCGCGGTGGCCTCCGCAAGCGCCTCCAGCGCGGGGTCGCCGGGAGCGTGGTACGGCAGCAGCGGCAGCCGGCCCACCCGCATCGCGTAGTACGCGGTCAGCGGCGGCAGGGCGTTCGTGACGTCCAGGCCGCTGAGGCAGGACACCGCAGCGCTGTGGGTGGAGTGCGTATGCACGACGGCCTGTGCGTCCGGCCGCGCGCGCAGCACCGCGGCGTGCAGAAACGCCTCCTTCGACGGCTTCGGGCCGGCGAGGTGCGCCCCGCGGTCGTCGACGAGCGACAAGTCCCCCGCCTCGACGGTGCCCAGGCTCGACCCGGTCGGGGTGACCAGGATGCCGTCCACCGTCCGGACGGAGATGTTCCCCGTGCTGCCGTGGGTCAGGCCCCGCGTGAACAGGGACCGCGCGGCCCGAACGACCTGGTCCGCGGCCTCCTCGGTCGGCGTCACGCGCTACCCTCCGATGCCGAGAGCAGCAGATCGGGATCGCCGAAGTTGCCCGACTTGAGCAGCACGTCGAGGTCCTGGTCCGTGTGGATCCACGGCACTCCGCGAGCGGCCTCCACGCCGACGATGCCGCCGCGGATGCCCAGTGCCGCCACCACCGACCCCGACGTCTCGCCGCCCGCTGCCACGAACCGGGTCACCCCGCGGTCACGCAGACCCTCCGCGACCCGCCCGATGGCAGCCTCGAGGATCTGCGCCGAGCGCTCCACCCCGAGCTTCTCCTGCACCTCGTGAAGCAGCTGCGGGGGCAGGGAGGAGTAGATCAACGGCGCTGGGCCGGGCGGGAGCGCGTCGTACCAGTCGAGGGCTTCCTGGGCGAGGTACTCGGGGTCGTCCGACTGGAGTGCGTTCAGCCGGTGGGCCGGGCGCTCCGCCCGCAGCACCTGGTCGATCTGCTCGAGCGTCCGGCGCGAGCAGCTGCCCGCGAGGACAGCGGCCCGGCCCTTCGGCGCGCTGTCCTCGCGGGTCCGCGACGTGGGGGCCGCGCCCCGGGCGCGTCCGATCGCGCCGGCGAGGCCGGCGGCGCCGGCCACGAGCGGCTCGCCGCGGACTGCCTGGGCGATCACGAGGAGGTCGGCGTCGGTCGCGGCGTCGGGGAACAGGTAGCGCTTCCTGCCACGGGCTGCCTCCACCTCTCTCCGGATCGCGGCCGGACCCCGCGTGACGACGTCGTGGCCGACGACGGCGCTGCCGCCCTCGGCCTGCGCGTCCATGAGCCTGGTGAGCGCGGAGTCCCGCATCGGGGTGAGCGGGTGGTTGCGCATGGACGACTCGGAGAGCAGCACGCTGTTGACGAAGAGATAGCCGTTGAACGTCGTCCGGCCGTGCTCGGGCGAGGCCGGTGTCGTCACCACGACGTCCGTCTGCACGAGCTCGACGAGGGCGTCGAGGACCGGCCCGATGTTGCCGTTCTCGGTGGAGTCGAACGTGCTGCAGTACTTGAAGTACAGCTGCTGCGCACCGAGTGCCCGCAGCGTGTGCGCGGCGCCGAGCGACTGTGCGACGGCGTCGTCGGCCGCGATCGTGCGGGACTTCAGCGCGATCACGACGACGTCCAAGCCCACATCGACGGCCGAGGGGGCGGGGGTACCAAAGTAGACACCGCACCGCATCCCGGTCCGGCGGAACGCCACGGCGACGTCGGTGGCCCCGGTGACGTCGTCGGCGATGACGCCGATCATCGGGCGACCTGATCGGAGGCGAGCCTGCGCAGGGCGGCCGCCGCGCTCTTGGGCCCGGACAGCACCGGGAGGCCGATGGTCTGCTGCAGGGCGTCGCCGGCCGGCGCGAGGGAGTACTGCGCGAGGAAGACGGCGTCGACGTCCGCGGGCCGGTCCACGCACGCCTCTACCAGCGCCGTGACCAGGGCGCCCTGGTCGCCGGCCCGGGACGCGGTCATCGCTGCGGGCACCGAGCGCCCGGTCACCCGGACAGTCACGCCGGCGGCACGCACCGCCGCCTCCAGGCGCTGCACCGAGTCGTCCCGCGCGTTGTCGAAGGAGGCCAGGACGAGCACGGACGCGTGGCCGGCGGCGGCGATGTCGGCGAAGGCCGCCTCGTCCGGGGCCATAACCGGCACGGCGGCGTCCGTCTGCTGCGCGACCGGTCCGTAAAGCGAGCAGGTCAACAGCACCCCGTCCACGTCCTCCGCCACGGCGTGCGCGATCAACCGCTGCATGCGCAGACGCAGGACGTCGTCCAGGCCCCCGCGGCTGTCCGCGTCCGCGAGCAGCCGGTCGTCGAGAATGTTCCAGACCACCGCGTCGGGCAGGGCCGCCCGCAGCGCGGCCTCCGCGGGCGCGATGGCCGCGGGCACGGCGCTGATCAGCGCGATCTTGGGGGCAGCGCTCATCTCGCGAGCTCCTTCATCCAGGTGAGCCCGGCCACGGTCTCGGTGGCGGGGCGGTACTCACACCCGATCCAGCCGTCGTACCCGGAGGACTCGATGACCCGGAACAGGGTGCCGTACGCGATCTCGCCGGTGCCGGGCTCGGTGCGCCCGGGCACGTCGGCGATCTGCAGGTGGAGTGTGACGTCGCGGTGCTTCTCGAACGTCCGCACGAGGTCGCCCTCGTCGATCTGGAGGTGGTAGAAGTCCAGCAGGAGCCCAACGGCGTCGTCGCCGACGGCCTCCACGACGGCGGCGGCGCGGTCCTGCGAGGTGAGCACGAAGCCGGGCGCGTCGCGCTTGTTCTGCGTCTCGAGCAGGAGCCGGACCCCCGTGCCGCGAGCCTGCTCGGCCGCCCAGGCGATGTTGGCCACGTATCGCGCGAAGGCGCGGTCCGGGCTCACGCCCTCCGGCACGATCCCGGCCACGACGTGCAGGAACCTCGCCCCGAGGGCGGTCGCGTACTCCAGTCCGCGCCGCACGCCGTCGCGGTACTCCTCGACGAGGTCGGGGAAGCAGGCGTTGCCGGAGCGCGTGGACGAGCCCGCCGGGCCCATCGGCGTGTTGATCAGGACCTGTTCGAGGCCCGCATCGTCGAGCAGGGTGCGCAGCCGCCGCGCGTCGTACTCGTACGGGGACGGGTACTCGACCCCGGCGAAGCCAGCGCGGGCGGCGGCAGCGAACCGCTTGGGGAACGGCAGCTCGGTGAACAGCCACCTAAGGTTCGCGTCGAAGCGGAGGCCGGTCATGACGCGTGCGCCCGGCTCACCGGCTCGAGTTCGGTCACCAGGTACGCCTCCTGCGCCTCCGGGCTGCCGAGGAACTCGACGAACGCCGCCACATCCGGGTTCTCCGCGGACGCAGCCGCCGTCCCAGCCGAGAACTCCGTCCATCTCTGCAGTTCGTCGGGAAGCGGACCGACGATTTCGGCACCGGCGACATACAGGAGCTCGCTGAGCTGCTGCACGGCGAGATCGGCCGCACCGCTCTCCAGAGCCGTCGCGGTGAACCCCTTCTCGAGCGCGGTGGCCCTGGGGAGCACGGCGTCGTCGATGCCGAGCCGCTTCACCAGCTCGACGAAGTAGATGCCGCTCTGGCCAGTCTGCGAGTAGGCGACCGAGCGGGCCGCCGTTAGTGCGGACACGAGCTCGTCCGTCGTCCCGACCGCGGGGTGCGCGGCGCCGCGGGCCACGGCGAGGCCGATCCCGGCCCTGGCGATCGGCCGCGGACCGGGCGCGACGACGCCCCGCGCGACGAGGTCGTCGAACGACCGGGTGGCCGCGATCATGACGTCGAAGGTCTCACCGGCGTCGAGGCGCCGGAGCAGCTGCACCGTGGGGTCGTACACGGGGACGACCTCGACCCCAGTGCGTCCGGTGAAGGCAGCGAAGAGGTGGTCGTCGAACGCCTTGCGCGTCGCCAACCCGCTCATCATGACGATGGATCGGCCGGCCATGGTCAGTCCTCCTTGCTCGGTGGTTGGGGGCGGCGGCGCGCGCCCGGCGCCGCCATGCGGCGATGCCGAGCGCGTCCGCCAGGAGCACGTCCTCCTGTGCGGCCTCGTCAGCGGTCACCCACCCGCTCGGCGAACGAGACGATCGCCTCGACCAGCTCGTGCGGCTTCTCCTCCGGGATGTAGTGCCCGCTATCACGGATGACGGTGCCGTTGACGTCGACACCGAGCGAGCGCATGTCGTTGTGCAGGCCCGGTGCGGAGCCGACCTCTCCCCCGATGGCGAGGATCGGCACCTGGATCTGCGTTTTCTGCAGCTCCTTGTTCCGCTGGGCGTTCTCGGCCACCGCGCGGTAGTACCCGAGGCTCCCGCGGATGCCGCCCGGGGCCGCCAGGGTGCGGGCGTACTCCGCGATGTCGGCATCGGTGAAGGTCTCGCGCCAGCTCGCGGTCTTGCGGGCGAAAAACCACTCGATGAGGATGCGCTCGCGGCCCGCGAGGAGTGCCTCGGGCAGGTCGGGCAGCGCATTGAACAGGAAGTGCCACTGGCGCCACCCGTCCAGGCCCGTGGACACCGTCTCCGGCAGCGAGATCCCGGCGATGTTGCCGTCCACGAACACGACGCCCCTGAGCGACTCTGGGTAGCGGTGGGCGAACGGGAAGCTGACCCACGAGCCGATGTCGTGCCCGACCAGCAGGTAGCGCTCCAGGCCGAGCTCGGCCAGCAGGTCGTGCAGCCGCTCGGCGGTGGTCCAGGTGTCGAAGCCGCCCGCCGGCGCCTCGGAGTCGCCCTGACCGGGCAGGTCGACGGCGACGACGTGATGGCTCCCGGCGAGCAGCGGGATCACGTGGCGCCAGGCGTGGATGTTCTGCGGGAAGCCGGCCACAAGCACGATCGTCGGCCCGCTGCCCGCTTCGATCACGTGCCAGCGCAGTCCGCTCGCGTGGACCGTCCGGTGGCGCGGCCGGCCGGCGGGGCCGGGCCGGCTGCTCGCCGGCCCGGCCCCGCCCTTCTCGGTCGAAGCCACGGTCAGCTGTGCTCGGGGATGTACGCGACGGCCTCGATCTCGATGCGCAGGTCCGGGTCGGACAGCGGGGCGACGATCGTCGAGCGAGCGGGGTACGGCTTCGTAAAGTACTCGCGGTAGACGGCGTTCATCGGCTGGAACAGGGTGGCGTTGAGCAGGAACACGGTCGTCTTGACGACGTCGTCCAGGGTGCCGCCCGCCGCCTCGACGCCCGCCTTGATGTTGTCCAGGACCGCGCGCGTCTCCTCCGCGAAGTCGCCTTTGACCAGCGTCCCGTCGGCGCGGACGGCAATCTGCCCGGACAGGTAGACCATGTCACCCGCGCGCACGACGTGGGTGAGCGGAACCTCGAGCGGAGCGATGCCCTTGGCGGGGATTTCCTTGGCCATGATCAGGTTTCTCCTAGTTTCGTGGGATCGGCGAGAGATGTCGGTCTCGGGTCGCGCTGTCGAGACCATGGGGACGAGGCCGAGGTTCAGCCCGTCTTCGTCCAGAGCTGGGAGGGGTCGACGTCGAGGAGGCCGCCCTTCTCGGCGGCGGCCCAGAAGGCATGGTCCGCATGGTGCACGACGCTGTTCAGCAGGCTGCGGTAGACGAGCTCACCCTCCCCCGAGTGACAACCACAGATGTGGGCGAGCTCCTCGGGCAGACCGACGGTCAGCGCGATGTGCACCCCGTACACCGAGTGCCGGATCGAGGGCAGACCGGTCCTGCCCGGGTCCGCCTTCCAGCGCGCCTGGTTGGCCGGGCTGTTCTCGAAGGGCTTGCCGAGATCGTGCAGGGCTCCCCCGGCGTAGAGCATGTCGCGGCTCATCCCGAGGGGGCCGAGGACCCGCTGCAGCTCCTCGCCGAGCGCGACGGTCAGCAGCGCCACGCCCCGGACGTGCGTGGCCTGATTGCCCTCGCGCAGGGCCGGCGAGTCCGGGTTCGCCGAGCCGGGCATGTCCTCGATGCGTTCGAACTCGGTCTCGCTCAACGAGAGCGCCCACGCGTCGACGATCTTGTCCGCGAGGCCCTGGTCGGAGAAGTCCTCCAGCTCGGGCAGGCTTGCGAGGACGCCGGGACGGAGAGCTTTCGGATCAACCATGTCCCTATACTATAGCAACGAGCAGAAAGGTGTAGTACCTTCTCGATCGTGGAGACCGTGAGCGACGCCCTGGACCGACCTGCCCCTCACACCCTGCACGACCTGAGCGACGATCTAGCGGCCAATCGGTATTCGGCAGTCGATGTAGTGGATCACTTCCTGCGACGGATCGACGACACGGCCGACTCGATCCGCGCGTTCGTCGAGGTCTTCCACGACAGCGCCCGTCGACAGGCGAAGGAGAGCGACGAGCGACGCCTGGCCGGTCGCCCACGCTCGGAGATCGACGGGATCCCCTTCGCCGTGAAGGACATCATCGGGATCGCCGGGCAGCGGATGTACGCCGGGTCCGGTGCCGTGGACATCGTCCCGACCTCCGACGCGCCGGTCATCGCGCAGCTGCGCGCCGCCGGCGGGATCATCCTCGGCACGACCCGGATGCACGAGCTGGCCTACGGCCCGTCGGGCCTCAACGATTTCGACGGTGGCGCCTACAACCCGTGCTACCCGGAGATCATCCCGGGTGGCTCCAGCAGCGGCTCCGCGGCGGCCGTCGCAGGTGGCCTCTCCCCGATCGCCTTCGGCTCCGACACGGGCGGCTCGATCCGTGCTCCCGCCTCCCTCTGCCAGATCGTCGGATTCAAACCCAGCTATGGACTGCTGTCGACCGAGGGCGTTCACCCCACGGCCCCCACCCTCGACCACGTCGGCTTCCTGGCTGCCTCGGTCGACGACGTGCGCATCGCGATGCGCGTGTTCGGCGACGTCCCGATCATCGACGGACCTGGAAGGGGTCGCCGACTCGCGGTGTTCGACGAACCCGACCTGACCGTCGACCCGGCAATCGCGACGGCCCTGCGGCGCGCGCTCGACACACTGTCGAACTGCGGATGGCGGATCGAAGCTGTCACGGCACCCAGCGGATTCGATGTCATGGACGTGTCCAGCACGATCATGGCCTATGAGGCTTACCGGGTGAACCGGGAGCGGCTGGAGACGGTGCCCGAGCGCCTGGGCGCCGACGTGCGCGAGCGGTTGCAGGACGGCTCCCGCGTCACCAGCGGGCAGTACGAACGAGCCTTGCACGAGGTGGACCGGGTGCGCACCGAGGTCGGCGTGCTCGCCGAGGGCTACGACGCGCTGGTCAACCCGACCATCCCGATCACCGGGCCGACCCGGGAGGACGCGGTCAGGGAGGACGTGCGTCGCATGCTGATGCGCAACACCCGGCTGCAGAATCTGCTCGGCGCGCCTGCGATCTCGCTGCCCGGCGCCGAGGACGGCCCCGCCCCATGGGGCATCCAGCTATTCTCGGTGCGCGGTCGTGACACAGAGCTCCTGGCGACCGCCGCGGCCGTCGCCGCGGGTCTCGCAACACCCCGGCCCACACAGTGCATGACCTGACATCGTCGCGTCGCGCGATCTGGGAGATAGTATAGTTAGGTGGGGTGTCCTTGCGGCACAACGGACAAGCTCTGCAGTCCGCCCGCGAGCGTCGTCGACGAAGCTTGGGGGTTTGGTTCCTTGGCGAGGGTTCCTCTTGCGGATCGCATGTACGAGGTGCTGCTCACGCAGCTCATGGACGGGACGCGTAAACCTGGCGAGCCGCTGAACATCGGCGCGCTTGGTCGTGAGCTGGAGGTCAGCCAGACTCCCCTCCGCGAAGCCCTCGCGCGACTGGAGCACTCGGGGCTCGTGCAGCGCGAGGCGCTCCGCGGCTACTTCGTCGCGCCCGCGTTCACTCACCGCGAGATGACGAAGTTGGCCGCTGCACGCGAACTGATCGAACCGGCGATCGCCGCCGAGAGTGCGCTGCGCCGCACCCCAGAGTTCTTGGCAGAGTTGGCAGTCACCATCCAGGAACTCGCCGACTCAGCCGAGACCGCCGACACCGACTCAGAGGGGTTCCGCCTGTACTGGACGTCGGATGCCCGCTTCCACACGCTGATCGCAGCGCAGGCCGACAACCCGTTCCTGGAGAGCGCGTTCCAGGCGCTCAGCGGGCCTGTGCAGCGGTTTCGCCTGTTCATGAAGGCCGGGCACGCGCATGCTGAGCGCGCCGCGGCGGAACACCAGCGCATTCTCGACGCCCTCGCTCAAGGCGATCCCATCGCCGCGTCGGCGGAGATGCTCTCCCACGTCAGAGCAGCTTCCGAGCGCGCGCTGAAGGAACACCCCGAGTCACGATGACAGGCAGAGCCGAACGTTGCCCGCTCCCGGGCTCCACCACTCGCACGACGCGAGTGAACTCGCACCAGGAGCGGATCCACTCCTGAGGGTGCTCACGCCGCGCGAGCACCGACCCAGGAGAGGCAAACAACGTCGTCGCACGAAGCGACGGCAGCGCGACGGCGGGTTCGGCGAGGGTGCGGCCCGGGCTCATCGCGTGACCCAATAGGCGCGGCCGCCCAGGTCTGGACGAGGCGGTAGCGCGGCGGGCGGTATCCGCGAAATGGACCTCCCACCGCGGGGGCGCCGGACGGCCCGCGCCTCCCGATCTGAGCTTGGCCCCGTAGGCCGGACACCGACGGTGTGGGGTCAGTGGTCGTGGTCGGGCGGGGTGTGGGCTGCTTCGTAGTCGACCGGGGAGAGCATCCCGAGACTGGAATGGCGTCGGCGCGGGTTGTACCAGGACTCTATCCACTCGAATATTGCCGTGGCAAGCTGGTGGCAAGTTCTCCATCTTCGTGAGTCGAGAAGTTCCAGTTGCATCGTGCCCCAGAACGACTCGACCATTGAATTGTCGTAGCAATCGCCGATCGAGCCCATCGAGCCGACCAGGCCGGCGTCGGTGAGGCGCTTCCCGAAGGCCCATGAGGTGAATTGCGACCCGTGGTCGGAATGCAAGATCGCCGAATGCGGCTCAGGGCGCCGGCGGGTGATCGCCATGCCGAGCGCGTCGACCACGAGTGCGGTGCGCATGTTGTCGTCGATGGACCAGCCCACCACCCGGCGCGAGTAGGCGTCGAGCACGGCCGCGCAGTACACCTTCCCGTCGTCGGTGGGGTGCTCGGTGATGTCGATACACCACAGCTCGTCCGGGCCCTCGACGACGAAGTCCCGGTCGACCAGGTCGGCGTACCGATCGGCATGCGTGTCCCGCAGCGTGCAGCCGCGGCGGCGACGCCGGTACAAGCCCTGGATCCCGGCCTCGCGCATGAGCCGGGCGACCCGCTTGTGGTTGACCGCGAACCCGAGTCCGAGGGTCAGCTCCGCGTGCACCCTCGGCCAGCCGTAGGTGGACCGGGACTCAGCGTGAATCTTCTCGATGTGTTTGAGCAACAGTTCGTTCTCCTGCGCGCGAGGCGACTTCACCCCAGAACACCATTCGTAGTAGCCCTGGCGGCGCACGCCAAGGACCCGGCAGGTCACCGCGACCGAGAATCCGTCGTCGGCGAGTTCACGGACCAGCGGGAAAACTACTTTGGGAGGACGTTCTCCCGGGCGAAATACGCGGCCGCACGCTTGAGGATCTCGACTTCGACCTCGAGTCGCCGCTTCTCTTTGCGCAGCTCGGCGAGCTCGCGTTTCTCGTCACTGGTCAACCGCGACTCGCTGCGGCCCTCGTCAGCGTCGGCCTGGGCGAGCCAGTTCCGCAGGCACGACTCGGAGATCGACAGGTCCTTGGCGATCTCGGCAACGGTCTTGACCTTCGAGCGGGCAAGGTCGACGGCGCACTGCCGGAACTCCGGCGGGTGAGGAGCGGGCACGAACGACATCCTTCCCGGCGGACGGCATCCGCCTCAGAAGAGGTGTCCGGTGTCAGGGGGCCAAGCTCAAGCCGCCCGCGATCACGGCATCCTCGACGCCCTGTCTACAGCCGAGGTGAAGGTGATCGCGGACAACGGCTACCGCGGCTCCGGATTCGAGGTCCCGCAGCGTCGGCGACCGAAGGACCCCGAGACCGGTAAGCGGCGAAAGTTGTCGCGCAACCAGAAGGACGTGAACTCCGCTCACTCCCGTCAGCGCGGGCCCGGCGAGCGAGCGAACGCCCAGCTCAAGACCTGGCGCGTGCTACGCAAGATCCGCTGCTGCCCACGGCGGGCCACCGACCTGGTCAAGGCCGTCTTGGTCCTCATCCTCGCTGGCTGACGCCAAGTGGAGAGACCTCAATAATCCGGTACGAGGAGGCCGACCGCGACGGTGAGGCGGCGGATGTAGGCGTCGCGGGAGTCCACCTCGTGTTTGAGGCCAAGCGAGGTACTGATCAGGGTCTGGGCTATGTCGAGGGCAGCCTGGGCGCCGGTCGCGGGAGCGAGTGTGTCGACGATCAGTTGCCGGAAGCGGGCGGGGGCCGTGTGGACAATCTCGCCGAGGAGGTCCGGATTGTCGTCGATGACGTCCTCGACGTCCCGCGCGGGGCCGACGTAGCGGCCGGTCCAGTGGTCGAACGCGTCCACGACGCGGCGGCGTAGCGGCTGTTCGGTCGACGCGAGCGAGCGTTCCGCCGCGGCGAGGTCCTGCTCGAGGGCGCGTGTCGCCGCCGCGCGGAACAGCTCCTGCTTGGAGGAGAACAGGAAGTAGAGGCCCGGCCGGGAGATCTTCGCCTCGCGCGCGACCTCGTTCATCGAGGTCTTCCGATAGCCGTAGCGGGCGAAGCTTTGCAACGCCGACTGCAACACGCGATCGCGACGCCCGGTCTCCTCCGACGCTGCTGTCACGCTGACGAGCCTACGCAAGCTAGTCGAACTAGACGGATATTGCCTCATCTGTATAGTCGGGTTATGACTCGGGCCCTGTTGACCACTCCGTTCTCCGCGGCCAGCACCACCGACGAGGTGCTGGCGGGACACGATCTGACCGGCATACGCGCCGTCGTGACCGGGGCGTCGTCCGGTCTCGGGGCCGAGTCGGCCCGCGCCTTGGCGGCCGCCGGTGCCCAGGTGACCCTCGCCGTTCGCAATACCGAGGCCGGCGCGGCCACGGCCGCCGCCATCGCGAGGTCGGTCGGCGCGGCACCCGCGGTGGTCCCGCTGGACCTCGCGGACCGTTCCTCGGTCACGCGGTTCGTCGAGTCGTGGAGCGGTCCGCTGCACCTGCTGCTCGCTAACGCCGGGGTGGTCAGCGGAGGTCTCGAGCGCACGGCCGAGGGGTGGGAGTTGCAGTTCGCCACCAACCACCTCGGCCACTTCGGCCTGGTCACAGGTCTTCGCCGCGCGCTCGGCGCGGGTGCCGCGGACCGGGGTGCGGCCCGAGTCGTCGTGGTGAGCTCGACCGCGCACATGCGCGCCGACGTGGACTTGGACGACCTGCACTTCGACCGCCGCGCCTACGACCCCCAGATCGCCTACGCACAGTCGAAGACCGCGAACTCCCTGTTCGCGGTTGGTGTAACCCAGCGGTGGGCCCAGGACGGCATCGTCGCGAACACTGTCAATCCTGGTGGTGTCGCCACCGGGCTGCAGCGGAACTTCACGCAGAGCCAGAAGGACTCCCTGGCCGCCGCGGAGGCTGCGGGCGTGTTCACCTACAAGACGGTCGAGCAGGGCGCGGCGACGAGCATGGTGGCCGCGGTCGACCCGCGGCTGGCCAGCTCGGGGGGCCACTACCTCGACGACTGCCAGGAGGCCTACGAGGTCCCGGACGACGCCGACCTCGCCGACCATCCCCACGGCGTCAAGGCCTGGGCTCTCGACCCCGACCGTGCCGACCGCCTCTGGAGGGTGTCTACGCAGCTATTGTGCGCATGACCGCCGTGGTGCCCTCTTTTCATCGTACCCGGCCGGGATGTTGGTGACGGCGGGTTGGGCGCAACGCGGGACTTCACCTCACTCGGGAGGGCGTGCCGTCGGTGTCGGGCTTGCGCGGCATGCTGCGGCAGTCGAGCGGCGTCGCCGGAGTCACGGTCCTGACCGGAACAACTCCAAGGAGCGTTGGCCCGGCCGGAACGCAGGCGATCCGCTACCTCGTGCTCGCGGGGCATCCTCCTCGCACTCCTCCCGCTGATGCCCTGCCTGCCCGATCACAAAGGCCGTTGGTGATGCGGTAGAGCGCCGGGTGCGGGCGGCGTTGGTCAGCGCCGTCCGCTGGCCGAGAAGGGAGGTGACGGCGGGGGCCAACTCGGTCTGTCTTGCTCTTCAACCCGACCCAGCCCATCACCTGCCCTGATGCGCCCATCAACGACTGTTGCCACAGCCCGAACTCGGACACATCACGCCAGAACAGTCCGCACCGGTAGCGGTCGATGATCCCTTCGATCTCGCGGCGGCCGCCGCGAACTGACATCCACGACGACCAGCGGACGAAGGCGGCAGAAGGGGCGATCAGCACCCACTGAGAGTCGGTCAGTAACGCAGTCCGCGACACCAATCAAGGATCTACGCCGACCTCGCCGCCGGCTTCGCGGTCGGCACGACAGTGTTCCGCTACATCCGCGAAGCCCTCGACGTCCTTGCCGCGCTAGCACCGTCGCTGGCCGAGGCGATAACCGTCGCCGTGCGCAAGGCGTTCGTGATCGTCGACGGCACCCTGCTGCGGATCGATCGGGTCGGCATGGGCTCTGGCCGCGACCGGCCCTACTACCCCGGCAAACACAAGTGCTGCCACGGAGGGAATGTGCAGGTCATAGCCTGCCCGGCCGGGCGGCTGTTCTGCGCTTCGGCCGCACTACCCGGCGCCCGGCACGATATGGGCGCCGCCCGCGAACACGGTATCCTCGACGCCCTGCGCGCGGCGGGAGTTCGGGTGATCGCCGACAACGGCTACCGAGGCGCCGGGTTCGAGGACCCGCAGCGCGGCGGCGCCGTCGTGATCCGGACACCGGCCAGCGGCCGCGAATCTCGCGCAACCAACGCGATGTCAACGCCGCCCACGCCCGCCAGCGCGGGCCCGGGGAGCGGGCCAACGCTCAGCTCAAGAGCTGGACGATCCTACGCAAGATCCGCTGCTGCCCCGACGAGCGACCCAGCTCGTCAAGGCAGTCCTCCCCGTCATCCACGCCGGATCACCCCAAGTGGAAAAGGCTCAATGGTGCAGGGTAGCGACTTCGCCTCGCTCCTTCCCCGCCGCCTTGCTCTTCGCCTCGAGCAGGATCTCGACATGGCCTCGCTCGAGCCACCGGGTCTGCTTCTCGACGTCAGCACGAGCACCTCCGGAGCGCGCGCACCGAGAACCACCCGGCTGTAGCTGGCTCCGGGAAAGGTCTTGGAGCCAGCCCGTGAGCTCGGTTAGCTCCGTCGGCTCGCGGAGTCGGCCGGAACGGGTTGTTGTTCTGCCGCTCGCATGCGGAGCGCTGCCCGCTGGATCTTGCCGCTCTCGGTCTTCGGCAGCTCGTCGACGAAGTGCACCCGGCGCGGGTACGCATGCGCCCCGTACTGATTCCGGACGAGCCCTTGGAGATGGTTCACCAGTTCCGCGGATGGTTCGACGGCCGTTCGCAGGACGACGAAGGCCTCGATGACCTCGCCCCGGAGGTCGTCCGCGGTCGAGACACAGGCCGCTTCAACCACTGCCGGATGGTTGAGCAATACCGACTCGACGTCGAACGGGCCGATTCGGTAGCCGGCCATGATGATGACGTCGTCGTCCCGGGACGAGAAATGAAAGTAGCCGTCTCCGTCACGTCGGGCGAGGTCCCCGGTCACGTACCAACGGCGGTCGCGGCTGAAGCGTTCGGCAGTGGCCCGCGGATCGTTCCGGTAACCCTCGAACCACATCAGCGGACTGGCCCGCACATCGATCACCAGCCGACCGATCTGGTCCGGGCCGACGACCTCGTCCCGGTCCTCGGCGAGGACGGCAGCCGTCCAGCCCGGAAGCTCCTGTCCCATGCTCCCCGGCCGGATCTCCCGGGAAACGGCGGGATGGTGGTGGTTGCCGAGGACCATGCCCAGCTCCGTCTGGCCGTAGTGGTCACGGATCGCCGTCCCGAACTCCCTCCTGGACCACTCGACCACATCAGGATTGAGCGGCTCACCCGCACTCGACACCCGGCGCAGAGCGAGGTCGCCGCCTGGTCGACCGGAGGCGCGCAGGGCCCGGAAGACGGTCGGCGTCGCCGCGAGGTTAGTTACGCCGTACTCGGCGAGCACCCGCCAGGTCTCCTCGACGGTGAACTTGCTCGCGACCAGCACCGACCGCCTGCCGACCAGCAGCGGCGCCACGACGGCGTTGTACAGCCCGTAGGCCCAGCCCGGATCCGCCACGTTCCAGTAGACGTCGTCGCCGGTCACGCCCAGGCCGTAGGTGAGGTAGCACTCGAACGAGGCCAGGGCCCGGACCGGAACCTGTACCTCCTTCGGGCGCCCGGTGGTGCCCGAGGTGAACAGCACGATCATGGGGCCGTCCGGCCCGACGGCCACGGGCGCCGTGGTGGGCGGGCCATGGAGCAGGTCGGCGAACCGGACGTCACCGTCGCACAGGGTCCCGCCGGTGTTCACCACGCGCCACGACGGCCGGCCCCCGAGCTCGGTACCAGGTTCGAGCTTGTGGCGCTCGTGCTCGTCACACACGACCACGCGCACGTTCGCCCGGCGGAGCCGGTCGCCGACCGCGCCCGGCCCGAAGGCGGTAAACAGGGGCAGGTACACCGCCCCGAGCCGCCAGACAGCCAGCAGCGTCGTCACCAGGTCGAGGCCCTTGGACATGAGCGTCGCGACGTGGTCCCCCCGCCCGACCCCCAGGGAGGCGAGACCGCTCGCGAGACGCGCCGACCGGTCGTGGAGCTCGCCGTAGGTCAGATCCGCACTCAAGCCGTCGCGACCGCGAACCGTGAAGGCGACGGACGCCGGATCGTGCCTGTCGCACAACAGCTCCGCGACACAAGCTCCCGGCAGACCGGACGGGTGCTCACGGTAGTCGTCGATCATCGCTCGCTCACTTCGGCGGGACGACCGCGGCGAGGAGGTGGGAGGCCCGGTCGCCTCCGGCGTACAGGGTGACCTCGTTGTCGTAGACGGCCGCCGGACGACGGAGGGGGTCGACGTGCGGCCAGATCGAGGCGCCGCGCAGCTCCAGGCCCGACTTGCCCCACAGGACCGGCTCGCGGCCGTGGTCGAAGTCGACGCCCGCGATCGTCAGACCCAGTCGGTGGCCCGCGGGGACGACCACGCTCGTTGGCCAGATCTCGACGTCCAGCTCGTAGACCTTGCCGGGGAACAGCGGCTGGACCGTGTCATGGCTCAGGTAGGGCCGGTAGGGAAGGCTCTTCGCCTCGTCCAGCTTGCGCTGCGAAGCCCGCAGCCACCCGTTGGTGATCGGCACGTTGGGGTCTGCCATGCCGTGGAAGAGCATCTCCTCTCCGTCCGGGTCGAACAACCGGAGGCTGACGAAGAAGTCCGCGTCGGTGGTCGAGGAGGAGGCCCACAGCTTGACCGCCTGCGGCCCGAGGATCTCGGTGTCCTCCGCCATCGGCTCGGTCAGGAACGTGAGCCCCGCCTTGTCGAACCCCTTGTAGCTGCCGGCCTGCTCGCCCGCGGGCGGCTGGTCAGTCAGGGCCAGGTTTTCGACGTCGAGGTAGAGCTTCGTCCACCTCGTCCGCGCCAGCGGCCACGCCTGCTCGGCACGCCGCTCCACGACGTCGTCGCGGGCGCTGCGGATGTCGAGCTGCACCGGGGGCTGGGAAGCGAAGTCGCCCCCGCCCTTGAGCACGAAGTCGAAGAAGCGCCGCTGCAGGTCGACGCCGTCGTCGGTGTACATTCCCGCGAACGTCCCGCGGGACTGACGGATCGCGAGCCACTTCCGGGTGGAGGCGGCGTGCATGAACCCCTCGGTGTTCCCGCGAAGGTGCACGCCGACCGAACCCCAGCTCCCGACGGAGAGGAGTGGAATGGTGATCCGGTCCCAGCGTGCCTTCCGCAGCTCGTAGAACTCGTCGTCGAGCGGGTGCTCCATCACCTGCACGTACGGGTCCACGATGTTCGCGTCCAGCTCCTCCTGCGACAGCTCGACATCACCGGAGACGAGCCTGCCGGTGAACCGGTTGCGGTAGCCGCGCGAACCCAGCCCGTGCTGCACGGACCTCACCTGGGAGTCCGACCAGCTGCGGTAGAACGTGGACGGGATCCCGCCGTGGTAGCTGAGCATGCGGAGCATGTCGTTCCACGCCTCCCACGCGATCATCCCGGCGTGGTGCGGTGCCTGCCGGCCGGCCACGAGCCACTGGGACACGGCGAGATAGGACATGCCCATCGTGCCGATCTTCCCGGTGGACCACGGCTGCACCGCCGCCCACTCGATCACGTCGTGGTAGTCCTTCGACTCACGCGGGGAGAAGCTGTCGATCACCCCGGGCGAACGGCCGACGCCACGAGCATCCACGACGACGACGGCGTAGCCGTGCGGCACCCACTTCTCGGGATCGACGGCCTCGAACGAGATGTACTTCCCCGAGGTGCGTTCCCCGAGCTCGGGCGCCACCAGGAGAGCGGCCTCCCAGGACTCCGGATAGCCCTGGCAGAAGGGGAGGTCCTTCGCGTAGTTCGTGACGGCGAGCACCACGGGGTAGGCGCCCTCCTCGGGAGGGAGGAACACGTTCGCCCGCAGCTCGATGCCGTCATCCATGGGGATCGGCTCGTCGAACAGGATCCGCATTGGGACGACCGGCTCGGGGCCCTCGTTCATGGTCACTACCCTTTCTTGCTCGGATCCCGCACACGACTCCGCGGGATCGCAGACGGACGCTCGGCCCGCGTTCACCGAGCGCTTCCGAGGGCCGTCCGGCCCTCGGCAATAAGCTGGTCCCTCACCTGTCCCCGCAGCACCGCCTTCTGGACCTTCCCGCTGGCCGTCCGCGGCAGCGAATCCACCAGCTCCAGCCGCTCCGGGAACTTCTGGCGCGCGAGGTGGCGCGACTCCAGGTGACGGGAGATCTCGGCGAGGTCGAGCGAGGTCCCCGGCCGGGTCACGACGAAGGCGCACGCCCGCTCCGTGAGGACCTCGTCGGGCATCGCCACCACCGCGACCTCCAGGACCGCGGGATGCCCAAGCAGGATCTCCTCGACCTCCTTGGCGCTGATGTTCTCGCCGCCGCGAAGGATGATGTCCTTGGTGCGCCCCAGGATGCTGACGTAGCCCTCCGGGTCTATCGCCGCCTGGTCGCCGGTGTCGATCCACCCCTCGGGATCGGCCGCTTCGCCGGCCGCCCGGCCCAGATAGCCGAGGAACGCCTCCGGGCCGCGCACGTACAGGTTGCCGACCGTCCCGGGTGGCGCCTCGGTGCCGTCGTCGGTCAGGACCCGCGCCTCCGCCGCCCCGAGGATCCGCCCATCGGTGGTCGCCCTGCGCTCCAGGGGATCGTCCGGCCCCCCGGCGGACAGCGTCGGGAACTCGGTGGACCCGTAGGCGCGCACCGCGACCCAGCCCAGCTTCTCCTCGGCAAGACGGATCAGCTGCGGCGGCACGTCCGCTCCCCCGCAGACGAAACAGCGCATCGGGCCTGCCTCGGCGTCGTCGGGCGCCGCATCGACGAGCCCCTTGAGGAAGGGCGTGGCCCCCACCGTGAACGTGCATCCCTCGGCGCGGACGAGCTCGTGTCCCTGCTCGGGCCGCCACTGGTCGAGGAAGACGGCCTTCGTCCCCAAGGCCACCGGCAGGTGGATCCCGTAGAGCAGGCCCGAGATGTGGGTCACCGGCGACGGCATGAAAACCGAGTCGCGCTCGGAGAGCGAGAACCTCTCGATCATCGTGCGGTTCTCGTACACCAGGCTCTCGTGGCTGTGCAGCACGCCTTTGGGCCGGGCCTCGGTCCCCGACGTGTACATCAGCAGGACCGGATCGCTCGCGGACCTCGCCGCGGCGGGCGGCCCGTCCTCGGCACCCTCGTCGAGCAGCTCCGCGAACGTCGGCGCACGACCCTCCGTACCCCGCACGACGACACTCGTCCCGAGGGTCGCCACCTCGGCACACAGCTCCTCGGCGAGGGCCGCATGGTCGAAGCCCCGGTACGTCGCCGGGACGAAGAGCATCTTCGACCGCGCCTGCGTCAGGATGAAGGACAGCTCGCGTCGACGCAGGATCGGCACGAGCGGATTGCTCACGGCGCCGAGCCGGATCGCGGCGAAATGGACGACCGAGGCCTCCCACCAGTTCGGGAGCTGGAACGACACGACGTCGCCGGGCCCGATGTCCCGCCGCCGCATCGCGCCGGCGATCCTGTCGACGCGCCGGGCCAGGTCGAGGTAGCTCAGGCGGTGCGTGCCGTCCACGATGGCCGTTCGCGACCCGTGGGACTCCGCCGCCCGGTCGAGCTGGGCGTCGAGCAGCTCCTCGCCCCGCCGGGCCTGCGGTGCGTCCCGGCCTCGAACGTGTCCGGTCGGCGTCGTGCTCACCGAACCGTGGCCCGTTCCTGCGGCCGGGGGGCACCGGCAGCTGCCCGGGTACTCGTCGGCAGGTCCTGCAGGTGAGGAAGGACCTTCTCCTTGAAGGTGGTGTGGTACTCGGCGGCCTCCTCCCAGCTCATCCCCGGGCGCGTGGCGAGCAGCAGCAGCTCGTCCGGGGCCCGCTCGGCATGGGTGCCCCGGAACTCGGCGATCGCCTCCTCGGGGGTCATGAAGATCCGGCGCAGGTCGAGACCGGCGATCAGGCCCTTGTCGCCGCCGTGCCGGAGGCTCTCGTCCGAGTACACGTGGATGGAGGGCCGCGACTCCCACGTCAGGCAGTACTCGACGGACGCGCCGTGCAGCGCCGCCGCCCGCTCGGGATCGTCAGTGACGAAACACTGCCCGAACACCGAGATCTTCACCTCGGCGGGGTTGCGGTCGTGGCGGGCGCAGACGCGCTGCCACATCGGCCACCACTCGTCCCACCGCTCCTTCGACGTCAGGCCGTCGAAGAAGCCACCGGGCGCACCGATGTCGAATCCCATGCGGGCCACGCGATCGGCCGAGGTCTCGCTCACACCGACGACGTGGATCGGCGGCGACGGCCGCTGCAGGGGCTTCGGGATCACCTGGATGTGCTTGCCCCGGTGACGCTTCCCGACGTAGTCGAACGGCTCGTCCTCGGTCCAGCAGCGGTGCAGGAGCTCGAGCCCCTCCTCCAGAAGGCTGGGCCGATGCTTGGTGTTCACGCCGAGCATCTCCATCTCGACGTCCCACGGGGACCCGATCTGGCCCATCCCGAGCGAGCGGAGACGGCCGCCGGAGAGGATGTCGACGAAGGCGAGCCGCTCGGCCAGCATCACGGGGTGGTAGTACGGCAGCTGGATGACCGCCGTGCCGAGCGACGCGCGGCTGGTTCGCTGCGCGGCGAGTACCAGCGACTCCACGATGTGCGGGTTGAACCCGTCGACGTCGCCGTGGTGCTCGCCGAAGCTGATGACGTCCACGCCCCGGCGGTCCATCTCGGCGATGTGGTCGAAGCCCTCGGCATAGAAGCGCTGCCACGGGACGTGCCACTCCGGACGAGGTGGGTTCCGCCAGTCGTACAGCAGTCCGAACTCGATCATGTCGCTCCACTTCCTCGTAGAGTTCTCGACGGTGTTCCGGCCGGTGCAGGTGCCGGGCCCAATCGTGCGGTCCTCAGGGTTCGAGCCCCTCGTGCAGCAGCAGATGCCCCAGCTCCGCCGCGAGCACTCGCTGGTCACCGTAGAGACCCTGCAGGCTCAGGGCGTGCAGGTGCCATCGGTGCAGCGGGAACTCGTGGGTGAAGGCGATTCCTCCGTGGACCTGGAGGGCGCCCTCCCCCACCGAACGGCCGACGTCCGCGGCGATCGCCTTGGCCGTGGCAGCGGCGACACCGCGCCGAACCGGGTCGCCGTCCCACAGGTCGAGGCCCTGTTCGCAGGCGGCCTCCAGGGTGAGCTGCCTGGTGGCCAGCGTGGCCAGGAGGTGGGCGACGGCCTGGAACGCCCCGATCGGACGGCCGAACTGTTCCCGCTCCTTCGCATACGACACCGCGCTGTCCAGCAGGTGGCGCGCGGTGCCGGCCGCCTCGTGGGCGTAGAGCAGGCGGGCGGCGTCCCGCAGCTGCGTGATCCGGGAGGCCGCCCGCTCGGGCTCGCCGGACCGGTTCTCGAAGAGCGGCTCGAACTCGGCCCCGTCGAACACGACCTGCGCGCACTCGGCCGCTGGGTCGAAGGAACGTCGGTGCCGGCTCGTGAGACCGGCGGTCGCGGTCGAGGCCATGACCAGCGTGGGCTCCGGATGCTCGACGACGACGAGCAGGTGCTCGACGGTCCCCCCACCGCAGCGGACCAGGTCGACCGAGCCGAAGAGTCGGCCGTCGGCGATGCGGGGCCTGCTCTCGGCGGGCTGCGAGCTCGCGGCGCCGTCCGCGAGGGAGATCCTCTTCCGGCCGGCGACCAGAGCCCGGAGGTGCTCGGTCCTGGTCGCCCCGCTCACGACGAGGGGTACGGCGACGGCGTTGTCGAAGAGGGGGCCGGGTACGAGCTGCTTGCCCGCCGCGGTGAAGATCCCCGAGATCTCGCGGATCCCCAGTCCCAGCCCGCCCAGGTCGTCCGGGAGCATCACGTCCAGCCAGCCCGCGTCCACGAACGCCGCCCAGAGCGACTCGCTCCATCCGGCCTTCTCCCGCTGCTCCCGGATCGGTCCGCGGGCCATCTGGGCGTCCAGCAACTCCATCGCCGCGACCTCGAACTCCGTCGCGTAGCTGCTCGCGGTCATCTCCCTCACCTCGTCCTCGGCAGTCCGAGGAGCCGTTCCGCGACGATCGTGAGCTGGATCTGCTCGGAGCCCCCGTACACGGAGGCGCTCCGACCGTGCAGGTAGTCCCTGACGATCTGTTCGCCGTCGAGCCCGGACTCGGCCGACAGCGGTGCCGTGCGATGGGCACCCAGCAGGTCGAGCGCGGTGCCGAACAGCTGCTGCTCGCCGTGGGCGAGGGCGAGCTTGTCGACCGAGTCCAGCGGGGACGGCACCTCGGCGTTGCGTGCTCGTCGAACGGCGCGACGCGACAAGGCGGCCAGGCCACCGAGGGCGACATAGGTCCCGCCGACCGCCGCCGCGGTCTCCGGGGACGGTCGCTCCTCACGGACCGCGTGCAGCAACTGCGTGTACGAGACCTCCAGCTCGGCACGCCTGCGGAGCGCGTACCCGCTGCGCTCGTGGGCCAGGGTGTGCATCGCGAGATCCCACCCGCCGTTCAGCGGGCCCAGGAGGTTCGTCCGCGGTACGGCCACGTCCTCGAAGAAGACCTCGCAGAACTCGGCGTCACCCGTGATCTGCGTGATCGGCCGGACGGTGACACCGGGCGTAGTCATGTCCACCAGCAGGTAGCTGATGCCCCGGTGCTTCGGCTGGTCCGGATCGGTGCGGGCGAGCACCGCGCACCAGTCGCTGTCGTCGGCCCAGCTGGTCCAGATCTTCTGCCCGTTGAGCACGAACCGGTCGCCCTCGACCACCGCCCGGGTGCGCAGCGAGGCGAGGTCGGATCCAGCATCGGGCTCGGAGAAGCCCTGGCACCAGACCTCCTCGCCCGCCAGCAGCGGTTCGACGAACCTGGCGAGCTGCTCGTCGGTCCCGTGGCGGAGCAGGGTCGGACCCACGACGTGCAGGCCGATCGCCCCGAAAGGCTGGGGAGCTCCCAGGCGCGCCGACTCCTCGATGAAGGCCAACGCGTGCTCGACGGTCAGGCCCTGGCCGCCGTGCTCCGCCGGCCAGTCGATGCCGACGAAGCCCGCCCGGTACAGGGTGCGGTGCCACGTCCGCAGCGCCTCCGTCCGGAGCCGGTAGTCCTCCGGGAGGGAGGTCGGTGCGGCGGTCTCGAGCCAGCTGCGCGCCCGCTGCCGGTACGCCTCCAGATCGCGCGGATCCGCCCCGGCCGGCGTCACGGTCGCCGCCCGAACTCGGGTGCGCGGCCTTCGATCAGCGCGCGGACAGCCTCCCGCGAGTCCGGGTGCCCCGAGAACTCGCGCGTCAGTCCCTGCTCGAAGGTGTACCCGCTCTTGATGTCCATGGTCTCGATCTCCCGCAGGGACCGCTTCGCCATGCGGATCGCCGCGCTGCTGTGCCGGACGATCCTGGCCGCCCAATCCCGCGCCGTCTCGACCAGCTCGTCCGCAGGGCACACCTCGACGATCGCGCCCAGCGCCCGCAGCGCCCCCGCTGGCAGGGGGTCCCCGGTGAGGTACATGCATCTGACCCACGGCTCCGGTACCAGCCGGGCGAGATGGCGCGCTCCACCCATGACCCCGACGCCGATCTCGGGGACGCCCAGGCGCGCGTTCTCGGCCGCGACCACGAAGTCGCACGAGGCCGCGATGGCCAGACCGGTGCCGACCGCCGTGCCGTTGACCGCGCCGATTACGGGCACTGCACAGTCCTGGATCGCGAAGAAGGCCCGGCGAACGATCTCCATCCGGCCGTCGGCGTTGTCCGGGGTCAAGGTGGCGAACTCGTTGAGGTCGTTCCCGGCGCAGAAATGCTTCCCCGCCCCGGTGAGCACCACCGCGTCCGCCTGCTCGTCGACCGTGGAGAACAACCTCTCGATCTCGAGGTACATCTCCTGCGTGAACGCGTTCACCGGAGGCCGGTCGAGCTGCACGGTCGCGATGCGGTCCTCCACGCTGACCGTCAGGTGCTCGAAGGACGTCATCGTCGTCGGCGCCTCAGGCATGCTGCGACCGGGCCGACAGCGTGCTCCGGTACCACTCGGCGGCGTGCGTCGCGGCGAGGTTGGTGTCACGTCGGTCGGAGTAGAGGCTCATGTGGCCCCCGACCGGGAGCACCTTGAGCGACTTGTTCGGCGAGGGGATGCGATTGAAGGCATCGATCTCGAGGTCGACGTGCGTGATGTTGTCACCCGAGACCACGATCATCATCACGTCGCGCTCCACGATCCTGGGGAGGAACGAGAAGACGCTGTAGGAGAGGAGGTGTTGGGTCGACTCGGTCGTGCTCCAGTGCTCGTGCAGCGGGGCCTCCTGTTCCTTGAGTACCTTGAAGACCTCGTAGGCCTGGGGGAACGGCCAGGTGGGGCGGTCCTCGTGAGGGGTGAGGGACGACATCGCCTTCGTGCCCCCGCCGCCGTCGAAGCGTTCCCGGAGATCCTCGAGGAGCTCGTTCTCGAGGAGCCGGAAGTCGACCTCGCCGTGGTCACGCTTCAGGCTCGCGTACCCGTCGACCACGGGGACCACGGACACGAAGGACTTCAGCCGCGGCTCGATGGCCGCCAGGATGAGCACGTGGCCGCCGCTGTAGGAGATCCCGAAGGCACCGAGAGCGTTCTCGTCCACCTCGTCCAACCGCTCCGCGAAGGTCACGGCGTTGCGGTAGTCCTGGATCTGGGCCCAGGGGTCGATGTGCTGGCGGCGCTTGCCGCCGCTTTCCCCGAAACCGCGGTAGTCGAACGCCAGGAACTGCACGTCGTGCTGACCGGTGAAACGCGCTACGTGCGGCAGCACGATCTCCTTCGTGTAGCACCAGCCACCCGCGCCGATGACCGTCGGCAGCGGGCCTTCGCGTCCGTCCGGTCGGTAGAGAGTGCCGACGACGGTCTCACCCTCGCTCTGGAACTCGATCCTCCGCTCCACTGCATTTCCTTTCGTGAAGAGTTGTCGGGTGACAGCGGCGATCCCGCGGGCCCGGTAATCAGGAAGCAGGCTTGGGCTCGCCCGTCGTCGTCCACTTGTCGTCGACGACGGAGAACTGCTTGACCACCGGCGCCATCGCCGCCTTGTTCTCGGGCGTCGCCGGGCCCATCCCTCCCGAGGCCACCAGGCCGCCGTCGACGATGAGGTTCTGCCCGGTCACCCAGGACGCCTGGTCCGAGGCCAGGAAGAACGCCGCGTTGGCGATGTCATCCGGCTCGCCCAGCCGCGGCACGAGCGTCCCGAGCTCGGAGACGCGCCGGCTCTCGGTACCCGGTTCGCCGTAGAACACCAGGCCGGCTTCCGTCCCGACCGCGCCGGGGGTGATCGAGTTGACACGGACACCGATCTCGGCGAGCTCGTTGGCCAGGATAACCGTCATCCGGAGGATCGCCGCCTTCGCACAGCAGTAGGAAAGCAGGAAGCTCAGGTTGCCGGGGTACCCCGCACCGAGGATCCCCGTGGTCGACCCGACGAAGACGATGGAGCCACCGCCGCGCTTGCGCATGTGCGGAATCACGTGCTTGGTGACCAGGAAATGGAGCGTCAGGACGTTGTCCTGCGAGAACTTCCAGTCCTCCAGCGTCATGTCCTCGATAGTGCCGATGCGGAACTGTGCCGCACTGTTGTAGAGAATGTCGATTCCGCCGTAAGTCTCGGCGGCGAACTCGGCGAGACGGTGCGCGTTCTCCTCGACGGTGAGGTCGAGCGGGTAGAGCGCCTCCATCTCGCCGCCGGCCTTCCGGACCAGCTCGACGGTCTCGGCCGCCGTCTCCTCGTTGAGATCACATCCGATGATCTTGGCGCCCTCGCTGGCGTACCGAAGGGCGACATTGCGCGCGATGCCTCGACCGGTACCTGTGATGACGGCAACCTTGCCGTCCAGCTGACCCGACATGCCTCACTCCTCCCTGAGTCAGGTGATCATGCACAATCCCACGACCGGCGCCCGTTCTCGATCTTTCCGAAAGAGTTCCGGGACCTTGCCGGCCCCCGTTCGCCGGTGCTCGATCGCAGTCCCGACGCTAGGCGCAAACCGGAGGTACTCGAGTGTCTCAAACCCGAACAGAGACCGATTCCCGGCCGCGAGCGGTGGTTAGGGTCCCGTCATGCCCGCACACAGACTGTTGCCCTCCGCAGAAGCCGAGGCATTCGTCGACCGAGCCCGTCGCTTCGCCCAGGAGGAGCTGCGAACGCGCGCCGCCGAGGAGCAGCCCGGCGGGCTCCGGGCCGTCCTCGGACGGCTGGGGGAGCTAGGCCTGCTGGGCATGCCGTATCCGCGGCAGGTCGGTGGGGCTGGCCTGCCCTACGAGGTCTACCTCCAGGCACTCGAGGAGATCAGCGGGGCGTGGGCGGGCGTAGGCCTCGGGATCAGCGTCCACACCGCCTCGTGCCAGCCGTTGGCCACCTGGGGCACGCCTGCCCAGATCGAGCGGTGGCTCGGCGAGATGCTCTCGGGTGCGGGACTTGGCGGCTACTGCCTGTCCGAGGTCCATGCCGGTTCCGACCCGGCGGCGATCCGCTCGCGGGCCCACCCGGTCGAGGACGGGTACGAGATCACCGGCAGCAAGGCCTGGGTGACGCATGGTGGTGAGGCCGGCTTCTACACCGTCTTCGCCCGAACCTCCGACGACCGCACGCGCGGCATCTCCTGCTTCCTGGTGCCGGCCGACTCCCCCGGCATCGGCGTCCACCCGCCGGACCGCAAGATGGGCATGGCCGGACCGACTACCGCGACGGTCGACTTCGACTCGGTGTGGATCGGGTCCGACAGGTTGGTCGGCGGCGAAGGCCGCGGACTGCAGATCGCCCTCGAGGCGCTCGACAGCGGACGGCTGGGCATCGCCGCCGTGGCGGTCGGCCTGGCCCAGTCGGCACTCGATCACTCGGTGAGCTACGCCAAGGACCGCCGAACCTTCGGGAAGCCGATCATCGAGCACCAGGGCCTCGGCTTCCTGCTCGCGGACATGGCCGCCGCCGTCGCCGGTGCACGCGGAGCCATGCTCGACGCGGCACGCCGTCGCGATCGCGGGCTGCCGTTCGCCCAGCAGGCCGCGATCGCGAAGCTGCTCGCCACCGACGCGGCCATGCGGGTGACCACCGATGCCGTCCAGGTCCACGGCGCCCTCGGCTACACCGCCGAGTTCCCCGTCGAGCGGCAGATGCGAGAGGCGAAGGCGCTGCAGATCCTTGAGGGGACCAACCAGATCCAGCGGATGGTGATCGCCCGCCACCTCAGCCGCAGCGCTTGACCGGGACGGGCGCCACTGGTTGGTACGGAGGAACCGTGAGACACACCGCCACCCCCGACCAACACATACTGTGGGCGCAACTGCTACCCCGAGTGGGACCACGCCTCATCCATCCGGTCTCGGGAACGCTGGAGGGGGCGATCGACTTCGTCTCGTCCACCGACCGAGCCTCTGAACTGGTGATTCCACTCGTGATCCGGTTGGCGAGCGAGATCGCGGAGCGGCTGCTCTCGGGCTACGCCGCCGCCGNCACCGACCGAGCCTCTGAACTGGTGATTCCACTCGTGATCCGGTTGGCGAGCGAGATCGCGGAGCGGCTGCTCTCGGGCTACGCCGCCGCCGATCGGGCCCTGCTGGACGGTTGCCTGCGAGCAGATCGCCGCGGATACCGTCGCGCGATCGTCGCCATGAACGAGCGGATGAGGATCGCCAACCCGCTAGCGGACGACATGTTAAAGGCCTCGATCGCCAAGCCCTGCAGGAGAAGGTCCGGCGCGCGATCGTCGATGGCCGTCGGAAGCTGATCCTGCACGCCGGAGAGCCCGCCGTGTACGCGACGATCGACCGGGTCGACACCCCGGACGCCATGGCGGGTGCGGTCGTCGCGCTCCGCATGGGCGGTGTGGACCTGCAGCGCCGCGCGCGGACGGGTCCGCCCGACCTCTCCGCGATGCCGCCTGGGAGGAGTCCCGCGTGGCCCCGGTACCTCGAGCACGCCGTCGAAGCCGTAGCCAGCGGACAGCATGTCCTGCGACGGCTGTCGGAGCTCGAACAGGTCGAGAGTGCGGCCACCATCAGCGCACTCCACACTGCGAACAGCAACAAGAAGGCCGCCGACGACCTCGGCATCTCCCGCTCGACCCTCTATCGCCGACTCGTCGTCCTGGACATTTTCTAGCTCCGGCACGGTCTGCGGCATCTGGCTGGGCCACGTCCGGGATTGACACACTCGGCGCGCTCGAACCCGACCTACCGTCGTTACCACGAGTCCGGACCGGCGGGACCGGCCCTCCTCCTGCCGAGAGCGAGCACCGCCCCAACGCGCCGAAGAACGACAAGGATGGAAGATGGACGAGTACGACGCCACACCGGTCGTCGACATGCGGATCCTGTACGACGAGCCGATCCCGATGGACGACGGGATCGACCTGCGCGCGAACGTGTACCTCCCGCCCGAGGAGGGCGAGTACCCTGTCGTGCTCGCACTCACCAGCTACGCCAAGGACCTTCCCTTCTGCCAGGGCTATCCCGGGGCGTGGGAGAACGCGCTGCAGACCGCACCCGAGATCGCCGAGGGGACGTCGGGCAAGTACATCTCCTTCGAGGCCGTCGACCCCGAGAAATGGATCCCCCACGGGTACGCCGTCGTCGTCGTGGACTGTCGCGGCGTCGGCCGCTCCCCCGGCTACCTCGACAACTACTCGCCGCGGGAGTCCCAGGACTACCACGACGCGATCGAGTGGGCGGCCGCGCAGCCGTGGTCCACAGGGAAGATCGGGACGATGGGGATGTCCAACCTCGCCGTCTCCCAGTGGCTCGTGGCGGGCCGGCAGGCCCCGCACCACGCCGGGATGATCGCGTGGGAGGCGTGGAGCGACATGCTGCGCGGCCTGAGCTACCACGGCGGGATCCCGTCCACCTTCTACAAGTCCTGGGCCGACTCGCAGGTGAAGTCGGTCCAGCACGGCCTCGGCGCGCGGGGGTTCCGCAACCAGTTCACCGGCAAGCTCGTGTCGGGCGACGAGGAGCTCACCCAGGAGCAGCTGGACGCCAACATCGCCGACCCGTACCCGATGCTGATGGAGAACCCGCTCGACTCCGGGCTCTACGACTGGAGGAGGGCAAAGTGGGACAAGATCGAGGTGCCGCTGCTGTCCGTCGGTAGTTGGGGTGCCGTGGGGGTCCACCTACGGGGCAACTGCGAAGGCTTCATGCTGGCGGCATCGGAGGAGAAGTGGCTCGTCATCCGGCAGTCCCACGGCACCTTCGCCGGCATGTACACCGATGAGGGTGTGGCGCTGCAGCGCCGATTCTTCGACTACGTGCTCAAGGGCGACGACGAGTTTGTGCGGACCCAGCCCCCGGTCCAGCTGCACGTCCGCACCGCGGCCGACACGGTCTCCGAGCGCCGCCCGGAGACCGAGTGGCCGCTGGCGCGCACCCGGTGGACGAAGCTGTACCTGGACGTCGAGAACCTGGCCCTGACGGACACACCGCCGGCGGAGCAGGCCCAGGTCACCTATCGGGGGTTCGACAAGCAGGGAGTCACGTTCCTCACGCCCCCCATGGCGGAGGAGACCGAGATCTGCGGGCCGCAGGCGGTCAAGCTGTGGGCCTCCTCCTCGACGGTCGACGCCGATCTCTTCCTCACCCTGCGGCTCTTCGACCCCGAGGGCATCGAGGTGCTCTTCCACGGTATGGCGGACCCGCAGATGCCCGTCAGCAACGGCTGGCTGCGTGCCTCCCAGCGCAAGCTCGACGAGGCGCAGAGTCTCCCGTTCCGCCCGTACCTGAGCCACGACACGGTCCAGCCGCTCTTCCCGGACAAGGTGTACGAGCTCGACGTCGAGATCTGGCCGACGAACATCGTCGTCCCACCGGGCTACCGGCTCGGGCTCATGGTCGCAGGGGTCGACTTCGACCACGGCCGCGAGACGGTCATGTGGGGCAAGTCCGGCATCGAGATGCGCGGATCCTCGATATGGCCGCACGTCGACCCGCTCCGCCGGCCCGCGGACGTCTACGACAACGAGGTAACCCTGTACGGCGGAGGTGAGCGGACCTCACACCTGCTCGCCGCGATCGTGCCTCCCCGGTAGCGGGTGAACCGATGCCGGCGTGTGAGCGGGCCGGCCCCCCGAACTCCGACCTCCCGACCCCTGTGGCCAGACGTCACATGCCTGGCCCACAGGGGGCCTCACTGGAAGAGGATTCCTCCGTCGATGATCAGCGACTGCCCCGTCATGAACCCGGCGTCCGGGCCCGCCAGGTAGGAGACGACACCAGCCACGTCCTCGGGAGTCAGCGCGCGGCCCAGGGCCGCGAGGTTCTTGAACTCCTCGAACATCGCCCCTTGTGGGCGCCGTTGCTCTTCGCGAACTCGTCATCCAGCTTCTCCCACCCCGGCGTCCATGCCACACCGGGGCAGTACGCGTTTACGGTGATGCCGTGCGGTGCCAGCTCCTTCGCTGCGGCCTGGGTGAGCCCCCGGATGGCGAATTACGTGGAGCAGTATTCGCTGATCATCGCGAAGCCCTCGGTACCTGCGCCGGCCGAAGCATTGATGATGGTGCCCTTGATCCCGGTATCGATATAGTTCAGTCGCGGCCTGAATGCCCTATAAGATGCCGTGGACATTGATCCGGAACATCTCGTCCATGTTCTCGGGAGTGATCTCGAGAATGGGCTCCAGGCGGTTGATCGCCGCGTTGTTGACCGTGACGTCGAGGGAGCCCAACTCCGTCGTCGTCTGCCCAAAGCCTGGAACACCTGGTCCCGCCGGCTGACGTCGGCGACCACCGCGATGCTCCTGCGGCCGGCCCAGGCCCGCAATTTCCTTCGCGGTGCTTCGCGCGAGCTCCTCGTCTCGGTCGACCACGGCGACATCGAGGGCCGTCCTCAGCGAGACGGAGCGCGATGGAACGGCCCAGCCCCATCGCCGCACCCGTGACCAGTGCCACCTTGTTCGTCACAGTCAGCAGACCTTTCCTCGTCTCGTTCGATCGTTCGCCGAAGCCCGCTATTCCTTGCAGCGGTCCTCGGGATACGCCCACTGTGCGATGTCATCCTTGGTGTAGACCTTGCCGGTGATGCCCAGCGGATCGCTGGGCTTGCTGATTTGCTTGCCGGACAGGCCGCCGTTCAACAGGTTGACGAGCTCCTCGCCCCATTCGTACACCACGTTGTCGACCACGATGGTGAGCGAACCGGCCTCGACTTGTTTGGCCAAATCCGACGTCGCCCCGATGTAGATGGTGATGACGTCGGTGTCGACCGCCATGGCGCTCGCCCTGAGCGACCGGCCGGTGATGCCCGCCGCGCCGGCGGTGATGCTCCACAGGACGTTGGCGTCCGGGTAGCGCAGGAGGAGGCACGCCGCCTTCTCCTGGACGTCGTCCAGGGTGAGAGTGAGACTGTCCGCCTGGCCCAGGATCTCGATACCGGCTTTCTCGGCCGCCGCCCTGAACGCGGCCTGCCGCGGTGTCGCCCCCGCCGCGGCGGGAGGTCCGCCGATCATCGCGACCTTGGCGCCCGTGGGTCTGGCCCTGACGATGGCCTCCGCGGTGATCCGTGCCGCCGTGGCCGGGTCCTCGCCGATGTAGATCGCGTCCGGTGGGTTCTCGTCCGCACCCACGAAGTCCCTTGCGGGACTCCGCCCTTCTTGCCCCGGGCGTAGGACGGGTACATCGCCGCCCGGTTGACGGCGTGGGACACGATGGCGTCCGCCCCCTGAGTGAGGGCGGTGTTGAACTGCTGATCTGCTTGCCCTGGTCACAGCTGGCGTCGTAGATGCCGAGCGTGTCACCGTTCTTCTTCGCCTGACACCTCATCCCTGCGGTGATGGCCCGCTCGGCGGGCCCGAGCCGTACGACTGGAGATAGGCGATGGTCTTCCCACCGCCATCGCCGTTGCCGTTGCCGTTGCCGGAGTCACCCGAACCGCAGCCGGCCGCGACGACGCGGATCCCCGCCACCGCCGCCGTGCCGCTCGCGCGAGCCCACCTCCTGGTCGTCGTCGTCCTCTCGATGGTCAAAATCGGGCCCTCACCACCGTCTTCGGAGTGGTCAGGAGCCACTCGTCATCAGCCTGCTCGATGGCCCGCACCGGCTGCTGGAAACGGACCGTGGCACCACGACGTCGGGCCAGGTCGAGATAGGTCGTGGTGACAGAGTTGGATCGACGATGCCGTCGGCCCTCCCCCAGGTGCAGCCTCCGAGACCCGAGGTGTCGAAGGACGAGTGCCGCTGGGCTTTTTGACGGGGAGGGGACGTCCACGTGTGCTACGAGCGAACGTTGCAGCTCCACGGCCTCCAGCTGCGCGTCCCAGCTCCTCAGGCACCAACAGCAGGTAGCCCGATGCCTCGTAGCCGACGTCCACGCCGTGCGGTGACTCGAAGTCGCGGTATGTCTGGATGCTCTTCCAGGACAGCATGACGTTGGTGGCGTCTGCCCACTGGGTACGGATCGAAGCGAACGAGCGGCCGGTGATCTCCATGTCCGGTCCCTCGTTGGCTTCGAGCACGGTGACATCCAGGCCCCGCGGAGCGGTGGAAGGCGCAGCTGGCACCGATGATGCCGGCGCCGACATCGGCGACCTCCACCTGTTCTACGGGCGCGGCCCGTTGACGGCGGCACCGGTCACGACGACCGCCCGCACGTCGTCGCGATCGTTGACCTCACCGAACGTGCGCTCCAGCTCGTTCGTCCGCCATCTCGAAGGTGAAGGCGTTGAGGTGCTCGGAGCGGTTCAGCGTGACGACGAGGATGCCATCCTGGACCTCGTGGCTCAGCGTCGTGAAGCCGCTCACCGGGCGATCGCCGCCATCAGCCCGGGCAGCTGCGCGCCGATGAGCTGCTCGGCCTCGGCGACGATGTCCTCGACGATCTCGCGGCACGACTTCACCGAGTCGATCAGGCCCTGGGCCTGCCCCGCCCACCACAACCCGTCCTCCATGTTCCCCTCGGTCAGCACCCGGGACCGGCCCCGTGCACCCGACGCGAGCTCGGCGATGTCGTCGAACGTCGCGCCCGGTCTGGCCGACCGCGCGACGATCTCCTCGGAGATCGCGTTGCGGGCGACGCGTGCGGTGTTGTTGAACTCCCGGAACACGAGCTGGGTGTCGAGCTCGCTGTTGCGGACGATCTGGTCCTTCACCTTCTGGTGGACGGGAGCCTCGTCGCTGGCGACGAAGCGGGTACCCATGTTTATCGCGGACGCGCCCAGCGCGAGAGCAGCCACGAGCCCCGAACCGGTGGCGAACCCGCCGCTCGCGATGACCGGGACCCGGAGGCGGCGCACGGCGGCCGGAATGAGGATCAGACCGGGGACGTCATCCTTCCCCGGATGTCCCGCGCACTCGAACCCGTCGATGCTGATCGCGTCGACGCCCAGCTGCTCGGCCTTCAGCGCGTGCCGCACGCTCACGGCCTTGTGGATCACCTTGACACCCGCCGCGTTGAACGCCGCGACGTGCTCGACCGGGTTGCTACCGGCCGTCTCCACGACCTCGATGCCACTGTCGATTATGGCGGCGCGGTACTCGGCGTAGGGGACGGGCTTCAGGGTGGGCAGGAGCGTGAGGTTGACCCCGAACGGCCTGTCGGTCATCTCCCGGCACCGGGCGATCTCCTTGGCCAGCGCGTCGGGTGTCGGCTGGGTCAGCGCGGTGAGGAACCCCAGCGCCCCGGCATCGGCGACCGCGGCGATCAGGTCCGCGGTGCCGACGGCGGTCAGACCGCCGCACAGGACCGGGTGGGTAATGCCGAAGGTTTCTGTGAAACGGGTTCTCAACACCGGTTGTCCAATCGTCCTCGAGGCTTCTGCACAGCGCGGCGTGTGCGGTGGGGCCGTGCCGGTCCGGGCGAATGGCGCACCGCGAGCACACTGGCAGCGGCCGCGCTCGATCGGGCAGCCGCCCGGGGGAGAACAACGCTAAGCAGACGCTTAGCGTATGAGGGCTGGCGAGGCCCTGTCAACGCGAGCCGCGGTAGCGTCGAACCAGCCACAGGGAAGGTCGACGTGTCTGACTCACCGAAGGACGAGAGCGCAGGCAGCGCGACGGCGGAGTACCTCAGATCGGGACTGCACCCGCTGCACCCGTTGCCGCCGACGGAATCGGATGCGCGACGCCGGCTGCTCGTGGCCGCCCGGGACTGCTTCGCCGAGGACGGGTACCAGGGCACCTCCACCCGCATGATCGCCGGACGAGCCGGCATGAGCCCCGCCGCCATGTACATCCACTACCCGTCGAAACAGGCCGTCCTGCTCAAGCTGTGCCTGCTCGGCCACGCGGCCGCGTTCGAGGCCCTCCGCCACGGCGCCGAGCTGGGCAATGACCCGCGCTCCCGGCTGAAGGGTGCGGTGTACGCCTTCGCCTTCTGGCACGCCGAGAGCCCGATGCTGGGCCGCGTCGTGCAGTGGGAGGTCGCCTCGCTCGAGCCCGTCAACTTCGAGCTCGTCGCGACCCAGCGCAGGACAATCGAGGCCTACGTGCGGGGCATCCTCGACCAGGGCGCGCAGCACGGTGCCTTCTCGGTGATGGACCTGCACCTGACGACCGTCGGGATCCTGTCGCTGTGCATCGACCTCGCGCGCTGGGTCCCGCTGCGGCCCGCCTCAAGCCCGTCGTCGATCGCCGCGACCTACGCCGCCCTCGCCGAGCGGATGGTCTCCGCCTCGCCACCCTGAGCAACTGCTTAGTTGCGCGCTCGCGCCTGCGGCGTCGCTCGCCGGACCGTCTCGTGCGCGCTGCCCACCTCCTCGTAGGACGCCGCCATCGATCCCAGGATCCGCAGCGCCTCGGCCGAGCTCGAGCCCGGCTCGGCCATATACGTGACCAGCATCTGGTTCGGCGCGCCCGGCGTCGTCCAGGCGACATAGGACAGGTCGATGTCGCCGACCTCGGGGTGCCGCAGCAGGTTCATCCCGGTGGTCTTCTCGAAGACATGGTGCTCGGCCCAGAGCCGCCGGAACGTCTCGCTACGGACGGCTAGCTCCCCGACCAGTGCGGCGAGGCGCGGATTGTCCGGGTCCTCCCCCGCCGTCTTGCGCAGGATGCCGACGGTGCCGCGTGCCGACGACTCCCAGTCCCGGTGCCGCGCAGCGGTCTCCTCGTCGAGGAAGAGCAGCCAGGCCGAGTTGCGTTCGGCCTCGGGCAGGGCGCCGTAGTCAACGAACACGGCGCAGGCCAGCCGGTTCCAGCCGATCACCTGCATCGTGCGGGTCATCACGAGCGCCGGCACGGTGAGGGTCTCGAGGAACTGGCGCGTCAGGTCGGGCATGCGCTCCTTGACCGGGCGCCCCACGGGTCGGGGCCGGGGGTGGGCCAGGTCGTAGAGGTGGGCCCGTTGGGTGTCGTCAAGCTGGAGGGCACGGGCGATGGAGTCGAGCAGGGACTCGGTGGGCCGGCCGCCGCGGCCCTGTTCGAGCCGGACGTAGTAGTCGGTCGACACGCCGATGAGCGCGGCCAGTTCCTCGCGGCGCAGCCCGGGAACCCGGCGGCGTCCGGTCGCCGGCAGCCCGGCGGAGGCCGGTGACACGGCTGCCCGTCGGGCTTGCAGGAACTCCCCGAGCTCGGACTTCCACTCACCGGGCCTCGTTGCGCTCATGGCATCAGTGTGCGGCCGCTCGCACGATCTTGGGTAGACATTCCAGTACCCCGGTTCGGCAGGCCGAGGTACGTACCAACCCTGAATAGCCGGCCCCGGGTCCTCCACCCTGGACGCATGGCTTCCGATCTCTCGACGTCGGTGCGCTCGCCGGCTCGACTCTCCATCGGGGCGGTCCTGCTCGCCTCGTTCTTCCTGCCCTTCGCCGTGACGGGGCCGGCGATCGTCCTGCCCGACATGGCGGCTGACCTGCAGGCGTCCGCCGCCGGCACCCAGTGGGTGCAAAACTCCTACAACGCGATCTTCGCCGCCACCGTGCTCGCCACCGGAAGCCTGGCGGACCGGTTCGGGCGAAAGCGCGTGCTGCGCATCGGCATCGCGACCTTTGCGCTCGCAATGGCGCTGATCGCGGTCTCCTCCGACATCGTCGTCATCGACGTGCTGCGCGGCGTGCAGGGCCTGGCCGCCGGGGCCACGGTCTCGGCCGGCTCGGCCGTGCTGGCCCACGCCACCTCCGGGGCGCAGCGGGTCCGCGTGTTCGGCATGCTCGGCGCCGCCTTCGGCGGCGGCACGGCCGCCGGCCCCCTGATCGCGGGTGCGCTCGCTCCCCTGGGTTGGCGGTCGATCTTCGTGGTGATCGCGGTCGGCACCGCGCTGGCGTTCGTCGCCGCCCGCTACGCCCACGAGTCGCGCGACCAGTCCGCGCCCCGGCCGGACCTGCCCGGCATGGCCTGCTTCGGCGGGGCCCTGCTGCTGCTGTCTCTGGCCTTCGTCACCAGCGGGACCGACGGCTGGCTGGGCACCTGGACCCTGGTGGAGTTCGGCGGCACCGTCGTACTGCTGGTCGCCTTCGTTCTCGTCGAGCTCCGCAGCAGCCACCCAATGTTCGACATCCGCCTGTTCCGCCGGCCCGCGTTCACCGCCCTGATGTGCCTGCCGTTCTCGGTGACCTTCGGCCTGGCAGCGATGAACGTCTTCCTGCCCATCTTCCTCCAGAGCGGCGGGGCCAGCCCGTTGGAGGCCGCGGTCGAGCTGATCCCGCTGGAGGTCCCCGTGCTCCTGGTGCCGCTGGCCGCCCGCTGGCTCACCTCGCGCTGGTCGGTCCGCACCCTGCTGGTCGCCGGCCCGGTCCTCATCGGTGTGGGCAGCATCGCGCTCATCGTGATGGACCGCGGCAGCTCACCGTGGGTGTCGACGCTGCCGCTGCTGCTCGTCGGCGTCGGCGTCGGCATCGCGTTCTCCGTCATGGACAACGCCGCGGTCAGCACAGTCCCAGTGGACAAGGCCGGCTCGGCCGCGGGCATGTTCAACACCATGCGGATCACCGGCGAATCCCTCGCCGTCGCCGCCACCGCCGCCGTCCTCATCTCGCTCACCGCCGCCCGCACCTCCCTCGAACAGGCGGAGGCCGCGGTGCAGGGTCAGCGGATTCCGGAGCCGACCGGGTACGCGTTCGCCGACGCCCTACACGTCGTCGTCATCGGCCTGGGTGTGCTCGCCCTCGCCGGAGCGGCCATCACCGGATGGGCCCTGCGCCACTCGCACCAGACCGAGGCCACCGAGGCGCGGATGGCCGGAGCAGCCTGACCTGACGCCACCCGTGGACGACCCCGCCGCCCACCCCCATGCCAAGCAGGCCCGGGGAAACGGGTGCCCGTGAACTCACTTCCGAGGAGAAATCGCTCGTGCCACACCACAATCGCCAGGACGGCCCCGAGGTCCTCGGCTCCGCCGTCGTCGTCGGGGCCTCGCTCGCGGGGCTGATGAGCGCGCTGACCCTGTCGCGCATCGGGCTGCAAGTGACGATGCTGGAGCGCTCGGCCCGCAAGGTGCGGACGGGGGCCGCCCTGCCCGTCAGCGACGGGCTGCTGGAACGCCTGACCGGTCGGCGCACGCACGGGCGGACGGCCGGAATCCCCTCGGGCGGGCAGGCCTGGGCCGACGTGCACGCCGCCCTCGGCTCCGCCGTCCGCGACGACCCCAACATCTCCCTCCGGTCCCCCGTGCGGGTGACCGACGTGGGCCAGGACGACGGCTCGGCCTGGGTCGTGACCGAGGACGGCGAGCAGGTGCAGGGCGACATCGTCGTCGGGGCCGACGGCCACGCAAGCGTCGTGCGCCGCCGGGTGGTCCCCGACGCGCCCGACGCGACGTTCTCCGGATACCTCATCTGGCTCGGCCTCGTCGACGAGGCCGACATCGTGTCCCGTCCCTGGCACTCGGATCTCGCGATCCTCTACGAACGCGACTACTGCCTCAACGCCTACTACCTGCCCGGAGCGGACGGGTCGCGCGCGCGGGGCGAGCGGCGCCTAGGCTGGGGGTGGTACGACTCGGGTCGCAACGACCTGCTGCGCTCCAGCGGGGCCGTCGAGGGCAACATCGTCCAGCGCACCCTCCGCGCCCCCGACGTCCCCGACGCCACGTTCGACGAGCTGGCCAAAGAGGCACAGGAGATCTGGCCCGACCCCTGGCGCGAGGCCATCGTCGACTGCATCACCCGCCGCGACGTCATCGGCACCCCCATCGGCGAGTACATGCCGTCGCAGCTGACGGCGGGGCGCGTGTGCCTCGTCGGCGACGCCGCCCACCTCCCCTCCCCGATGACCGGCAGCGGCTTCAGCGCGTCGGCGGAGGACGCCCTCGCCCTCGCGGACGCGCTGGCGGACACAGTGGACCGGCCGGATGGCTTCGCGGCCGGGCTGACCCGCTACGGGGCGGTGCGGCTCGACGCGGCCCGGTCGCTGGTCCGCTCCGGCCAGAGCTTCAACCGGTCCTTCGCCCCCCGCGGGGCCGCACAGTAGGCACCGCACGGCAGGCACCGCCCGACGGTCGCCGGAACGGCTCAGCCAGCGGCGACCGTCGGCTGCAACACGGCCTCGACGAGCGCCTCCGACCGAAGGTGGGTGCCCGTCTGGTACTCGGGATCGCGGACCATCTCGGAGAAGGCCCGGCGGCTCGGGTAGCGCACCAGCAGCACCGCGTCCCAGTCCTGGCCGGCCTCGGCCACGACCGGGGCGCGGCCGTAGCCGTAGTAGACGACCTCGGCGCCGAAGCGGGCCGTCGTCCGCCGGAAGTGCGCGATGTACTCGTCGTAGGTGGCCCGCCCGCCTTCGACGAAGCGCAACAGGTTCAGCATGGTGACGGGCTCGTCCGGGCTCTCGGCCAGGAACACCTTCATGTCCGCACCAGTGGGGTCGATTGCCATGTACCACTCCTCACACGTGAACGCCGCAGCTCATCGGACGGCGTCCGACGGCCGGAGGCCGACCGCGACCACGACGATGACGACCAGCGTGATCACGACGTCCACCACGAGGGCGAGGTGGATGCCCGAGAGCAGGTCGCCCCGGAGCGCCATCACGCCGCCGAGCACCGGCACGCCGAGTGCGGTCGCGGTCCGCTGGCTCACCGTCACCAGGCCGGTAGCGAGGCCCGCGTCGGCGTCCGGCACGTCCGTCGTGGCCGTGACGGTCGCCGCGACGACCGAGGTGATGTGGCCGAAGAACCCGATGAAGAGCGCCGGGATCAGGAGCCACAGCCACACCACTCCGTGGCCGAGCAAGAGGAGCGGCGCGGTGAATCCACCCTGGACACACATCGCCGTCAGCAGCACGGGGCGGGCGCCGCGGTGTCCGATGACCCGGCCCGCGACGACGCCGGCCGCGATCGAGGCGAGCCCGGGGACGCCGAAGACCAGACCCGTCTGCAGCGGCCCGAGGTGCAGCACCTCCTGCATGTAGATGGTCATGAGGAAGATCAGGCCGGCTTCCATGGAGAAGATCGTGAGCACCGCGAGGTTGCCCAGCCTGACCGACCGCCTGACCAGGAGGTCGAGGGCGACGAGCGGCACGGGCGCCCGTCGCTCGATCGAGACGAAGGCGACCAGCAGGACGACCCCGGCGAGCAACGCCGGCAGGGAGCGCTCGGTGATGCCGAAGACGACACCGAGGAGTCCCGCGGTGACCGTCGCCGCCCCGGCGACGTCGAGCCGCACTCCGCCGGGAGATCGGCTCACCGGCACCACGAACAGGGTCAGCAGCAGGATCACGAGGGCGACAGGAACGTTGACCAGGAACGCCCACCGCCAGCTCAGCCCTCCGACGAGCAGGCCGCCCGCAAGCGCGCCGACCGTGAACCCGCCGGACAGCAGCGCACCGTTGACGCCCAGCATGCGGGCCCGCAGCCGCTTGTCGGGGAAGCTCGTGATGAGCAGGGACAGCGCCGCCGGCGCCGTGGCCGCCGCGGCCACCCCCTGGAGGGCGCGAGCCCCAAGCAGCAGGACGGCGTTGCCGGCGAACCCCCCCAGCAGCGACGCCCCGGCCAGGACGGCGAGCCCGGCCATGAACATCCCGCGGCGACCGAAGACGTCGCCGAGCCGGCCGAACAGCAGGGCCAGCCCGGCGGCGGGCAGCGCGAAAGCCGTCGACACCCACGACAGCCGGTCGACGTCCAGGCCCACGGCGTCCCCGACGACCGGCAACGCGATGTTCAGGATCGAGAAGTCGACCGACAGCATGAAGCTGGCACCGAGAAGGAGCACGGCGATCAATCGCTGGCGGCCGGTCACCGTGCCGTCCCCTCGGCGTTGCCCGGTGTCGTCACGCCCGTCAGTGCGGCAGGTAGCCGTTGGGGTTGAGCACGTACTTGGTGGCGGCGCCGGCGTCGAACTCCGAGTAGCCCCGCGGCGCATCCTCCAGCGGGATCGGCGTCGCGTTCACTGCCTTTGCGATCTGGACCCGGTCGTGCAGGATGGCCATCATCAGCTGCCGATTGTATTTCATGACCGGGCACTGCCCGGTGGTGAACGACAGCGACTTCGCCCAACCGGTCCCGAGCCCGAGGGAGAGGGCGCCCACCTTGGCCGCCAAGTCGACGGCACCCGGGTCGTCGGTGACATAGAGCCCGGGGATGCCGATGGCACCGCCGGCCGCCGTGGCCTGCATCAGCGCGTTGAGGACCGTGGCGGGAGCCTCGGCCGCGTCGGCGCCATGCCCCTGGCTGCGCGCCTCGAAGCCGACGGCGTCGATCGCCGCGTCCACCTCGGGCACGCCGAGCAGCGCCACCAGCTGCTCGGGCACCGATCCGGCCCCGACATCGATCGTCTCGCACCCGAAGCTGCGGGCCTGCTTGAGACGGTCCTCGTTGAGGTCTCCCACCACGACCACCGCAGCGCCGAGCAGCTGCGCGGACGCGGCGGCGGCCAGGCCGACCGGGCCGGCGCCCGCAACGTACACGGTGGACCCGACACCGACCCCGGCGGTGACCGCGCCGTGGAAGCCGGTGGGGAAGATGTCCGACAACATCGTCAGGTCGAGGATCTTCTCCAGCGCCTGGTCGCGGTCCGGGAACTTCAGGGCGTTCCAGTCCGCGTAGGGAACCAGCACGTACTCGGCCTGCCCGCCGACCCAACCGCCCATGTCGACGTAGCCGTAGGCACTGCCGGGACGGTCCGGGTTGACGTTGAGGCAGATGCCGGTCTTGCCGGTCTTGCAGTTGCGGCAGCGTCCGCAGGCGATGTTGAACGGAACCGAGACGATGTCACCGACCTGGAGGACCTCGACGTCGGGACCCACCTCGACCACCTCGCCGGTGATCTCGTGACCGAGGATCAGGCCGACCGGCGCCGTCGTGCGACCCCGCACCATGTGCTGGTCGGAACCGCAGATGTTAGTGGTGACCGTCCTCAGGATGACGCCGTGCGGCACCTTGCGCCCAACGTTAGCAGGGTTGACGCCGGGACCGTCCTTGAGCTCGAAGGTCGGATAGGCGGTGTCGACCACCTCGACCACCCCGGGCCCCTGGTACACAACTGCTCTGTTGCTGGTCATGTGTACTCCTCCACGTTCACGAGCCTCGCCTGCCGGGCCTACCACTCACCGCGCTCGTCCAGCACCCGCCGGAGCACCTCGAGCGCCCTCACGACCACGGGCATCCCGCCGTAGGTCACCTGCTGGAAGATCACCTCGGCCACCTCCTGCCGCGTCGCGCCCACGTTCAGTGCCGCGTGGACGTGGGCGCGTAGCTCCTCCTGACGATCGAGCACCGTCAGGGAGGCGAGCGCGCACATCTCGCGCTCCTTCTGCGAGATCACGTTCCGGCTGTAGAGCCTGCCGGTGAAGAACATGCTGAGCTCGCGCGCCAGGTCCTGGTCGAAGCGCTTCCAGGTGTCGAAACCGACGCCGCTGGGCAGCGTGTGGAACAGCGCCTGCGCGGTGTCCTTCGTCCGCTGCCGCAGCTCGTCGTCCACCGGCCGGGCCGGCCCCTCCCCCGTCGCCGTCACGTGCTCGTCGGGAACGCGAAGCTCGCCTGCGCGGTGCCGGTGCTCTCCCACCGCGTGGTGACGACCTTGGCGCGGGTGTAGAAGCTCACGCCCTCGGGACCGTGGACGTGCTTGTCCCCGAACAGCGACGCCTTCCAGCCACCGAACGAGTAGTAGGCCATGGGCACCGGAACGGGCACGTTCACCCCGATCATCCCGACGTGCACCCCGCGCTGGAACCGGCGCGCGGCTGCGCCGTTGGAGGTGAAGATGGCCGTCCCGTTGCCGTACGGGTTGCTGTTCACCAGCGCGATGGCCTCGTCCAGGGACTCCACCCGGACGACCGACAGCACCGGCCCGAAGATCTCCTCGCGGTAGACGTCCATCTCGGTGGTGACGCCGTCGAGGACGGTCGGCCCCACCCAGAACCCCTCCGGGTACCCGTCGACGCCGAGCCCCCGCCCGTCGACGACCACCTTGGCGCCCTGCTCCTCGCCGCGGTCGACGAGGCCGAGGATCCGCTGCTGGGCCGCCTTGGTGACCACCGGGCCCATGTCGCTGCCGGTGTCGCTCCCGGCGCCCACCCGGACCTCGCGGGCCTTGCGGCTCACGGCCTCGAGCACCCGGTCGCCTGCGTCCCCGACCAGGACGGCCGCGGAGATCGCCATGCACCGCTCGCCGGCGGAGCCAAACGCCGCCGCCGCCAGGTGGTCGGAGACGAACTCGGGGTCGGCGTCGGACGGCACCACGGCGTGGTTCTTGGCTCCCCCGAGCGCCTGCACGCGCTTCCCGGACGCCGACGCGCGCTCGTGGATGTACTTCGCGATCGGGGTCGACCCGACGAACGAGACCGCGGCGATGTCCGGCGAGTCGAGGATCGCGTCGACCGCCTCCTTGTCGCCCTGCACGACGTTGAAGACACCGTCCGGCAGACCGGCCCGCTTCCACAGATCGGCGATCAGCAGCGACGCGGAGGGATCGCGCTCGCTCGGCTTGAGGACGAACGTGTTTCCGCAGGCGATCGCGACGGGGAACATCCACATCGGGACCATCGCCGGGAAGTTGAAGGGCGTGATCCCCGCGACGACACCGAGCGGCTCCCGGTAGGAGAACACGTCGACACTCGTGGAGACCTGGTCGGAGTACTCCCCTTTCAGCAGCGCCGGGATACCGCAGGCGAACTCGATGACCTCCTGGCCGCGCTGCACCTCGCCGAGCGCGTCGCTCAGCACCTTGCCGTGCTCGCTCGTGATCAGCGCCGCCAGCTCGTCGGCGTTCTGCGAGAGGAGCTCACGGAACGAGAACAGGATGCGCGATCGCCTGCTGAGCGAGGTCTGGGACCAGGACTCGAAGGCCTGGGAGGCAGCCGCGACGGCCGCCTCCACGTCCGTGGCGGAGGCGAGCAGGACCTCCGCCTGCTGCTGTCCGGTCGCGGGGTCGAAGACCGGTGCGCGTCGCTCGGACTCCCCCACAACGGCTTCGCCCGCGATCCAGTGCGTGATGGTCGACAAGACCGCTCCTCGTGGTGAGATCTGAAGTCGGCGGGCTAGGAGCCACACCAGGTTCGCGGAGAGGCCCGACGGGCCTCTCCGCGGGCGGAATGTATTCACCCTAGTATACCTGTGATGTCGCAGACAACCACGCAAGGCCGATCGCCAGCCGCGCGGTCGTCAGCCGCCGGTGACCTCGTGGGACGGCGGCCAGGACGGGATCTCACCGAGCCCGTTCGGGATGCGCAGGCTCTTGCTGAAGCCGAACTCGCCCAGGGTCTCCAGGGCGTGCTCCCGGCCGTAGCCGCTCGCGCCGATGCCGCCGAACGGGACGCCGACGGACTTCCGGTTGTAGTGGTTCACGTACACGATCCCGCAGCGCATGGCGTTGCTGACCCGCATGGCGCGGCCGTTGTCGCGGCTAAAGACGCTGGCCACCAGCCCGAACGCGGTGCCGTTGGCGATCTCGACGGCCTCGTCCTCGGTCTCGAACCGGATCATGGCCGTGACCGGCCCGAAGATCTCCTCCTGCGCCACCCGCATGTCCGGGGTGACCCCGGTCAGGAGCGTAGGCCGCACGTAGTAGCCACCCGCGAGGCGGGGGTCGTCCGGCAGGTCGGCCTGCGCGGCGATGACCGCACCCTCGGCCACGCCGATGTCGAGGTAGTTCAGCACGCGCTGCTGCTGGGCCTCGGTGACCATCGGCCCGACGTGGGTGCCCGCGTCGGCGCCGTCGCCCACGCGCAGGCGGGCGACCGCGGCCCCCAGCCGCTGCGCGATCTCGTCGTAGATGCTCGAGTGCACCAGAATGCGCGAGGCGGCCGTGCAGGCCTCGCCCTGGTTGAAGAACGCCGCCTCGACGATCCACGGGACGACCTCGTCCAGGTCGACGTCGTCGAAGACGATGAACGGGTTCTTGCCGCCCAGCTCGAGCAGGGCCGGGGTGAGGTTCTCCGCAGCGGTCTTCAGCACGAGCCTGGCCGTGTCGGGCGAGCCGGTGAAGGAGATCTTCTTGACCAGCGGGTGGCTCGCCACCGCGGCACCGACCGATCCCCGGCCCGGGACGACGTGCACGACGTCGTCGGGCAGGACCTCCTCGATGAGCTCGATGATCCGCAGCACCGACAGCGGGGCCTGCTCCGGCGGCTTGAGGACGACCGCGTTGCCCGTGGCGAGCGCGGGCGCGATCTTGCCGGCGGTGTGGTTCGGCGGCCAGTTGAACGGCACAATGGCCCCGATGACGCCGTAGGGCTCCAGCGTGGTGATGTCGAGCAGCGGCCCGTTGTTGGTCGCGTGGCTCGGGTGAGCCGCCATCATCCCGGCGTACATCTCGAAGAGCCCCACCGCGGCCTCGCAGTCGAAGCTGCGCGCCTGGGTGGTCGGCTTGCCGTTGTCGCTCGTCTCGAGCGCCGCGATCTCGTCGGCGTGCTCGCGGAGCACCTGGGCGATGCGGTGCATGTAGCGGGCGCGCTCCAGCGGCGGGCGTTCCTTCCACACCAGGTGGCCGGCGTGCGCCGCCCGCACGGCCGCGTCGACCTCGTCGGGACCCGAGCCCTGGATGACGGCGATCGTCTCGCCGGTCGCCGGGTTCTGGACCTCGAAGACGTCGTCGTCGTTCATCGACGACCAGCGCACGCGGATCCGCTGCTGCTGGGTCGTGGTCGCGGTCATATCGCCTCCTTCGTTGTCGGTCCCAGCGTGTCCCAGTCCCCGCCGCGCAGGAACCGCCAACGACCGATGGCCGGCTTAGGCGTGATCTATACCGGCGTGACCTACACCGACAGTCCGCCCGCGACGGAGGTGAGCTCTTTCCGCAGCCAGCGGTGCCCGGCGTCCTCGCCGAACTGCGGATGCCACCACAGCGCGAGCAGCAGCGGATCCAGGTCGACCGGACACCGCAGGACCCGCAGCCGGCCGCTCTCACCGGAACGGTCGAGCATGCCCCTGTGCACGATGGCGATCCGGTCCGTGCCCTCCACGAACCGCGGCACGACGAGGTAGGAGTCGACGACGACCGCGATGTGGGGCTCGATCCCGGCCTGCCGGAGCCGGCGCAGCGCGAGCGGTTCCCACAGCGGCGCGTTCGGCCCGGAGTGACCCGCGACGGCGACCCAGGGCAGGGCGGCGAGATCGTCGCGGGTGAGCTCCTTTTCCACGCGCGTGTTGCCCGAGTCCACGAGACAGACCCACTCCGCTGTGCAGAGGTCCACGTGCGGCACTTCCCGGAAGTCGCCGTGCGGTGCGAGCACGCCGTCGACGGTCCGGAGCGCGTCGAGCGTCTCGGCCTGGCCGACGGCGAAACGACCGAACCGGACCCGCACGGGCGAGCCGGACGAGGCGACGGATGCCGCCAGCGCAGCGCCCACGGTGGCGATCCAGTAGTCGCCCGCGACCAGCCTGAACTCACGGGTGGACGTTCGGGGATCGAAGACCGTCGTACTCGTGAAGAGCCGCTCGGCAGCTCCCAGCGCGGCCGTCGCCAGCGGGAGCAGCTCCGTCGCCAGCGGCGTGAGCCCGGGCCGTGACCCGTCCCGGACGATGAGCTCGTCCCCGAAGTGGCGACGGAGCCGCCGAAGGGCGGCGGACACAGTCGGCTGGCTGAGTCCGAGGTGGTCCGCGGCCCTCGAGACGCTGCGGAACGCCAGCAACGCCTCCAGGTGGGCCATGAGGTTGAGATTGAGGTTGCGCAGCGGCCCAGCGTCCGTCACGTCCATCCCTCCCGAGCGGCGAGTCCGACCATAGACCGCGTCTATAGCCTACCTCCGGGATTCTCCGTACCCCGCGGCGGCGCGCTCGGGCACCCTCGGCGTCGGCAACAGGAAGGCAGACATGATCGTCGACACTCACCATCACTTCGCCCCGCCGACGATGCTCGCCGCCGCGATCGCGGAGCGACCCGAGATCCAGGGGTATCTGGGTGGCACGGTCGCCACGCTCGACGACCGCGTCCGCGAGCTCGACCTCGCCGGCGTCGACATCGCCGTGCTCTCGATGCCGCCGCCTGGGCCGCTGCTGGACCCGGGCGACGACCTCCCCCGCTACCGGGAGCTCATCAGCCGGTCGAACGACGAGCTGCTCGCCGGCGCGACCCAGCGCCCCGATCGGTTCCGGGCCTTCGTCTGCCTGCCCCTGGGGGACCCCGATCCCGCGGCGAGCATCGCCGAGCTCGACCGGGTGCACGACCACCCCCTGGTCCGCGGGGTGATGGCCTTCGCCAACACCAGCGGTCCGACGCTGGACGAGCAGGAGTCGGTGTGCGACGCCATCGCCTCCGCCGGCCTCCCGCTGCAGTTGCACCCCCAGCTCGGCGATCTCTCCCACCATCCCGTCCTCGACGACTTCACGCTGGGCGGGAGCCTGGGGATGATGCTGGAAACGTCGACGATCGCGGCCCGGATGATGCTCTCCGGACTGCTGGACCGGGTGCCGACGCTGACCCTCGTCATCCCGCATCTCGGCGGGGTGCTCCCCTATCTCGCCCAGCGGATGAGCGACCTCAGCGGGAAGGGGCGGGCGCTCGAGGACTCCTCCTACTACCTGCGGGAGCGCTGCCTGCTCGACAACTGCTCGTTCCATCCCCCCGCGCTCCGGTGCGCGGTGGACACAGTGACGGCGGACCGGATCGTGCTCGGCTCCGACTACCCGCAACGAGGCCGGCTCGCCAGAGCCGTCGAGGACATCCGGAAGAGCGAGCTGACGGCCGACGAGCAGCAGGCGATCCTCGGCGGCAACGCCGTGCGTGCCGGGCTGACGTGATCCTCCCGGTCCCGGTCGGCCGGTCGGCCGGGACGCACTCACCAGGCGCGGAGCAGCAGGTCGCGCACCTCGTCCGCATCGGGCGGGCGGGGCCCGCCGTGATGGCCCAGTCGTCCATGGCGTGCCTGACGACCTCGGGGAGGGACTCGTCCGCGACGCCGATCTCCCGCAGCCGGCGGGCACCTCGAAGACGCCGAGCAACCGCTCGATCTCCGCGACGACCCCGTCGGCACGGCGATCGGCCGGCCCGAGATAGTCCGCGATCGCCTCGACGCGCTCCGAGACCACCTCGGCGTTGAACCGTGTGGCGTTCGGCAGCAACAGGGCCCTCGACCACGCCGTTCGGGGCCGACGAGCGGGGGCCGACGGCGTGGGACAGGGCCTGGGCCAGGCCGCCACCGGTGAAGTCCGTGCCCTGCCCGCTCATGACCGCGGACAGCATCAGCTGCAGCCGGGGCGCCGCGTCGTCGGGGTCCTCCCCCATCCGCGGCAGCCACGCCACCACCGTTCGCAGCGCGTGCGCGAGCAGCGCGTCGGCCAGCGGGTCGACACTGCGCGACTGCAGGCCTTCCACCGCCTTCGAGAACACGTTCAGCGTGGCCGACCGGCTCAGCCGGGCGGCGCGGTGAGTGCCATCACCGGGTCGAGGACCACCCCCTGCGCGCGGGCCTTCGGGTCGAACAGGGCGAGCCGCTCCTCCGTCTCCGGATCCCGGACCGCGGCACCCGCCTTGGCGTAGGCCGAGGAAGGTGAGCTCGGCACCACCCACTGCGGCAGCCTCGCGGCCGAGAGCCGGGGGCACACCAGCTTCCCGTCGATGCGGCGGGTGCAGAGCTCCCGAACGTCCACGCCCTCGCCCAGCAGGATCGTCGCCGCCCGGCGGTGACGATCGCCGAGCCGCCGCCGACCGCGATGACCGCGGCCGCACCGTGCGCGGCCAGGAAGTTCCTGGCGGCGACCACCGACGGGATCGGGCTGTGCCGCACGACCCCCTCGAACTGCCCCACCAGGCGCTCGCCGAGCGCGGCGTGCAGCGGACCCATCGCCTGCGTGTGGGCGGCCACCGCCGGGCCGCACACGACGACGGCGCGGTCCGCCAACACCCGTGCCAGCTCCCGGGGCAACGACTCGAGGGCGTTCTCCCCCCAGAACGTGCGGAAGGCGGGAGTGGCGTGGCGGAAAGTCACAGTCGTCCGGACTCGTCCGCCGAGCTCACAGGGGCGCCGGTTGGGCGGACGCGGCTTCGATCGCGTTCAGCTCGTCGATGACGTCCTGCGTGTCCTGCCCGATCAACGGTGCCGGGCGCGGCTCCGCCGCACCGGTCCCGCCGGCGAACCGCGCCATCGTCGGAATGACCCGGTAGGTGCCCGTCACGGGGTGCACGCTGACCGGCAGCTCGTCGACGAGGTCCTGGAGGGTGAGCACCCTGGTCGCCGGGATGCCGACCTCCGCGCAGTAGGTCAACCACTCGTCCGTGGTCCTGAGCGGCGCGATCTTCCGGATGTCCCGGTACAACGAGTCGGAGTTCTGGATCGCGGCCCGCTGATCGACGTAACGGTTGTCGTCCGGGTCGTAGATCCCGGCCTCGAGGAAGACCGCCTCGTAGTGCTTGGGCAGGTACGGGAAGAGGTGGATCTGCCCGTCCTTCGTCCTGTGCGGCCGGCGCTCCGGAGACAACACCCTCGGATAGCCCGCTGCGGGGATCCCGTCGTGGCTGACCGGGGGTTCACTGATCGCCCCCGACCCGTGCTCGGTCAGCATGAAGGCCGACGTCGCCTCCTGCATGGCGACCTCGATGTGCTGGCCTTCGCCGGTGCGGGCCAGTTGCACGAGACCCGCGGTGACCGCCTGGGCGATGACGAGACCGCACACCTTGTCGGCGAAGATGGTGGGCAGGAGTGCCGGCTCACCCCAAATCCGTTCCATCAAGTCGGAGACGCCGCTCGCCGCCTGGATGATGTCGTCGTAGGCCGGCTCGGTCGCGCGAGAGCTGGCCAGCGGGAAGCCCTGTGCCTGGCAGTAGACGATGTCGGGCTTGAGCGCCGCCAGACTGGCATAGTCGATCTTGAGCCTGGTGAGGACCTGAGGGCGCATGGAGGTCACCACGACGTCGCAGGTCTTCACCAGCCGGTAAACGAGTTCCAGCCCTTCGGCCGACTTGAGATCGAGGTCGATCGATCGCTTGTTGCGCAGCAGGTTGAGGGAGATCCCGGAGAGCTCGGTATGAGGTCCCGGCCCCATGACACGGCACGTGTCGCCGCCCGGGGCCTCCACGAGAATGACGTCCGCACCCTGATCGGCCAGTATCTGCGTGCTCAGCGGTCCCATGACGACCCGCGTGAGGTCGAGGACTCGGACTCCACTGAGCGGTCCGGCTGCCATATCGCTCGGTCCTTCCCTACTGACGACGCACTCCATACACAATCGTATACAGAAGAGGATGCACCTTTGTCGAGGATGCTGCTGCTGCGACGCTCGACAGAAGACGTGACGCGGCCCGGTGGGCGGCGGACGATCAGCGGCTCTTGGCCGCGAGCATCTCCCGACGCTTCTCCGCCAGCTCCAGACCGTCCTGCCAGCTCGCGCGCTCGTTGATCAGCTTGCGGTACTTCATGATGTCCGACTGGCCGTTGACCGCGAGCGCCCCGACGAGCCGGTCCCCCTCGCGGTAGAGCGCGATCCACCGCCGGTCGACGGCGGCGTCACCGTCGACCACGCGGGCCTCGTCCGCTCCCGGGATCCCGACGAACTGGATCTTGCTGTCGTACCAGTCGGACCAGAAGTACGGAACCGTCGAGTACGGCCGCGCATTCTCCGGGTCGACGGCGTTGCGACCGGCTGCCTCACCGTGGCCGGCCGCGCTCGTCCAGTGCTCGAGGCGCTGCAACCGGTCGAAGAGAGGGTTGTGCCACCTCGCGACGTCCCCGGCCGCATAAACGCCCGGGGCGGCCCGCAGGTACTCGTCGCAGACCAAGCCGTTGTCCAGGCGCAGGCCGGAGCCCTCGAGCCAGGCCGTCGCCGGGTCGGCCCCGACGCCGACGACGACCAGGTCCGCGGGGAGCTCGGAGCCGTCCGTCAGACGCACACCGGTGACCCGCGTGTCGCCGAGCAACCGGTCGACTCCCGAGCCGAGCCGGAGATCGGTGCCGTTCTTCGTGTGCAGCTGCGCGATCGCGAGCCCGAGCTCGGGACCGATCGACCGCACCAACGGGGTCGGGAGCGCCTCGACGACCGTCACGGACAGTCCCCGCTTGCGGGCCGACGCGGCGACCTCCGACCCGATGAACCCGGCGCCGATGACCACGACCCGCGGCCCGGCGTCCAGGGCCTTCCTCACGGACCGGGCATCATCGAGCGTCCGCAACACGTGGACACCGGCCAGCTCGTTGCCCACGGGCAGGCGACGGGCCGAGACGCCCGTCGCGATCACCAGGGCGCCGTACGGAACGGCGTCCTGACCGACGACGACGCGCTTCTCCGCCAGGTCGAGGCCCGTTGCCGCCTCACCCAGCTTCAGCGTCACCCCCAGCTCTTCGACGAAGTAGTCCTCGCCGTGGAACCCGGGGGTGACCTCGTCGGTCGGGTCGGCCGGCCCGTCCAGGAACTGCTTGGACAGGGGCGGCCGGTCGTACGGCAGGTGCGGCTCGGCGCCGACGAGCACGATCCTGCCGTCGAACCCCGCCTTGCGGGCTCCTTCGACGGCTCGCAGCCCGGCGAGCGACCCACCCACCACAACGAGGTCGTTCACGACCACGACATTTCCTTCCGAAACGGTCGACCGAGCACGAGCTGCGTGTGACGCCCTCTCATGCCGCGTCGGCCAGGTGCTTGACGATGGCCTTCCGGAACTCCTCTGGTGTCTCCCAGCCGAGGTTGTGCCCTGCGTGGACGTCCAGCTTCTGCGCCCCGGCGATGCCGGTCGCGAGCTCCTCCGCGTGGGCCGGGTGCACGAGCCGGTCCTCGGTCGGCACCACGACCAGGGTCGAGGCGTGCACCCGCTCGAGATCGGGGCGGACGTCCAGGGTGCGGATCAGGTCCACGAGCGCTGCCGTCCCGGGCGGGATGTTCGCGCCGATCAGGGCCGCGACCTCGTCGGGGTCCAGGACGCCCTCGCCGTCGGCGCCGGCTCCGGACCAGTGCTGCTCGCTCGAGGATACCCAGGCGAGGAACCGGCCGACCGCCCGCGCCTGTTCCGGGTCGCCGGCCCGCTCCAGCAGGGCGAGCCATGTCCCGCAGGCCATCCGCAACGACGGGCTCGCGTGCGCGAAGCCGGTCGCGAGAACCAGGCGCCGCACGCGATCGGGCCGTTGCGCGGCCAGCCGCACCGCGACGGCCGCGCCGAGCGAGTAGCCGACCACGTCAATGGACTCGAGTCCGGCGTCGTCGGCCGCCTCCAGTCCGAGCGCGACCAGGCTGTCGACGTCGACGTGCGACGCCACCGGAGCCGGCCCGGTGCCGGGGTAGTACGGCGCGACCACCCTCCCCGGCAACTCGGCCTGGAACGGGAAGTTCGCCTCCGGGGCACCTCCGGCGCCATGGAGGAGCAACGTTCCGTGGCCGGCTACCGGGCCGGTCGTGACGGAGTGCATAGAGATTCCATGTCCAAATAGTCGCTCGGCCGGCGGGGGCACCGATGGCGCCCCCGCGTCACGACGCCGTCAGCAGGCCTCGACCAGGGTCAAGGCGCCGGCCGGGCAGGCTGAACAGGCGGCGCGAGCCTCGTCGAGCTGATCCGGCCGCGGCTCGGGGTTCAGGACGACCAGGGAACCGTCGTCCTGCACCTCGAACAGATCCGGGGCTTCGGCCTCGCACATGCCCAGGCCACAGCACTTGCCTTCGTCGAGCAGGATCCGCATGGCGATCCCTTCCTCCTTGGTGACGGAGTCTCAGAGCGAGACCGGCATCGACTTCACGACGTGGAAGAACGTGCCCGGCTGGTACTCGGGGTCGCCGGCCTTGAGCTGCGGAGCACGGGTCATCAGCTCGGTGAACAGGGCGCGCAGCTGGAAGCGGGCCAGCTGGTTGCCGAGGCAGTGGTGGATCCCCCCGCCGCCGAAGCTGATGTGCGGGTTGCGCGTCCGGGACAGGTCGAACTCGTGCGGGCGCTCTATCCGGGACTCGTCGCGGTTCGCCGAGCTGTAGAACATGACGACCTTGTCGCCCTGGCCGATCTTGGCGCCCTTGAAGTCGATGTCACGCGCCGCGGTGCGGCGGAAGGTCATGATCGGCGTGGCCCAGCGCACGAACTCCTCGATCGCCGTGCCGATGCGTCCCTTGAGGTCGGCGAGCAACCACTCCCGCTGGTCCGGGTGCGTGGTCAGGGCGCGCAGCCCGTGGCTCGTGGACTGGCGGGTCGTGTCGTTGCCCGCGCTGAGCATCAGCAGGAAGAAGCCCCCGATCTCCTTGTCCGTCAGCCTCTCGCCGTCGACCTCCGCCTGGGCCAGTGCGGTGATCAGATCGTCCTGCGGGTTGTCCCGCCGCTGCGCGGCAAGCTCGATCGCAATGTCGTTGACGTTCTTGACGGACTGGTAGATCCGCTCGACCACCTGCTCCTTGGTCATCCCGGCCAGCTCCGAGTCGCTCCACCCATTGGCGACGTTCAGCTCTTCGGTGATCGCCAAGCGGAGGTCGGCCGGCACACCCATCATGTCGTTGATGTTGTGCATCGGAAGGAGCTGGGCGCACTCGGCCACGAAGTCGGCGGTCCCGCCGCCTTCCTCGATCTTGGCGAGAAGATTGTCCACGACCGCCTTGGCGTTGGCTTCGATGCGACCGTTGATGCGCTGGATCTGCTTGGGAGTGAAGGCCGCGGAGACGAGCCGCCGCATCTTCGTGTGCCGCGGCGGGTCCATCTGGATGATGGAGGTGGAGATCTCCAGGATCTCCGGGGTCAGGTTCTCGAAGAGGATTCCGGCCCCGGAGATGAAGTCGTCGGGGCGCTTCGTGATCTCCACGACGTCGTCGTAGGTGGTGGCTGCCCAGAACCCGTAGTCGCCCGGCACCTCGTGCACCTGCTCTTGGAGCGCGCGGTGCCATGTCAGCGTTCCGCGCGTGCGCAGCTCGGCGAACGCAGCCTCACGCTCGTCCATCGTGGCCGACCAGAACGCGGGGGACGAGATGTCGACCGGGTCGTACGGCCGGTCGGCCGTACCGCTCGAAAACTTCATCACATCCATCGTCGTCAACGCTCTACTCCTCATTGAACGGCCGTTGCAACTGGACTACCAGGCGACAATCAGGGTCTCACGCATCCAATCGTGCATACACGTGATGTGATTGTCAACACAAACCCTGTCCGGTAAGGGTGGTGTCAGGACCTGTCGAGGCGCACCATACGTCCCCCGACCAGCCACTCCGCCACGAGCAGATCGCCCCGGGAATTCACCGCCAGCCCGTGGGGGCTGTTGAACTCCCCCGGCCGCAGCCCCGGCGGACGCACCACGGATCCGTCCTCCGCGATGGCATTGGGCCAGCCCGGCCGGCTCGCGGCCGTCTCGTCCTCACCGAGGTGCCCGACCAGGCGGTCGTCGATGTCGAAGATCGCCAGCCTCGCCTGCAACTCCGCCACCACGAGCTGGGAGTGGTACGTGACCATCGCGCTGGGCGAGTTGAGGCCGTCCGTCAGGGACCGGAGGAACTTGCCCTCCAGGTCGAAGATCTGGATCCGGGCGTTCGTCCGGTCGGCGATGTACAGCCGCGGCACGTCCGTGCGGTGGTCGACGAAGAGCCCGTGCGGGCAGTCGAACCGCCCGGCACCCTCCTCGCCCGTCAGCGTGAGGGTGAGGGTGCCCTCCGGCGAGTACCGGTGCACGAGGCTCTGCCCGTAGCCGTCCGCGACCCAGATCGCCCCGTCGTCGGCGACCACGACCGCGGTCGGCTGGTAACGGTTGTCCGCATACGCCGGATGGTCAGGAAGCGGCAGCTCGCGCAGCCGTCTGCCGTCCAGGTCGAAGCACGCGACGAGACCGTGCGCGCCCGGGGTGTCGGCGAGGTACCCACCCGCGCCGTCCGGCACCGCCTTGAGTGCCGGGTCCGCGATCCACAGGTGGTCGTTGCCGTCGAGCATCATCCCGTGGATCTCGGTGAGCCCCGACTCCCACGAGCTGAGCAGCCGGCCGTCCTCGGAGTAGAAGCACACCACCGAACCCCCGGACTGCGCACCGACCACCCGGCCGTCACCGGTGACGACGAGCGCATGGTGCGCCCATCCCAGATCACCGAGGGGCCCGTCGGGGGGCGTGGCCCACCCTTCCTTCCAGGTGTAGGTGTCCTCACCCGCGTGCAGGTGTGGTTCCGTCGTCATCGTCCCCTGCCCATCGTGGCCCGTTCGGACATGTCGTTCCACAGTTCAGTTTCCCGGCGATCAGGCGTCGGTGCCGCGAGCAGGCGGGTCCACGCCGGGAGCACCAGGTCCGCCATCTCCTGGTAGCCGGCCTCCGCCGGGTGCGCCCCGTCACCCCGCAGGATCTCGCTCGTCCACGCCACCGAGTCGCGCAGCGGCGCGCAGACCTCGACATACGGGATCGCGCGCCGGTCGCAGAGCTCGGCGAAGGCGGCGCTCACCGTCGCTGTCCGGGCGTTGTGGTCGTCGTCGGCCACCGGCGTCGGCCCGACGACCAGCAGCGGCAGCGCACGCCGCGCCGTGGCGTCGATCAGGGCCCCGAGGCCGGCGCACGACTCCTCCGTGCTCCGTCGTGGTGCACCGTCGTCCAGCATGGTGTCGTTGACCCCGAACGACACGAGCACCTTGTTCTCGGCGCCGACGCGTAGGCGCAGAGCCAGCTCGGCCTCGAAGCGCGCCACCACGTGGGCCGACGTGTCCCCGCGCACCCCCAGGTTGTAGGTGGTGAGCGCGACGTCGTCCGGCTTTCGCCGTGCGACGCGCCCCAGCCAACCGAGGCCGGCCGGATCGCCGACGCCCACAGCGAACGAGTCGCCGAAGACGCAGACCCGGACATCACGGTCACCCACGAACCCCTACCCTCCCCTCGGCCGCGGCTCTTCGCTCGACCGCTCAGGACATGAGCATGCCGGCCGTGACGTTGATGTCCTGCCCGGTCATGTGCTGGGCGTAGTCGGACGCGAGGAACAGCGTCGTGTTCACGATGCTCTCCGGAGCGACTTGGGTGCGCAGCGGCGAAAGAGCGAGAACCTGCTCCCGCACCTTCTCGACCGGGACGCCCTGCGCGCTCGCCTGCGCCGCGATGATCTCGTCGACCCGCTCACCGGCGACGTTCGCCGGCAGGACGCAGTTCACCCGGATGCCACTAGGCCCGAGCTCCAGCGCCAGGGTGCGGGTCAGCCCGATCATGCCCATCTTGCTGGACGCGTACGAGGAGCGCTGGGCGTACGGAGTCTTGCCGTTGATGGAGCCGATGTTGACGATCGCCCCCCCGCCCCGGCTCTTCATGGACGGCACGACGCCCCGGATCGCGAGGAAGACGCTCGTCAGATTGACGGCCAGGGTCTCCTCCCAGCCGTCGAGCGAGGTCTCCTCGATCGGCGCGATGGGCCCAGCGATGCCGACATTGTTGACCAGGACGTCGACCCCCCCGTAGTCCCGATGCACGGTCTCGAGCATCATCTCGACGTCACCCGCACGCCCGAGATCCGCGACCAGGCCGCGGCCGTCGTGCCCCGCGTCCGCGATCTCCTTTTCCAGGATGCGGAGCTCGGGCTCGCGGCGGGCCGCGAACACCGTCGTCGCACCCGCCGCCGCGAAGCTCGTGGCCAGCACACGGCCGATGCCGCGGGAGGCGCCCGTCACGAGCACGACCTTGCCCTCGAAGCTCACGGGCAGGACGGGGACACTCGTCGTCGTCATCGCGACTCAGCCCTGACGGGCGGCGAGCCCGGAGTCGATGAGGACGAACGCGATGATGCAGTTCTCCGAGCTGCGGTTGCTCCATCCGTGCACGGTCCCCCGCTGGACGAGCGTGTCCCCCGCGCTCAGCTTGACCTCACCGGTCTCGAGCTGCGCGTAGATCTCCCCGGAGATGATGACCGCGCAGTCCACGGTGGTGGTGACGTGCATCGTCCCGTTGCCGAACGTCTCGCCCTGCGCGACGTGCCCGGTGCCCGGCATGGAACCCCACGCCTTCTCCCGATCGAAGTCGTCGACGAACAGGTGGTCCGGCGGGAACTGCGAGATCCGGAAGACCAGCCCGCCCGCTGCGGGCTCGACCGGGAAGGGGGTGTAGCACGGCTCGGCCGGGTCCGAGTTGTCACCCGGGACCTGCGTGCGCCAGATGTCCGTGGCGCCGTAGTCCGGGATGCCGGGGAAGTGGGTGGTGAACGGGCAAATCTCGTCGCTCGCCACGGTCGACCGGCCCTCGGCGTCGAGACCGGTGACGATGCGCCGAACCGGCTTGAGGCCGCGGCCTTCGGTCGGGGTGCTGCTCACTGGTGCGTCCCTTTCTCGTTCACGCGTGCTCGGCGGCGTCCCGGCGGCGTTGTGCCACCAGCAACGTCGCCTTCACGAGGTTCGTGTAGCCCGTGCACCGGCAGAGGTTGCCGATGAGGGCCTTGCGGACGTCGGACTCGGACGGCTCAGGAGTGGACTCGAGCAGGTCCTCGATCGCGAAGAGGTGCCCGGCGACGCAGAAGCCGCACTGGAACGCGTCCGACTCCCAGAACGCCTGCTGGATGTCCCCCAGCTCGCCCTGCGGCGCCATACCCTCGATCGTCTGCAGCTCACAGCCGTCCACACTGGCCGCGAGGAGCAGGCACGACTTGGCAATTCGCCCGTCGACGCGCACGGTGCACGCGGCGCAGTCGCCGTTGTAGCAGCCGGCGTGCGTGCCGGTCAGGTGCAGCTCTTGGCGGAGCACGTCGACGAGCAGCGCACGGTCCTCGATCGTCACCCGTCGCCGGCGGCCGTTCACCCGGACCGTGATCGTGCGGGTCGGGACCTCGTCGTCCGGCAGCGCGTCCGCGGACCCGTCCTGTGTCGTCGTCATGTCAATGCTCCAGTGAGATCCAGGATCGCCCGGCGCGCGACGGCCGCTGCGATGTCGGCGCGGTAGCTGCCGGGCGCGAAGTGGTCGGACCACGGCGCGGTGATGGCCCTGTCCACCCGGTGCTCCAGCTCCGTCCTGTCGAACGGGTCCTCGACCGTCAGCACGACCGGCCGGGCCTCGACCGCCCCCAGGGTGACCCGGACGCCCCCGCCCGTTGCCGGCACCGCGCTCGCCGTGACGATCGGCCACGAGCCGGTGGCGTGCTTGACCTTGCAGTAGCCACCGGCCGGCTGCGGGGCGAACCGCATCGCCGAGACGAACTCGCCCGGCCGGAGGTCCACGACGAAGGCGTCGATCAGGAAGTCCGAGATCGGGACGGAACGACGGCCGTCCGGGCCCTGGATGTCGACCGTGCCGTCGAGGGCGACCAGCGCTCCCGGCGCGTCCGTGGTCGGGAACTGGAAGCAGGCGGCACCGACGAGGGTGCCCTGCTGAGTGATCTGCCGCCCGCCGGTGACCCCCTCGGCCATCCGCGGCAACAGACCGAGATTCGACCGGGTCAGGTCCGACTCCAGGACGTCGACGTAGGTGACGCCGGCGCCCATCACGATCTCGCCATCCACGCTGGTGACGTGCCGCAGGCCGAGGTCCTGCAGGTCCACCACGTTCTCGAACTCCATCAGGTGCCGGTTCATGCGCGGGAGCAGGAAGGTCCCACCGCCCAGGACCGCGACGTTGCCGTGGTGCTCGAGGAGCACCTGGCTCGCCTCGACGAGAGTCTGCGGGCGGTGGTAGCGCATACGCGTGCGGATCACGGGGCCGTCACCGTCCGGGTCTCCTGCCGCTGCGCGGCCTTGATCGCGCTCAGGATCCTCGGCGGGCTGAGGGGAAGCTGATGTACCTGCGCGCCGAGGGGGGCGAGGGCGTCGTTGACGGCGTTCAGGACCGCGGCCATGGCCGAACCGATGCCGCTGTCGCCGGCGCCCTTGGTCCCGAACTCGGTGAACGGGCTCGGCGTCTCCTGGTGAGTGACCCGGAAGGTCGGCAGGTCACCGGCCCGCGGCAGCAGGTACTCCTTCAGGTTCTGGGCCTGGGAGTTCCCGCTGTCGTCGTACGGCAGCTCCTCCCACAGGCTCCCGCCGATGCCCTGGGCCAGGGCGCCGTTGAGCTGGCTGTCGACGAAGTTGCTGTTCAGGACCGTCCCGCAGTCGTCGACGGCCGAGCACTCCTCAATGGTCACCACACCCGTCTCGGCGTCCACCTCCAGGGCGATGGCCGCGGCCGCGCAGGGATAGGAGGCGTAGAAGTTGATGCGCCCCTGCTCGTCCGGGACGTGGTGGAAGTTGTCCGGCCCTGCCACCTTCGTCGCCTCGAGGTTGGCGTGGGTGACGCCGGTCCGGCTCGACCCGTTGGAGCCGCGCCGGTAGATCGCGGCAGCCAGCTCGTTGAACGTCATTGACCTCGAGGGTTCGTCCGCGACCGCGACCGTCCCCCCGCCGAAGACGATCTCCTCGGCCGAGCAGCTCCACTCCCCGGCAGCAAAGTCGGTCATGTCCGAGCGGATCTGTCGGGCAGCGGCCGCGGCGGCCGCAGTGCCGGCCATGGCTGCCCGACCGCCCATGATCCCGAAGCCGTACGGGGCACGCTCCGTGTCGCCCTGGATGGTGTCGACCCGGTCGAGGTCGATCCCGAACTCCCGCGCCACCACGTAGGCGATCGTCGTGTCGTTGCCGGTCCCCGGGGTCGTGATCCCGCTGGCGACGGTGACACTGCCCGAGGGATGCACCCGGACCGTGGCACTGTCATGGCCGCGGGTCAGGCTGTCGAACGCCTCGCCCCCCTCGGGGGTGAGCTCACAACCCAGCCCGACACCGAAGAGCCGCCCCTGGCTGCGCGCTTCCGCCTGCCGGCGCCGCAGTCCGTCGTAGTCGCCGAACTCGAGCAGCGTGGTGAGCAGGCCGGCGTAGTTCGCCGAGTCGATGTGCTTGTTGTGGACCCAGCCCGGAATCCCGTCCGGAGGCTGGAAGTTCCGGAAGCGGACCGTGGCGGGGTCCATCTCGAGGGTCGTGGCGATCAAGTCCATGATCCGGTCGAGGACGAGGTTCGTCTGCTCCTTGCCGTAGGCGCGGAAGCCGGACCACGGTGCCTTGTTCGTCACCACCGGCACGACCTCGACCGCGTAGTTGCTGCACTTATACAGCCCGGGGTAGGTGAAACAGCCCTGGGCAGCCATGCCCCACCCACTCCAGGAGGCCAGACTCCCCACGTTGCCGACACTGCGGACGGTGAAGGCTTCGAGCACCCCGTCCGCGTCGAAGCCGAACTCGACGTCGTGGGTGAACTCGCGGCCCCCGGCCAGCAGCTCGTCCGCACGGGTCTCGGTCCACTTCACCGGGGCCTGGACGAGCCGGCTCAGCAGGCACACCAGGACCTCCTCGGGGAAGCCGACGAACTTGTATCCGAAGGACCCGCCCATTCGGGGGGCGACGACCCGGATGCGCTCCTCGGACAGTCCCACCATGTCTGCCAGCCGGGTCCGCAGCACGTGCGGGTTCTGGGTGGCGGCCCAGAGCTCGATCCGGTCCGGCGCCACCCACGAGCCCACGTAGCCCCTGGTCTCCAGGGGCACCGGCTGGTGACGTCCGGACGAGATGCGGGTCGAGCCCCGGAACTCGGCCCTCCGCAGCGCGGCCTCGGCATCGCCCTCGGTGTTCGGGAGGCGGCCAATGACGTTGCTCGTCCAGTGGTCGAACAGCCGCGGAGCGTCCGGGCGCAGCGCGTCCTCGGCGTCGAACACAGCCGGCAGGAGCTCGTACTCCACCTCGATCTTGCCGACGGCGGCCTCGGCCGTGGCCAGCGAGTCGGCGACGACCGCCGCGACCGGCTCCCCCACCCACCGGACCTTCTCGACCGCCAGAACGCTGAAGTCGGCGGTGTGGAAGCCCGGCGTCCCCCCCGGGTCCATGAAATGGGGCACCGGCTTCGTCATCTCCACCGCGCGATCGCCGGTGAGCACGACCTCCACACCGGGGACCGCCTCGGCGGCGCTGGCGTCGATCGACACGATCCGCGCATGCGGGTGCGGACTGCGCAGCAGGGCCGCGTAGAGCATCCCCGGGAGGGTGATGTCGTCGATGTACTGCTCCCGGCCCGTCAGGATCCGGTCGCCGTGCTGCCGCAGAGGTCGATCGCCGTGGCCGCTCGGACCGGCGTGTGCCCCGACCTCGCCTTCACCATGGCTCTCGGTGTCCGCGGACTGCAACACATCCACCTCGGTGGTCTCCCTTGATCGCCAGGTCGCACAGGCACCCCGCCGGTGGGACGGGGAACCTTAACTCACTGCACCGCACGCACAATATACATAACAGTACACAATGGAGCTGCATTCTCGCCCCGCTTCCGGCGCTGTCGGAGATCGCCGATCGACCGCTCCGGACACGCCGCCGGGAGCCACCCTGGGCGACCCGGGTTGCTCCCGATCTCACTGTCGACGTGTCCTTGTCGGAGCGGTCAGGCGGTGCAGCGCTTCGCCGGGTCCTTCCATGTGCTGATGTTGTCCTTCGTGTAGGCCTCGTACTGGAAGGACGGGTTGCTGATCTGCTTGCCGGCAATGGCCTCGTTCAACAGTCCGACCATGGCCTCTCCCCACTCGTAGCCCATGGTGTCGACCATGATGGAGAGCGAACCGTCGCGAACCTTGTCCGCCACGTCGAGAGTGGCGCCGGCCCCCACACTGACCACGCCGTTGCCGACCGCCATGCCCTGCTGCTTCGCCATCTGGCCCGCGACCGCCGCGGTGTTCGCGGTGATGCCCCAGATGACGTTCGCGTCGGGGTACTTCAGCAGGAGGCTCGAGGCCTTCTTCTGGATGTCGTCCGGCGTCAGGGCCAGGCTGTCCTCCTTGCCGAGGATCGTGATCCCGGCCTTCTCCGCCGCCGCCTTGAAGGCGTCCTGGCGCGGTGTCACACCGGACGCCGATGGCGGCCCGCCGACCATGACGGCCTTGGCGCCGGAGGGGATGGCCTTCAGGATTGCCTGGACAGTGACGTCCGCGACGGCCGGGGGGTCCTCGCCGACGAAGGTGGCGTTCGGCGGGTTGGTGTTCGCGCCGACGAAGTCGATGACGGGGACCTTCTGGGCCTTCGCCCGCGCATAGGACGGATACATCGCGTCCTGGTTCACCGTGTGCGAGATGATCCCGCTCGCACCCTGTGTCATCGCCGTGTTGAACTGGTTGATCTGCTTGTTCTGGTCCAGCGCGGCGTCGTACACGAGCACCTTGCCGCCGGCCTTCTTGCCGGCGCATTCCACCCCGAACGTTACCGACTGCTCCGCCGGGTCGGCGCCGAACGACTGCAGGTAGGCGATGGTGTTCGCGCCCGTCTCCGAGGAGGATGCCGCCGCGCCGGATCCACACGCGGCGAGCGACGCCACCAGGGCCGCCGACAACGTGGCGACCCCGATGGCCCCCAGTCTTCTGATCATGGTGATCCCTCCAAACGTCGTTGTTCTGGTCAGGACGAGGTGCTGTGCAGGCTGGCGCCGGTGATGGCGTGGCCGATGGAGACGGCGTCGACGCCTCGCGGGAACTCGTCCACCACACGACCGGAGTGCAGTGCGACGATCCGGTCGCTCAGGCCCAGGAGCTCCGGGAGCTCGGAGGCCACGAGCACGATCGCCGTCCCACGCTCCGCCAGCTGGTGGATGAGGTCGTAGATCTCCCGCTTGGCGCCGACGTCGATCCCGCGGGTCGGCTCGTCGAGGAGCAGGACCGCGGGCACGGACTCCAGCAACCGCCCCAGGACGATCTTCTGCTGGTTCCCGCCGGACAGGGTCTTCGCCGCGTGCCGCCCGTCCGGCGCCTTGAGCCGGACCCGTTCCCGCATGATTGCCACGTGCCGCTCACCACGGGTGTGCGAGGTGAGCCGGTGGAGCCCCCGGCGCGCGGGATCGAGGAGGCTCGCATTCTGCCGGACGGACTGGCCGATCGCCAGCCCCTGACGCCGGCGATCCTCGGGGACGAGGCCGATCCCCGCCTCCATGGCCGTCGACGGGCTGCCGGCGCGCACCCGGCGGTCACCGCAGGTCACGACCCCCTGCCGGCGTCGCAGCCCGTAGATGCTCTCGAGCAGGTTGCTCCGGCCGCTGGCGACCAGGCCGGCGACGCCGAGCACTTCGCCCGCGTGGACCTGTAGCTCGTATGGCTCCCCCGCTGCGGTCTCCAGGACGCCCTCGACCGTGAGGACGACCTCGCCCTGCTCGGCCGGGGGCCGGAAGAACTGGTCGCGGATGCTCCGGCCCACCATCAGCTGCACGATGCGATCAGTGTCCAGGGTGGGCACCGGCGCCGTCTCGATCAGCTCACCGTCGCGGAGGACCGTGGCGCTGTCGCAGAGCTCGAACACCTCGACCAGGCGGTGGGTGACGAACAGGACCGCGGCACCCCGTTCGCGCATCCGGCGGATGATCGTGAACAGCCGCTGCACGTGGTCCTCGGTCAGGGACGCGGTCGTCTCATCGAAGGCGACGATCTTGGCCTCCTGCGCGACGACTCGTGCCACCTCGACGAGATGCTGCTGGTCCTGCGAGAGACCACCGACCCGTGCGGAGGCGTCCAGCTCGATCCCCCACTCGTCGAGGATCGCCTGGGCACGCGCGATACCCCGGCGGGACCGCAGACCCCGGAGGCCGGACCGCCGCCGCACGGAGAGGAACATGTTGTCGGCCACGGTGAGCTCGGTGCACACCTCGGGCGTCTGTCCGACGATGCCCACCGCCGCCACCTGGCGGCTGGCGACGTCTCGCGGAGGCAGGACCACGTCGTCGACGAGGACGTCGCCGTGGTCCTGGGCCACCTCTCCGGCAAGGATCCGGACCAAGGTGCTCTTGCCCGACCCGTTCTCCCCCAGCAGGGCTCGGATCTCGCCGGGTTCCACCCGGAGCGACACCCCCTTCAGCGCGCGTGCACCGCTGAAGTTCTTCTCGATGCCTTCGAGAGCGAGCATGTCAGGCACGCTTCCGGAGCAGTTCGAGCCCGACCGCGGCGATCAGGACCACGCCGGTCACGACTCCCTGCCAGAACGGCTCCACACCGTTGAGGTCGAGCCCGTTCTGGATGAACGCAACGAACGCGACGCCGAACAGCGTCCCGACGAAGGTGCCACTACCACCCTGGAAGGACGAGCCGCCGAGCAGCACACCGGCGATGACGGACAGCTCGAACCCCACGCCGGCATTGGGGTCCGCCGACGCGCCCCGGCCGGCGAAGAGGATGGCGGCAATGCCGACGGTGAGCCCGCTCAGGGCGAAGACCAGCATCTTCACCCGGCCGACGGGGATGCCCGCAAGGCGGGCGGCGACCTCGTTGCCACCGATGGCCCGGACGGCGTTGCCGAACTCCGTGCGGACCATCAGGAGCGCGCTAATCAGCACCACGAGGACCGCGATCGCGAACGCGGCCGGGATGCCCGCAGGCGTCGCGTTGCTCATCCAGTTCACGATGGACGCCCCAGAGCCCGTCAGCGGCTGCGGGATTCCCTTCGTCGGGATCTGGGCCGCTGACCGGAAGACCGTCAACAGACCCAGGGTCACGACGAAGAAGGACAACCCGACCTTGCCCACCAGGAACCCGGCCGTCAGGCCCGATGCGGCCCCGGCGAACACGATCACGACGACGACCACGAGGATCCCGGGGAGCCCCGTCCCGGTGAGCCCGGCCAGCATCACCATCGACAACGCCATGAGCGATCCGATGGAGAGATCCACGTAGCCGAGCGTGATGAGCATGGTGGTGCCCGCGGCCATCACGAGGACCGGCGACATCCCGGTGAGCACGGACTCCAGATTCCGCGTCGTTAGGAAAAGCCGTTCCGTCGAGGAAAGCACGATGACCAGCAGCACCGTGGCCGTGACGATGCCGGCCCACGGCGGAAGGGCGCCGATCCTCGCACGCAAGCCGCCCACGACCGACTCACGGCCCGGGCCGACTTTCGCCCGGCTCTCGCCGATTCCGATCACGCGATCTCGCACCTCGCTCACGGTCAACTCCTCCTTGAGTTCCGAGGTCGCTCTGCGCCCCGGCGGCGGCACCGAGGAGTGCATATCGTCTCGGTACACGATTTTGCATAACATAAGCGGTGACTGGCGTCACGGTCAAGACTTCGAGACCGGTCCTGAGGAGCCCAACTCTTCGAGATCGGGCCTTACAAGATGTAGCCGGTCAGGCCCTCACAGAGCTGTGAACCGCAGTCGCCCGCCCGGTTTGAAGGCGACACGACAACGCCCCCATCGGGCCTCGGTGTGCCGTGGCCGACGGGGGCGGCGTTGTCGAAGTGCGAACCCGGCGTTAGGTGCGGACGTACCAGCCCGCGTCGACGGGGATGAGGACGCCCGTGATGAAGCGCGATTCGTCGCTGGCCAGCCACAGCGCGGTGTTGGCGATGTCCTCCGCCTCTACCCATGGTGTGGGCAGGAGCGCCAGGTCCTGCATGGTCCCCTTGACGTCCTCCAGCGTAGGTTCCGGCAGGTCGGGCCGGAAGAGCCGCCAGGTGGCCTTGTTGTTGAGCAGCGGGGTGTTCGTGTTGCCGGGTAGGATCGCGTTGGCCCGGATGTTAAACTCGCCCGCCTCGTTTGCGAGCGCCCGCGTCATTCCGACGACGCCGTGCTTGGCCGACACGTAGGCGGACGTGTGGCGCATGCCCTGGATCCCCGCGAGCGAGCTCGTCAGCACGACCGAGCCGCCGCCGGCCTCGATGAGCGCCGGGACCGCGGCCCGGACGGTCTTCCAGACCCCCAGCAGGTTGACGTCGAGCACGGTGCGCCAGACGTCCTCGTGCGTGTCCCACATCTTCCCGCGCTCGCCACCGATGCCCGCGTTCGCGCACACCGTGGTCAGGCTCCCGAAGGAGTCCTTCGCCAGCCGGACCGCGGCCTCGAGGGCCTCCTCGTCGCGGACGTCCGCGACCATCGTCTCGATCCGGCCGCCGACGTCCTTGACGAGCGCAGCCGTCTCGTCGAGGTCCTCGGTGGTCGGCAACGGGTAGTCGATATGGTCGTAGGTGGTGCAGGCGTCCAGGGCGACGACCGCCGCCCCTTCCTGCGCGAACCGCACCGCGATCGCCCGACCCTGCCCACGTGCAGCACCGGTGACGAGTGCCACCTTTCCGTCCAAGCGGCCCATCGCGCACTCCTTCTTGCTCTTCGGTCGGTGAGGAACGGGGTCAGGCCGGCGGGACGAGGACCATCCCGTGCGTGCCGCCGTAAGCCCCGCCCGCGTTGTTGTCGAGATCGCCGACGCGTTGCTGCGCCCGCACGTCGACCACGGTGACCCGCCCGGTGGCCAGGCTCGCCACCCAAGCCGTGGTGTTGTCCTGGGTCACCCGTGTCGTCATGGGCAGGGCGTCCACTGGGACACTGCCCACCAGGGACATGTCCTTCGTGTCGACGATGTTGAGCAGGCCGTCGTTGCGCGGCAGCGCCTTCAGGTCCACCTCCGGGCCCGGGCGCTCCATGTTGTTCATACAGGTCGAGTAGAGGACACCGTCGTGGCCGGCCCGCAGGCCGATCTGGTAGTCCGCCATCGCGATCTCGCCGACGATCTCGTTCGTCGCCACGTCGATCTTGACCAGCCGCGGTGCCGGTTCCGACGCCGTGAGCTCCGGGCGGAAGAAGTGCCCGCTGCCGCCCAGGTCAACGTCCACCTTCATGCGCGGCGTGACCGCGTACACGAAGTCGCCGTCCGGCGACGCGTCGATCTCCTCGGCGCCCCCGGGCACCTCGATGGACGCGACGAGCGTGCGCTCGACGAGGTCGACAACCGAGATGATCGGCGCCTCCTTGTGCGTCACGAAGACCTTGCGCCCGGGGACCAGGGCGAGCCAGTGGCAGTTGCGGGCCTCGGTGGGGACGTTGCCGACGACTTCGTGCGACTCCGCGTCGATCAGCACGACGCCGCGCTTGCCCTCGAAATCCTCGATCCCGGTGATGATGAGGTCTAACTCGGGGTCGTACTCGACGTCGTGCGGCGCGTAGTAGGGCGTGATGTCGATGACCTTCTCCACCGTGTGTGAGTCGACGTCCACAACGGTGATCTCATGGCCCTTGGGCACATCCTGGTCGTAGACGCCTTCGCGGTAGGTGTGCGCGATATAGGCGCGACGCCGCCCGGCGTCGAACACCATTTCATGCGGTTCGGCGATCAGATCGGTCAGCGTGGCGATTTTCTGGCCGGTCGAGAGGTCGAAGAAATCCAGGTTCTTCGCCGTGGAGCTCGAGACCAGGAGCGTCCCCGCCGAGCCGGTCGATCCCATGCTGCCTCCCTGTTCGGAGTGCCCGGTGCTGCCTCGCACCTGGACTTTGTATACAGAAACGCACACGAACCTGTCAATGCTAGCGCCCGACGAACTCCGGCGTCTCCCGCTGCTGTGCCGCCTTCATCCCGATCGCGGCGTCCTCGGTGGCCCAGAGCCGGCGTTGCTCCGCGGCTTCCCAGGCCATCGCACGCTCCACGTCGCGGACCAGGTCGTGACGGAGCGTGGCGCGCACGGACTGGACGGCGAGCGGCGCGCGGGCCGCGAGCTGCGCCGCGAACGAGATGGCCGCGTCGACGAGAGCCTCCGGCTCCGCGAGCCGCTCGGCGAGGCCGATCGAGACCGCCTCCTGGCCGTCGACCCGCCGTCCCTCCATCAGCAGCAGCAATGCCTTCTGCTCGCCGACGAGGCCCGGCAACCTGACGCTCAGCCCGAAGCCGGGATGGAACCCGAGCCGGGTGAAGTTCGCCTCCAGGCGCGTCGTCGGGGTGACCACGCGGAAATCGGCGACGCAGGCCAGCCCGAGCCCACCCCCGATGGCCGCGCCCTGCACCGCCGCCACGACGGGGAGGGGCTGCGCGAAGATCCGGGCCGCCGCGGTATAGGTGCGCTGGGAGTTCTCGCTGCGTTCCGCCACCGACGGCCCGATCGAGGAAAAGTCCGCCCCCGCGCAGAAATGGCGCCCCTCGGACGCGAGCACCGCCGCCCGGAAACCCTCCTCACGGGCCTGGTCCAGGCGGTCCGCGATCTCGTCGAGCAGCTCGACGGTGAAATAGTTGTACGGTCCGTTGGCGAACTCGACCACGGCCACATGGTCGAACCGCGACAGTTGCACCTTGCTCACGAGTGGGCCACTCCGTTCGTGTCGAGCCACACCTGCTTGAGGAAGGTCCGCTGCCCGGGCTCCGACTGCGGTACGTCGTCGGAGTCGACGAGCCGCCACCAGTGGAGGCGCCGCGTCAGGCTCGCCAAGGGGTACTCGCGGGTCATGCCGATCGCCCCGTGCAGCTGGTGCGCGCAGCGGATCGCGACCCGGGCGGACTCGTTCGCCACGACCCGCGCCGCTCGAGCCGCCTGCGCGGCCTGCCCGCCGCGCTCGATCGCGCCGACGACCCGAAACGCCGAGACCCGGGTGATCGCGGCGGCCTGGGCGAGCTGGATCAGGTGGTGCTGCACGGCAGGGAAGGAGTCGATCCGGACCCCGAACTGGTGTCGCTCGGCGGCGTATCCCCGGCTCAGGTCGAAGCAGCCGCGGATCGCCCCGCCGAGCTGCGCCGTGCGCAGCAGATCGGTCAGGGTGAGGAGCTCGTCGTGCGCCAGCGGCACCGGCTCCCCCAGATGCTCGCGCTCGACGCTGACGTTCCCGGCGGGCTGGCCGGCCAGGTCGTAGCGCGTCCCCGCGGCATCGGTCGTCCAGGAGGTCGTCGGTCGGGCGGACGACGGCGCGTCCCCTTCCAGCACAAGGAGCTCGTCGGCGTGCGGCGCCCAGGTGAGCCCGTCGAAGGCAAGCGCGGATGCGGTGGGCGACGCTCTGGCTCCCTCGACCTCAGCGGGCCGGGCACAGATCGACACCCCCGGCCGGGCACCCAGTCCCGCCGTCGCCCGCAGGGACTGGGCCAGCCAGTTCTCCGCGAGGGGAATGGCCGCTCCGGCCCGGGCGCACTCGAACACGGTCGCCACAAGGTCGGACAGCATGCCTCCAGCCCCGCCCGCCTCCTCCGGGATCCCGATGAGGTGCAGCTCGGCGTCCGTCATCGCCGCCCAGAGCTTGCTGTCGAACGCCGCGCTCCGGTCCGCGAGATCCTCGTTCAGCTGACGGACGAGGGCCACCAGCTCGGGCTCGCCGGTCGGGACGGTCGTCTCGCTCATGACCGGATTTCCTTTGCCACGATCGTGCGCAGTACCTCGTTCGTACCGCCGCGGATGGTCCAGGACGGAGAGACCAGCAGCGCCTTGGCCAGCAGCGCCTCGAATTCGTCGGAGGAGTCGGGGCTGGGCGTGCGGCCGAAGGCGTCGCTCAGGACTCGGACACATTCCTGCTCGAAGGTGGTGCCGAGCTCCTTCACCAGCGCGGCCTCGACGATCGGGGAATGCCCCTCGTCCACCTGACGGGCGATCGCCAGCGACAGCCCGCGCAGCGCCCAGCAGGTGGCCGACAGGTACTCCAGCCGGGGACGGTCGGACTCCTCGCACCGGCCCGACCACTCGTCGAGGAGGGGGATCAACGACATCCACCGGTCGACGCCGCCGCGTTCGAGGGCGAGCTCCCCGGTGTTCTGGCTCCACCCCTTCCCGACCGCACCGAGCCGGTAGGCGTCGGGCACCCGCACGTCGTCGAAGTGGACCTCGCAGAAGTCGCGCGTGCCGTCGATGAACTCGATCGGGGCGACGCGGACGCCGGGCCGGCTCAGGTCGATGATGAACTGCGTGATCCCGTCGCGCCGGCCCGGGCCGGTCCGGACAGCCGCGAGGACGTGGGTCGAGGTGGTCGCCCCGCTCGTCCAGATCTTGCTGCCGGTCACGATCCACTCGTCGCCGTCCTGGACGGCCTTGGTCCGCAGCGCGGCCAGGTCCGAACCGGCGTCCGGCTCGCTCATGCCGATGGAGAATGACAGCTCGCCGGAGGCGATCCGCGGGAGGAACTCGCGTCGTTGCCCCTCGGTCCCGTTGGCAAGGATGGACGGACCCATCTGCCGGTCCGCGATCCAGTGATAGCCGACGGGGGCGCCCCGGGCGAGCAGCTCCTCCGTCACGATCAGCCGGTCCACCGCAGACCTGCCGGCCCCGCCGTACTCGGCCGGGAAGTGGATGCCGAGCAGTCCCCGCGCCCCCAGGTCGGCCGAGAACTCCTTGTCCACGAGGGCGCCCATCCCCAGGCTCCGCGTGTACCCGCCCGGGGGCAGCCGCTCGTCGAGGTAGGCGCCGACCTCCCGCTTGAACTCCAGCTCGGCCGGTGAGAGGTCCGTGGGTGCGAACTCAACAATGTGGCCCTTCGTGACTGTCAACGCCCGTGCCTCCCAGACCTTCGATTTCACGGTCCGGCCCGGCCGCCGGGAGACACGCGCGTGGGGCGCCACAGTGCGCGGGTCTTGGCTGTCGCTCGGGCCGGTCGTCCATCCGGACCCCTGCGCACAAATACATTTGTGCACACGTGCGAGTATATCATCCTGGCCTGCGGGCGCGAGCCCCGAGCCGAGGGCCCATCGAGCGGCACGAGCAGACGCGCTGCAAGGAGCGACGAGCGGTTGCTCACCGAGCACGACATGTGTCGCGATCAGTATGCAAGTGGTTCTACGGCGACGCCGTGCTCTGCAATCGCGCTCCGAGGTCAGCGCGTCACTCCCCAACCGGATCAAAACCCATGACCGTCGAGAGCGGCGTCGAGCCGTTGCCTTTCCCGAATCCGCGACTTGGTGCTCTCGGGAGAGGTGCTCCCCGGCTAGAAGGTGCTCCAGCAAGGACCTCGCCGACGCGTTGGACGTCAGCCGTATCCCGCTGCGCGAGGCGCTTGCCCAGCTGCACGCGGAAGGGATCTTCGACTACCGGCCAAACACCTGGCGGAGATCTACCTGATGCGGCGCCTGCTGGAGACCGAGCTAATGATGTCGTCCGATCTCGCCCTTGTGGACGTGGCGCAGATGAAGGAGCTCAACAGCCTGCTCTCGCTGGTCGACCCCTTGTCGGACCCGCTCGGCTCCCAGCGGATCAACAACGACTTCCATTTCACCCTCTTCGAGGCGTCGCCGCTCTCGCGGGTCCGGGAGGAAGTGAGCCGCCTCTGGTACATGTCGAGCTTCTACCGCGCCTTCGTCTTCTACGTCGAGGACCGGGCCGGCAACGTTCCCGTGGAGCACGTCGGGCTCATCGCGGCCATCGAGGACCCCGACCGGGAGCGGTTCGTCCGCCTGTCGAACGAGCACCGCGACCTGACCGAGGCGACGGTGGTACGCAGACTGGGCCGGACATGCGGCCCGACAGCGCTCGGATCGACTGAACCGCAGCGCGGCACCCCGTCCCATGGTCGCGGGGGCGCGAGACCTCGACCGTCAGACAGCACCCATCGAAGGCCGACGGCTGCGCCCGATGCGATCCACCACCATGTGTTCCGTGGAGGCCCGGTGCTGGTCCAGCTCGAGGATCAGACGGTCGAGGTCGTTCTGCTCAATCGCCTCGATGATCCGCAGGTGCTCAGCCTGCAGGTTCGCCGAGCGCTTGGCCTCGTACAGGTGCAGGGCCCGGTAGAAGCTGGACATGTACCAGAGCCTCTCGACCTCCTGCCGCACGAGCTCGAGCGGGGATGCCTCGAAGAGGGTGAAGTGAAAGGCCTTGTTGAGCTGCGCGAACTCCTCTGGTTCCGTCACCGGGGAGACACCGGACAGGCGGTCGAGGAGCTCTCGCATCCGCTTCACGTCCACAGTGGAGAGATCGGTCGCCCGCGTCAGGGCCGTTTCGAGCAGGCGCCGCATCAGGTAGATCTCCGCCAGGTCCTCGCTGTTGAACCGCGCGACCGTGAATCCGGTCTTCGGCCGGTGGTCCAGCACTCCTTCGGCATGGAGCTTGGCCAACGCCTCCCGGACCGGGATGCGGCTCACGCCGAGCCGCTGGGCCAGGTCGCCCTGGTGCACCTTCTGGCCGGGGAGCAGCTCGCCGGCCAGCACCATCATCCGGATCTGGGTCAGGCAGTTGCCGACCCCACCCTCGTCCTCGGTGACACTCGCCCAACCGGCCATCTCGCACCCCCGATCTCGCCGACTACGCCAGGAGCATAGCGCATACCTGCGTGCATGCGCGCGAGCGGACAGGCACGCGAGTTGTCGACCTGCTGCTCGGGCCCCTCCCCCTCCGAGCAGGTCGACATAGGTGCCGACGTCCGTCTGCGGCAGAGCGACCTGGATCCGGCTCGCGATCCGCGCCGGCGTCCCCACATCCTTCGAGATCGTGACCGCGATCTCCTCGACCCGCTTCGCCAGGCTGTCCTCCAGTGCGCGCAGCTACCCGGCCCGCTCCTTCCGGCTCGTCGCCGCCCACCGGTCGCCGCGCCGAGCGTCGCCAGCGGCAGCTGGTGGCGCCCCGCCCGAGGATCGACCACTCGTGGTCCGCGCCGAGCAGACGTGTAGCGGTGCGACACATGTGCATCAGGTCTTCTGGGTCGGCAACGATGCCGCCGAGATGCCGAACACCGATTGGACGAACACCGGCCCCTCGACCAGGCCGCGCCTACGGAAGTGCGCCAGGTGCCCGATGTCGTGGCACTCGTACTCGAAGCGCGTCCCATTGGCGGCCCATGTCCAGGATGGCTTCGATGTCCGCGAAGGTGTTCCTGAAGACGAGGTCCCGGCTCTTCTCCAGTCCTCCCGCTCCCACTTGAAGCGGAAGTCGTCGAACCGCTCGAGTATCGTGAACAGACCGAAGTTCGTCGAGCCCATGCTCAGGGACGCGAGCTCCGATTTGAACTCCATGTCGGGCGCATCCGCTCGGCCACGCCCATGTGGGGCGACCCGCCCGTCGTGAGGTTGATGACGACGTCGCTGTGCCGGGCGATCTAGCCGAGGATGAGGTGGACGGGGTGGCGGGCGAGCTGGCGCAGCAGGTCCGCCGAGGCCGGCGAGTGGACGTGATAGTCGAACCACAATCGGTGCATGTGCTCGCGCAGGCGGTCGTCTGTGAAGGGGCCACGCGCGGTGCGCGCGAACGCCGAGATCCGGCCCCAGAACATCGCGGTCGCGCCTCCGCCGTGGGTCAGGCACACGTCGAGTCCGGGGTTGCCGGTCGAGGACGTCGCTGAGAGGAACGTCGTGGTGGCGACGGTGTCTTCGAATGGGTACCCGAGGACCGCCTGGCCGATCCACCGCTCGAGGCGCCGGTCCCCCGGAGGACCGTCGATCCCCGGCATGGCGGCGTGGACGAACAGAGGGAGGTCGAGTTCCACGCACGCGGAGTAGACCGGGGCGATCTCGGCGTCGTCGAGGAACGTCCGGGCGTCGGACCCGAAGTAGGCGCCCACGGCGTCGAGGTCCTGTACGGACCGGCGAAGCTCCTCGACCGCGGCCTCCGGCCGTTGCACGACAGCTGGGCCAGGGGCCGCGCGCGCCCATCGGTTCGGGCCACGACCTGGAGGTTGATGCCGGCGGCGTCGAGGGCGTCGACCCGGTCCGCGGACCAGACCTCGAGGGAGTCTGGGGCGACCAGCCAGCGGCCAGCCCCATCGAGCCGGTGACCAGCCGGTGGCCCGAGTCGTTGCTCTCCAGCCGGGGTCCGTAGGAGCCGACTTCGCCGAGCAGGGCCTCGAAGAACAGGTATGTGTGGACCTCGATCATGCTGGTGCCTCCGTCGGGGCCTGCGTAGGGATGGAGCTTTGCGGGCTGAGGTCCTGCCACTGGTGGCCCCAGACCTCGTTGGGTCGTCCCGCAGTCTGGTCGATGTAGCGCATCGACCAGGTCTCGTCGTCAATGGAATCGCAGCGGATGGTGATCGCCCGCCACCTCAGCCGCAGCGCTTAACCCGGGCGCCACGGGTTGGTACGGACGAACCGCCGAGTCATCTCGGTGCCGGCCATCCGTGCTGTGCGCAGCGTGCTGTTGCGTTGTGAGACACACCGCCACCCCCGACCAACACATACTGTGAGCGCAACCGGAGCCTCTAGTGGGGTCACGCCTCGGCGCGAGCAGCCCGGACGTGACCCCACCCGTGGCCAGCCGAACCCCTGTACAGCGCGGCCGCTCCGACGTATACACAGAGCGACCCGTCGTGGGAAGAGGTGACATGCCTGCCCCTACCGTTGCGCAACGGTCCGTCCAGGTGGCGCGCGAGCGATTCCTCGCCGGTGACGAGGTCGGCGGCAGTGTGCGGGACACGATCCTGCGTTCATGGCAACGCTGCGCCGCCGCCGGTGTCGCCCCGTCCGGGCCGCACCAGCTTCCCTCCTACGGGGAGCTGGATTCCGAGAGCGCCTTCCTCCGCGCCGTACGAGCGGTCATCACCCCGATCTTCGCCGAGATGCAGACGGAGGGCGTCGCCGTCCTCGTGAGCGACGCGGAGGGTCGGCTGCTCCATCGGTGGGCTGAGGACCGCTCCATCCTCGAGGCACTCGACGAGGTGGCCGCCGCGCCCGGTTACGACTGCGGGGAGCAGTACGCGGGAACGACGGCACTCGGCACGGTCCTCGAGGAGCGTCATCCTGTCGCCGTGCGGGGGGCCGAGCACTACTCGGACGTCTACCGCGAGATCTCAGCTTTCGGAGCACCTGTCATCCATCCGGTCTCGGGAACGCTGGAGGGGGCGATCGACTTCGTCTCGTCTACCGACCGTGCCTCTGAGCTGGTGATTCCGCTCGTGATCCGGTTGGCGAGCGAGATCGGGGAGCGGCTGCTCTCGGGCTACGCCGCCGCCGATCGGGCCCTGCTGGACGGTTACCTGCGAGCAGATCGCCGCGGATATCGTCGCGCAATCGTCGCCATGAACGACCGGATGATGATCGCCAACCCGCTAGCGGACGACATGTTGAAAGGCGTCGATCGCCAAGCCCTGCAGGAGAAGGTCCGGCGCGCGATCGTCGATGGCCGTCGGAAGCTGATCCTGCATGCCGGAGAGCCCGCCATGTACGCGACGATCGATCGGGTCGACACCCCGGACGCCTTGGCGGGTGCAGTCGTCCAGCTCCGCATGGGGGGCTTCGACTCATCGCGTCGCGGGAGGGTGGCGCCAGCTGCCCCGCCGCAGCTCACCGCAGTGCTGCCCGGAAGGAGCCCGGCATGGACCCGGTTCCTTGAGGACGCCAGCGCAGCCGTAGCCAGCGGACAACACATCCTACTCGTCGGTGAGCCGGGGGCCGGGAAGCGCACGAGCGCCCGACGGCTCGCACTGGCCATCGCCAAGAGAGCGGGACATTCGACGCTCGACGTCGGGTCGGCGTCGCGGCGTGCACCGCGGTCGTGGCTAAACGAGCTCAACCTGCTCGCCGCGGGCCACTCGACGCCAATCGTGATGACGGGTCTCGAGAAAGCCGACGATGGCGCGCTCACCGCACTGTGCGCACACCTCGACGAGATGACCGGCCCGAGCCGGATCTTCGCAACCTTCCAGACCGGCTCGCGTCACACCGCGCCGCCAGACGCCCTCGTTGCCCGTTTCACCCACGTGCTCACGGTGCCTCCGCTCCGTCAGAGAGCCGACGACATCCCCGAGCTCATCGACGCCATCGCGGCCAACGGGCAGGCCATCCCCCCCCGCATCGACGACGCTGTCAAACGAACACTGTCCACCTTCGACTGGCCCGGCAACGTCCGCCAGCTCGCGGACGTGGTCGAGGCGGCGCTCCGTGCTGCAGGTGGGACCTGGGTCCGGCTCCCCGACCTGCCTCCGTCCTATCGGGCCGCGAAGAGCGGACGGCGGCTGTCGAAGCTCGAACAGGTCGAGCGCGCGGCCATCATCGCCGCACTCCAAACCGCGAACGGCAACAAGAAGGCCGCCGCCGAAGACCTCGGTATATCCCGCGCGACCCTCTACCGCCGGCTGGTCGTGCTGGACATCACCTGACGGAGAGTGGCACGCTCGAACCCGCCCTAGCGTCGTCCTCACGAGTTCGCATTAGGGCGTGCCCTGTAAGGGATCTGAGCTGGCCTGATTGACCATGTCCGGGTGGTCGGCCGCGGTGAGCTGACCGACAAGGCGTGGGCTCGGATCGAGCCGCTGCTGCCCGCGGTGGCCGGGAACGGCCGCCTCTGGCGCGACCACCGCCGGGTGATCAACGCGATCCTGTAGAAGGTGCGACCGGAGCGCCATGGCGAGACCTGCCCGAACGCTACGGCCCATGGCAGACCGCCCACGAGCGGCTGCGCCGCTGGACCGCAGACGGCACCTGGGACCGCATCCTTGACGAAGCGGTGACCAAGGACGACTCCGTCGGCGGGGTCGAGTGGACCATCAGCGTCGACTCCACCCACGTCCGGGCCCACCAGCACGCCGCCGGGGCCCGCAAAAAGGGGCTGCACCAGCCGCCTGGATCGAAGACCTCGCCGTCGACAGCGAGCCCTCGGCAGATCCCGAGGCCGGCTAACCAGCAAGATCTACCTCGCCGTCGACCTACGTCCACGACCGGCTCGCCCCGGGTGACCGGCTCGTCGCCAGCGGTCCAGCGGTCCGCGCAACCACTTCGCGCTGGTCGAGGCGAAGCGCTACGTGTTCATCGCAGGCGGCATCGGCATCACCCCGATCCTCCCCATGATCGAGGCCGCCGAGCAGGCAGGTGCGGAGTGGACGCTGCTCTACGGCGGGCGGAGTGCCGCCACCATGGCGTTCACGCAGCAGCTGGCCCGATTCGGGGCCGATCGGGTCCGGCTGCACCCGCAGGACCAGCACGGTCTGCTCGACCTCTCCGAGCTGCTCGCCGCACCGCAGCCGGACACCGCCGTCTACTGCTGCGGCCCCGAGGCCCTGCTGAAGGCAGTCGAGACACACTGCGCCTCGTGGGCTGCGGGCGCGCTGCACCTCGAGCGCTTCGCCCCCGCCGACGGAGCGACGGACGGACCGACCACCTCCTTCGACGTCGAGTTCGCCCAGTCCGGCGTCACCCTCACCATCCCGGCGAATCGCTCGATCGTCGCCGTCGCCGAGGACGCCGGCGTCCCCGTCGTCTACTCGTGCGAAGAAGGCACCTGCGGGGACTGCGAGACCCTGGTGCTCGAGGGCGAGCCGGACCACCGCGACTCCGTCCTCACCGAACAGGAACGCCGGAAAGGGACATGCATGATGATCTGCGTCTCGCGCGCCCGAACGGCCCGACTCGTCCTCGACGCATGACTGCGGTGTCCAGGTCGCCCCCGAAACCGTAAACATCAAGGGCGGCGCTCAAGATCGGGGAGTTCCAACTCGTCCAAGCCATACTCGCCGACCAGTACGCCGACGTCCGGGCCGGCCACGCCACATTCCGCGAGACCGCCCGCCCTTCGTCTCCGGCGAGGACCGTCGGTCGCACCTCGACCACGTAGCTGTTCTGCACCGAACGCTCATCCACGACGTCCGGCTGCTGCGCCTCTACGAGGGCACCGCGAGATCCAGCGCCGCCTGATCGTAGGTAGCGGGCTCGTCCGCGGAAATTGCGGATCGTCCCGGACCCCAGAACGTCCAGGGCTGTCAGTCACCGTCTTGGTCACCGCTTACGCTCGATCACCGTGTCCAACACGCATCGCCGCTGATGATCTACAAGCTCGGTAGGCGGCGTGTGACAAGTAGGAACCAGTTTCGGAGACCTTGGGCGAGTACCCGACTCCCCTCCAGCGGGTTGGGGGTTCGATTCCCTCGCGGCGCACAGCATATCGACGAAGGCGGCTTCCGGTTCGGAGGCCGCCTTCGCTTTTCGCGCCGTACGCATATCCGCCGCCAATGCGTTTTCGAGCACCGCCTTAATCAGACGGGTAAGTAGCCCGCCGGGCCCGACGAGCTCCACGACCTCCGCACACACGGCCTCCACCAGCTGCTGGGCGAGCTGCTGCTGATCAGTCCGATCCGGCACAGGGCTCGACTTTGTCTTGGCCTTGACTGATTCTTCCCCGAGCTGCGCTCGGCGTGTCGGACCAGTTGCAGCGTTCGCCCGCGCGGATCGTTGCGCAGGACCCGGGAGACCAGGCTCGCATCCACACCTGCCAATTGCGCGACATCCGCGAGCGTCGGCCGCCGCCGCGGCTGATCCACTGAGACACCTCCCGTCGGTCGACAAGGCTAACCGGCGCGGCGCGCGACCGACGAACGCCAAGACTGCTGTGCTCCGCCGGCCACGCCGGCCCCACAGGTTCTGTGCCGGTCGCCGCTGCCGTCGCTCGGACATCACGCAGCGAGCGCGCCGCGTGCCCGACCGACTCGAGCCGCTGAGGGCAGCCGTTCCGACGCTCCCTCCAGGCGTCGACAGGCTGGGTGTATCGCACCCTCCCGACGAGCAGAGTCAGACATTAGCGTCGCCGCTATGAGCAACAAGGGAGACTCACCGTCCGATGGCAGCAATGGAGTTGAAGCAGGTGTGGGCAAGGACGAATCTGCGACGACTCGCGACCAGACAGCCGTGCTGGTCGACTTCGCTGCGAAGTACAGCACCACCGAGAATGCCGTTGGCGTAGCCGGCAGAAGCTGAGCCGAGAGCCGCGGTGCGTCATCCACGCTTCAGAGCTCAGGTTCTCTGGTTCCGGAGCGCTGCCAGCCGCTCACCTGCTCCACCATCGTCGGCCAGGGCGAGCAAGGCCGGGACCTGACCGTGACGATCACCAACGGCAGCGACCACCCAGTGAGCGCAAGTCTGGCCACGATCGAACGCGACCGTGAACGGCGCGCTCGCTGAACGCCACTGTGGAGACGGCGCCGACCTCGCAACGCAAGGAATCACGCGGGAACGGTGTCCGCAGGTCCCGTTCAGCTTCAGGACCAGGAAGGGCGCCACCGCCCCTTCAGATCGCTGACGGCGCCGAGTTCCGACGAACCCGTGTTCCTCGACGGCGCTCTCAGCTGACGGAGTAGCTCGATTGAGTGCACTCCTGGCGCTGGTCCGGCACTCGCGGACCAGCGCCGGAGGCGCCGGCTGTCGCCGCAGGAGCGCTCGCCGGCCACGCACCCGCAAGTGGACACCCCGAGCGATGGCACGCACCGGTTCCGGGCATCGATCGCTGACGGGAGCGGCATGTCGCTGTCGACGGTCGGGCGAATCCGGAAAGCGTCGGGCTCAGGCACCGCCAGGTCGAGACGTTCGAGCTGTCCACCAACCCGCAGTTCGTGGACAAGGTCCGCCGTCGCGACTGACAGCCGTCGGGCTGTAGCTGCATCCCCGTCAGGCGCCCGACCGCCGCCCGGAGCCTCTCGGCGCATTCGCGGTTTCGCTCTCGCCGTCGTGCACGGCACTTGTGGCGCTGTGAGGGGACCGTCGACGCATCCGCCTCACGTTCAGGTGACAGGTGGCGCCCCGCGTCCGGCCGACCCTCGCGGGGCGCCCGGCACGGACCGCGACCACAGGAGCCCCTCGACGCCGTCGAGGAAGGTCTCGGACACGACCTCCGGATCGGACAGGCAGCCGGCGGCCATGGCGCCATCGCGCAGCATGACGAAGTGCCGCGCGGCAGGCCCGGCAAGCCCGTCCCCCACCTGCGCGAACAGTTCCGTCAGGGCTCCCAGGAACCATTCACGGTGAGCGAGCACCCAGCGGTGCACG